>PLEU01000137.1 GCA_003136515.1 Spartobacteria bacterium
CCGGTACAGCGATGAGAGGAATGAGGGAGGCCCGCCATGTTTGAAGGAAAACGATCACTACAAGAACAACCAATGCTATCGCAATGAGTAGGGTCTCAATCACTGCATGGATGGAGGCCATCACAAATTGGGTCGGATCATAAACAATACGATAGGTCATGCCTTCTGGCATATCCTTGGCCAACTCGGCCATCGTCTTCCGAACTTCAGCCGATATTTGCAGCGCATTCGAACCCGGAGCCTGAAAAATTGGGATAGCCACGGCAGATTTATTGTCCAGCAGGGAACGTAGTGCATATTCACTGGCTCCCATCTCGATGCGGGCCACATCTTTCAGCCGCGTCACGACCCCTTGCGGAGAGGTCTTGATCACGATATTCCCAAACTCCTCTTCCGTCGTCAGCCGTCCCTGAGCATTGACTGAAATCTGATAGTCGATCCCTGGAACGGAAGGAGAGGCACCAATCACACCTGCAGCTACATCGACATTCTGATCTCGAATCGCCTGAACCACATCATCGGCTGAGAGTCCTCGCTCCGCAACTTTGCTGGGATCGAGCCAGACTCTCATGGAATAATCACCGGAACCGAAGAGATCTACCGATCCGATCCCCGGAAGACGCGACAGTTGGTCTTTCACATTGATCACCGCATAATTGCGAAGATAGGTCATATCGTACCGACCATTGGGAGAAAGGAGATGCACCACCATGGTTAGATCAGGGGAGCTCTTCACCGTGGTGACACCAAGTTGCTGGACCTCGGCAGGTAGTCTTGGCAGTGCTTGGTTGACCCGATTCTGAACCAACTGCTGGGCCAAGTCGGGGTTTGTCCCTAGCTTGAATGTGATTGTTAGAGTCATCAGCCCGTCCGAAGTGGCCTGGGAGGACATATAAAGCATGCCTTCTACTCCATTGATCTGTTCTTCGATTGGAGCCGCAACGGTTTCAGCAATAGTCTGCGGATTGGCACCTGGAAACTGTGCTTTCACGATGACCGATGGGGGCACCACCTCAGGGTACTCGGAAATTGGAAGTTCCTGCATGGCGATCAATCCCCCCAGCAAAATCAGGGTGGAAAGAACGCCTGCAAATACAGGTCTATCGATAAAGAATCTGGAAACATTCATGCCCTGTTACTTAAGGGTGCGCGTTGAGTTGCTTAGTTGCCACGCGAAGCGGCTACTTCCGGTGGGCTTTGATTTCTATCCATAGCCACATTCTCCGGAATGATCTCCTGATTAGGACGAATGATTTGCAATCCATCGACAACGATACGTTCGTCCTTCTGCAATCCAGATCGCACAATGCGCAGCCCATTGATGATGGGCCCCAGTGTTACTGTCCGATAAGTGACTTTGTTTCCAGAATCGACAACCATGACATATTTTTTGTCCTGATCAGTACCCACCGCACGGTCATCAACTAGTACAGCTGTTTCAGCAGGGGCTCCCGCCGTACGAACCTTGGCGTAGAGTCCCGGTGTCAATTCACCCGTGGGGTTTTCAAAGACCGCGCGAACTCTTATTGTCCCTGAAGTTGTATCAAGACGGTTATCAATCGATTTAAGATGCCCCTGGTGGGGGTAGCCTTCCTCATTAGCGAGTTCCATCTCGACTGGGATATGATCAATGCCTGTGTTCCCTTCTGCCCCGTTGGCAGAGTATTTGAGATAGGTTTGCTCATCGATTTCAAATTCCACATAGACGGGTGAAACAGATNNACCGTGGTAAGGAGGGGCGCATTTGCACCTGCTTCCACCAGATTTCCGACCGTGATCTCGGCACGGGAGACACGACCGGTCACCGGAGAGGTAATTGCAGTGTAGTCGAGGTTGATCTGAGCCGTCTGGAGAGCTGCTTGAGCTGATTTAAGATTGGCATCGGCCTCCATATAGGCATCGTTATTCTGATCCAAGTCGTTCTTGGCTACAGTGTGGGTATCGAACAACTCCTTGCTCCTCAGCAAATTAGCTTTGGCCAGACTTAATCTAGCCTGGGCACCTTCAAGAGCAGCCTGAGCTTGGGCCACTTCGGCCTGAAAAGGACGGGGGTCGATGGTGAAAAGAGGATCCCCCTTGTTGACTAGTTGTCCCTCCTCAAAATTGATTGCCGTAATGAGCCCAGAGACTTGGGGTCGGATTTCCACTCGCTCCACCGGTTGCACCCGACCAGAAAACTCATCCCACTCCGTNNTTTGCGGTACGGTCTGCAAAGGAGATTGCACCCGTGGCCCACAGAAGAGCCGCACCCCCGACAATGACTATCGCCGTCAGGGTCATTGGTAGTATCGGTTTTGTTGACATGCTGTTTTTCCTAGTGAAGATGAAGTTTAAGAGCTGAGGTTTGGGGCCAGTGTGGTTGCTAGTTCTGTCACCTAATTTCTCCGACAGGTTTATTGGAAGCCTCCGGCGACATACCATGTTTCTCCGGTAACCCATGAGGAGTCGTCGGAAGCGAGGAAAGCTACGACAGTTGCGATATCCTTCGGCTGACCGACGCGGCCGAGTGGCGCTTGAGCCACGTACGACTTGTGGATATCGCTTTCCGCATCGGAAGCACCTAAGGCTGCCGTTCCTTCCGTCACGACCATGCCTGGTGCTACTCCGTTCACGCGGATTTTTTTCGGACCGAGTTCCTTGGACAACGCCTGGGTAATTGAATCGACGGCTCCTTTGGTAGCGGAATAGACCGAGGCNNGACAACGTCTGGGTAATCGAATCAACGGCTCCCTTGGTGGCCGAATAGACCGAGGCGCCCGGAAAGGCGTTGCGACCGACAATCGAGCTCAGGTTTATAATACTTCCTCCCTCCTCCCCAAAAAACTTTACCGCTTCCTGTGTCGTGAGGAGTAGGCCAAGCACATTCAGGTCAAAGTGCTTGTGAAAGTGCTCCTCCGTGATGGCTTCCAGTGGTGAGAATTCGTAGATGCCAGCGTTGTTTACAAGGATGTCGATCTTGCCGAATGCCTTCTTCGTTTCTGCAAAAAGCAGTTCGATTTCTGACTTTTTGGCCACATTTGCTCCAACGGCGATGGCCTTGCCCCCCTTTTCCGTAATTTCGGCTACGACGACGTCGGCGCCAGCTTTACTGGACGAATAGTTGACGACGACCAATGCCCCTTCTGCGGCAAGTAGCTTCGCGATTCCGGCTCCAATGCCTTTGGAGGCTCCGGTGACGACTGCGACTTTCCCTTTTAATTTTTTCATCTGTTTTATGTGTAGTTTGTTAAGTTGACCGGTTAGTATAAAAATTGGTAAAAATAGGTTTATGCGGTGGCCTCTGAAAGTTGTTTGATCCCGAGTAAACGCATGACGCCATGTTGCAGTCGCTCCACGAGTTTCACGTCGTTTTCAATCTTGGCCTGCATCAGAACGCCTGTGATATAAAACCCGACTTCACGGGCCAACTCCACCGGATCCCTGGACTCGATGTGATGCTCAGTCACAAGATCCCGCACGAGAGATTCCAGATACTTTAGCATTCGTCGGTTCATCTGTTCAGCCTTCAGGCGGATCTTTTCATCCTGGGTGCTCAATTCGCTGCCTAACGAGCAGAAGGGACACCCCAGCATCTTGCCGAAACTTTCATACTTCTTCTTCTGGTCCTCAATAATCAACCGGCAATAACTATCCAACCGCTCGAGAGGAGGAATCTGTGGAGAAAAAATCCTGTCCATCAGGGGCTGTTTGTTCTCCCAGTAC
>PLEU01000045.1 GCA_003136515.1 Spartobacteria bacterium
GTCGCCAACAAACGCAGCATCGCATGGCATATCGCCAAGGCATGGAAACAGGCAGGAGCCACGCTGCTCTTCAACTATCAGGGCGAACGCCTCAAGGAGAATGTCGAGGAACTCGTCTCCGAATTCGGCTCCGATACCTTCCTCCACCCCTGTGATGTTTCAAGTGATGAGGAAATCGCCGCTTTCTTTGCTAGGGTGCGCGAGGCTACGCCGAAACTCGACCTCCTACTCCACTCTGTGGCCTTCGCTCCCAAGGAAGCTCTGGAAGGAGACTTCCTCTCCACCAGCCGCGACGCCTATCTCAAGGCACACGATATCAGCGCCTACTCGCTTGTCGCCCTCGCTCGTGAGGCCGCCCCTCTCTTCACCGACGGAGGCAGCATCCTCGCCATGAGCTATTATGGTGCTGCCAAAGTGATCCCCCACTACAATGTTATGGGTGTCGCAAAGGCTTCGCTTGAGGCCAGCACACGCTACCTCGCCTATGATCTCGGAGCCAAAAAAGTCCGAGTGAACTGCATCAGCGCTGGACCCATGAACACGCTTGCCGCGCGTGGCGTGTCCGGGCTTGGCACCATGATCAAGCACTACGAGGAACACGCCCCACTGCGTCGCAGCTGTACGGGTGAGGAACTCGGACAGACCGGAGTTTTCCTCGCAAGTGATGGTGCGAGCGGCATTACCGGCCAGGTGATCTATGTAGACGGTGGCTACGAAATCATGGGGATGTAATTGTCTATCCCTGAATCACTCTCCTTGAGCAACCCCAAGCGATCACAGATAAAGTCCGAAACCTCCAGTTCCACCCTCGAGCTCGATCTGCGACAGCTCATCACAAAGAGCTCCGGAGTTATCACTGATCCGGTGCGCCTCGCCGAGTTGGGTAAGGACAAGTGGTTTGCCTCGGCCCTACCCGAGATTGCGGTGGCCCCCGACTCTGCCCTAGAGGCGTCTGCCGTTCTTGGCTACGCAAATCAGCACAGTATTCCGGTCACCACACGAGGGGCTGGCCATGGCTATGTCGGCGGCTGCGTCCCGGTGCGCGGAGGCATCCTGATGAGCATGCACCGAATGAACCGCATCAGGGAGATCAACGACCGGGATTTTGTCGCCGTGGTCCAGCCCGCAGTCATCACCGGTATCTTGCAGGAAGCGGCTAGGAAAAAAGGCCTCTTCTACCCTCCCGATCCGGCCAGCCTCAAGGATTGCTCCCTCGGTGGGAATATCGCCACCAACGCAGGCGGTCCCCGCTGTCTCAAATATGGAGTGACCCGCCCTTATGTCCTCGGACTTGAAGTGGCACTCGCCGATGGGCGGCTCGTCCGTGTCGGGGGAAGGACGCACAAGAACAAGACCGGCTTCGACCTAGTGGGTCTCTTTGTCGGCTCGGAAGGACTTCTCGGAGTCATTACCGAAGCGACTCTGCGACTCCTCCCATATCCTCCCGCCCGGGCCACCCTCTCTGCGGGCTTTGCCTCCATGAAGGAAGCCTCGGCCGCCGTACAATTGATCTTCAAAGCTGGCTTCCTACCCTGTGCCGTCGAGGTCGCCGACAACTTCACCCTCCAGGCAGCCCGTAATGCCCATGCCGGTAAAAAAGGCACCTTCATTCCCCCTGGTAAGGCCCATCTCCTTGTCGAAATTGATGGTCAGAAAGCCAGCGTCCTGAGCGAGGGAAGAGCACTGAAAGCCCTCCTTGCCGCCAATAAGGCTCTCGAAGTTGAACTGGCCACCTCACCTGAACGCTGCGAGAGGATGTGGGCTCTGCGCCGTGCCTTCTCCGCCTCGTTAAAAGCGACTGGCCTCACCAAACTCAACGAGGACATTGCCGTGCCGCGCGGACGACTGGTCGATCTGATCAAGTTTGCAGAGCGCCTCCAGAAGAAAACCGGATTCCAAATCGCCTGCTTTGGCCATGCGGGCGATGGTAACATCCATGTGAATATTATGGTTTCCGCTGAACAGCAGGTCACACAGCCCAAGGAAATTGAAGCGGCCCTCGATGCCCTCTTCGCTCAGGTAATTCAATGGGGCGGAGCCATCACAGGAGAACACGGCATTGGCCTCGCAAAAAAACGGTGGTGGCCCGCAGCAACTTCTCAAGAAGTCAGAGATCTGCACAAAGTCATCAAGTTCGCCCTCGATCCAAACGGGATTTTAAACCCCGGAAAGTTTGTGTAGCAGGACGGTTTGCGAGCATTGGTGATTAGCAGGCTTCGGCCTGCGAGCGTTGCAGGGCGCGAAAATCCCAAGCCTGCAAAGTTTAAAACTCTACTGAACTTTGAGTAGTTCGATGTCGAAGATCAGCGTCGCATCGGGTGGAATTACTCCCCCTGCTCCTGTCGACCCATAGGCCAGATTGGAAGGGATATAGAGTTCGATTTTTCCACCTTCCTTGATCAACTGCACACCCTCGGTCCAGCCGGGGATGACACCATTGAGAGGAAAGGAAATCGGCTCGTTCCGCTTGTAGGAGCTATCAAATTCTGTTCCATCAATCAAGGTGCCGCGGTAGTTGACCTGTACCGTGTCCGTAGCGGCGGGCTTCTTACCACTACCCTCCTTGATGATTTTGTATTCCAAACCGCTAGGCGTAGTTTTAACGCCGGGCTTGGTGGCATTGGCCTTGAGGAAGGTCTGCCCTTTTTCGAGATTGGAAGCGGTGTCTTGGGCCATGATAGAAGAGGAGGTGAAGAACATGGTCGCTGTCACACCAAGGACTGCAACGGAAATTTTGAGCATTGTAGATTTAGGGGAGGTGGATTTCATAAAAATTGGAAGTGCTTTTTAGTCTTCGAACGCCCGGACAACAACGCTGGAGTTGTGCCCTCCGAAGCCGAAGGAATTGCTCAGAGCCACTTTGACCGGAATCTCGCGCGCGACATGGGGTACATAGTCGAGGTCGCACTCGGGGTCAGGATTGTCAAGGTTGATAGTCGGAGGAATAATGCCATCCCGGATCGCCAGCGCACAGGCGGCCAGTTCGATACCTCCAGCGGCTCCAAGGAGATGGCCGGTCATCGATTTGGTGGAGCTTACAGGAACTTTATAAGCATCGGCTCCAAAGGCATCCTTGATCGCCTTGGTCTCACAAAGGTCGCCGATCGGAGTGGAGGTGCCGTGGGCATTGATATAATGGACTTCAGAAGGCGTAACCTTGGCATGGCGCATGGCTATCTGCATGCAGCGGCTTGCACCCTCTCCCTCCGGACGCGGGGCTGTCATGTGATAGGCATCAGCGGTTGCGCCATAGCCGACAAGCTCACAATAGATTCGTGCTCCCCGTTTTTTGGCGTGCTCGAGTTCCTCAAGAATGACGATCCCTGCCCCCTCGCCCATGACGAAACCATCACGATCTTTATCGAAGGGGCGAGATGCTTTTTCAGGCGCGTCGTTGCGCGTGCTCAGTGCCCTCATGCTCGAGAATCCCCCAATGCCAAGTGGGGTAATGGTGGCTTCAGCACCGCCAGCGATGAAGGCGTCGGCGTCGCCAAACTTGATGATGCGCCAGGCTTCGCCAACCGAGTTATTGGCCGTCGCGCAAGCAGTTACAATCGACATGTTCGGCCCGGTCAGGTTATATTCCATGGAGACAAGGCCGCTTGCCATGTTGCTAATCATCATGGCTATGGTGAATGGAGAAATCTTGCTGGGACCTTTCTCAAAGAGCTTCCGCGACTCGGTCTCCATGCTCTGAAGACCGCCGATGCCGCTTCCTATGATGACACCGAAACGATCCCGATCAGTCGTCTCTGGATCAAGTGAGGCATCCGCAAGCGCGAGTTTGGCACCCGCCATCGCGAACTGGGCAAAGCGGTCGGCGCGGCGGGCATCCTTGGGTCCCTTGAACCAGTTTGCAGGCTCAAAACCCTTCACCTCACCGGCAATCAGGCAGTCAAATCCGGTCGGGTCAAAAGCCTCAAAACGAGTAACCCCGGAGTGGCCCTCGGTAAGATTATTCCAGAAGGTAGGGATATCCGACCCGACGGGACTGATAACTCCAAGACCAGTAATGACAACTCTGCGTTCGCTCATAGAAAAGTGCCGCCGAAAAATGGCGTCCTGCAAATGAGTCGAAGGGGGAGTCTCTTGGCAAACAAATTCTGCCGCTCCATCCGAATGAGAGATGCCATTTACGGCTTGCAGAAGTTAGCATTTCGGAGTCCCTTATGGCCATGGAGACATCGCCCCCGCTCCCACCTGAGCCACCGCTCCCCCCTCCTGAGCCGCCTCCTTCAGGCAGTCCATTGCAGCCGATCAAAGCGGAGATTTCTGAAGCCGACCGATCCTGGTGCATAGGACTTCATCTCTCCGGGCTCGCACTCTTCGTTATCCCCTGCTATGGCAATCTGATCGCCCCTCTGATAATTTGGTTAATTAAACGCTCAGAGAGTCCTTTGATTGATGCAACCGGCAAGGAAGTGCTGAATTTTCAGATCTCCTACAGTATCTATCTAACGATCGCAGCAATCCTATGTTGGATGTGCGTGGGTTTTATTATTTTGCCAGTCTTGGTTGTCGCTTGGTTAGTTCTCACGATCGTTGCCGCTGTCAAGACCAGCAACGGCGAGCAATACCGTTATCCCTATATCCTCAGGTTTTTGACCTAGGGTTCAAAGAAAGCCCCTTGCGCGGACCGCAATCCTGAGTCATCTTGGAGTCGTTGGGGGCGTACTGGTTTCGACCCGAAGCTCATTACGCGTTCTGCATGCCGAGGATGATTCGTTGGCCTCGTAAAAAATCGAGTCACACAAAATAAACGCAGATTACGAAGATCTAGCTCTCGCGGCCTAAGGCTG
>PLEU01000169.1:0-13031 GCA_003136515.1 Spartobacteria bacterium
TGCCTTGCGGAGGTTTCTTTGACTCCCCCGCCCTCGCCGAAGAACTGACTGGAATAGAAACCCGGATGACTTTGCCGGGATTCTGGGATAATCGCGAAGCAGCCCAGAGAGATATGGAAAGGGTATCGGCACTGAAAGCCAAACTTGGCCCGCTTGCCCAGCTTGAAGCCCGTGTCGGCGATCTGGAGCTTCTCAAAGAAATGGCTCTTGAAGAGAAGGATGTCTCTTCAAGAACCCAGGCATCGACAGAAGTGAAGAAGGAATTCGACGCCCTCACCTCAGAACTTGAAAAATTTGAACTCCGCCAACTCCTTTCCGGCGAATTCGATAAGAACGATGCGTTCATAACCATTAATGCTGGGGCCGGCGGAACGGAATCATGCGACTGGGCCGACATGCTCATGAGAATGTACAAGCGCTGGATCGAGCGATCGGGATTCGAAGCGAGTATTGTCGATATTCAGGAGGGGGACGAGGCGGGGATCAAATCCGTCACGCTCGCCATCAAGGGAGAGTATGCCTTCGGCTATCTTCAGACCGAGCGTGGGGTCCATCGCCTTGTGCGTATTTCGCCGTTTGATTCAGCCAAGCGACGCCATACCTCCTTTGCAAGTCTCGACGTCACACCCGACATTGAGGATGCCCCAATCGAAATCGATGAAAAGGACATCCGAGTTGACACCTACCGGTCCGGAGGCAAGGGGGGACAGAATGTTAACAAAGTCGAAACAGCCGTCCGTATGACTCATGAACCAACCGGTGTTGTCGTTGCCTGTCAGGCGGAACGAAGTCAGCTCAAAAATCGCGTAATGGCGATGCGAATGCTGAAGGTGAAACTTTACCAAATTGAGGCAGATAGAAAGAGAGCCGAGCTCGACCGCCAATACAGTGCGAAGGGAGAAATCGCCTGGGGAAGCCAGATTCGCTCTTATGTCTTTCAACCCTACCAGATGGTCAAGGATCATCGCACCGGAGTACAGACGGGCAATGTCCAAGAAGTCATGGATGGCAATCTAGATGCATTCATTGAGGCGAAACTTCGAGGTGTTACAAAAGGCGACAATTTGTCCGATTCAGCCGACGATCTTTAAGAGCCGTGTTATTTTAGACGCAGTGCCGCATTGCCGCTCACTCTAGGTCACTTATTTCACTCAGCCCCAGCTACACCTCTTGCCCACACTCTTAAACAAGCCGTTCTTTCATGATAAAAAAACGGGAACTATCTCCGTTTCCGTTTGGGGTTGTCTACCTACCCTGATTCTTTCAATCTGGATTCCCCCTCCTCGAACCAGTTATTGGCACTCGCCCCATTCCACAATTTTTCATCAATGAGTAATACAATTCTGGTCACCGGCGGAGCCGGATTTATAGGGGGAAATTTCGTACTGGATTGGATTCGTCTGGTCGGGACACCGGTGGTCAATCTCGACAAGCTAACCTATGCGGGGAATCTGGAGAGCCTGTCCTCTCTGTCCTCGGATTCTAGACATATCTTCGTTCAAGGAGACATTGGTGACTCACGCCTGATCAGTGAGTTGCTCTCAACCCACAAGCCCTGCGCCATCGTCAACTTTGCCGCCGAATCACATGTTGATCGCTCCATTCATGGCCCTCGTGATTTCGTTCATACCAATATCATCGGCACTTTCGAGTTGCTTGAAAGCGTTCGTGGCTACTGGAACAGATTGGAAGGAAAGGAGAAGACTGATTTTCGCTTCCTCCACGTTTCAACCGATGAGGTCTATGGATCACTGAAAAAATCTGATCCTGCCTTTAGAGAGACCAATCGTTACGAGCCGAATAGCCCCTACTCGGCCTCCAAGGCAGCCAGTGACCATCTCGTGCGTGCCTATCACCACACGTATGGTCTTCCGGTACTGACCACCAACTGCTCTAATAACTACGGCCCTTATCAGTTCCCGGAGAAGTTAATACCTCTGATGATTGTCAATGCGCTCGGGGGGCTTCCCCTCCCCATCTACGGCGATGGACAACAAATCCGCGACTGGCTTTATGTCGGCGACCACTGCTCTGCCATCCGTCGGGTACTTGAATCAGGAAGTCTCGGAGAGACCTACAATATCGGAGGCCGGAACGAAAAACCCAATATCGAAAATGTTAACACGATTTGCGATTTGCTAGATGAAATTAGTCCCAAAACTGATGGATCTTCCTACAAGAAGCAGATCACTACGGTGACGGATCGTCCCGGACATGACCGTCGCTATGCCATTGATGCCAGTAAGATTGAACGGGAACTTGGATGGCGTCCCGCGGAAACCTTTGAAACGGGGATCAGAAAGACACTTTCTTGGTATCTGGAGAACCCTCAATGGGTCGCGGATGTCCTCTCAGGGGCCTATCGTGAATGGGTTGCAACAAATTACTCAGGCCGCGTGTCCTAGAATTCTCCCTTGCCTATCTCCCCCGGCCGAAACCAAGAAATCGGCCAAAGACGCCCTTTTTCTGACCTGCTGCGGATTTTTTCCCACTAAACCCGCCTTGGGAAGCGCTGTTCCCTCCTTGGGAGGCGTTTCGAGTTTTGTCAGAATGTTGGCCAGATGAGTGAGAGGCGCTTGAGGAAGTTTTCCCCTGACTCCTTCCTCCCTGAAATGAATCGGTGCGCGGCACACGAATCTCACCAGGCCTGCGAGGTTGGCGGCGTGCACTTCCACGGCCTTGTTCTCTCGGGAGTGCGGCAGCACTGTAGTCGAACCCCTCGGCCTTCTGACGGGGAATACCACGACGTGTAAAACGTTCCAGAGAACGGAGTGCATCTTCATCTTCTCTGGTGACAAAGCTGATTGCATCTCCAACGGCCTTGGCGCGACCCGTACGTCCGATGCGGTGGACATAATCTTCAGGATTCGGAGGAAAGTCAAAATTGACGACATGGCTGATACCATCTACATCAATGCCGCGCGCTGCGATGTCAGTGGCGACCAGTACCCGAATTTTACCATCCTTGAAGTCATTCAGAGCCCTCAAACGTTGATTCTGGGAGCGATTAGAATGAATGGTTGCCGTCGGAATTCCGACACTCTCTAGGCGCTTCGCGATCCTGTCCGCACCATGCTTGGTGCGTGTGAAGACGAGCACCATCGAAAGATGCTGCTGTTGAAGAAGATGCAGAAGAAGAGCGGGTTTAAGATGCGTGGATACCTCGTAAACTGATTGGGCAACGGTTTCGGCAGGATTGGAACGCCGTCCGATCTCCACGGTCTCCGGCTCATGAAGAAACTCTCCGGTCAACTTTTCGATTTCACGAGAAAGCGTGGCTGAAAAAAAGAGCGTCTGACGCTTCCTAGGAAGAAGTTTGACAATCTGCCGGATGGCTGGGACAAACCCCATGTCGAGCATGCGATCCGCCTCATCCAAAACGAGAAACTCAATCCCAGAAAAGGCCTTTTCGCGACCCCGAATGATATCGAGCAGACGACCAGGTGTGGCGATCACAATATCAACTCCTTGTTCCAGTGCCTTGATCTGCGGTCGCTCGCTGACACCACCATAGATGGTTGCCATGGTCAGAGGAAGATGCTTGGCATAGACACGAATATTCTCATCGATCTGTACAGCAAGCTCTCGTGTTGGCGCGATGATCAGGGTCCGGATGCCTCGGGAGGGAGAATCGGAAAGCAACGAGAGAATAGGCAAGGTGAAAGCAGCAGTCTTACCCGTTCCCGTCTGCGCGATGCCAATCAGATCCCGCCGGGAGAGGATCAATGGGATGGCTGCGGACTGGATTGGGGTCGGTTCGGTATAACCGGTTTCCTGAACAGATTTCAGGATGGCCTCTTTGAGGCCGAGCGAGCGGAATGGCATGATTAATCTGAGTATGAGGCTTCCGGAGTGAAATGCACGGAATTAGAACTCCGACCCACATCGACTATTTCATGAAGCACCGCCGATCTACTACTTATTTTGAACGGAGTCTGGAGTCGCAGGTTGCACGTCGATAATCGCGTCGCGTCGCTGTTTGAGCTCAAGAGCGATAAAAATCAGCATAGAGACAATGAGAGCGATAAGGATGAATCGGACATTTCTCTGATCATCCCGATTCCTAGGGCGGGTTTTGCCCTTGGTGCGCAGAGGTTCTGGCGGTGTTTCCTCGCGGAATTCAGCATGCGCGGGAGACTTTCGGATCGGCGTGGGATCCTTATGATAAATCTGGTGGCTCGCTGCAGGCTTGTCAGAAGGCTTGCTCATGGTCTGGGTGGGAAATTGGAACACTCATTTCACCAATGAAATAAAGGAGAGACTTGGAACATGTGCTTTTCCGATAGACGCGCTTTCATTAATCAGGAGTGTGAGAAGTGTCTTAGTTGCATTAAACACATTCCGGTACCTGCTTCCCCTACCCTTGAGAGGATTTCAGTTCGTTGCGTAACTCGGGAATACGTTCTTTTGGAATGAGTTTGCAAGCAGTAAGGACAATATCTCCCACGCTGACCTCGCTGAAATCTCCCTTGATGGCCACGGTCTGCCCAATGGCTAGGAAGGGTGACTGACTCACGATATTACCATTCCCATCACGAGTGATGAGTGTCGCAATGGACTTGTCACCTGATATATGCACCTCGGAATTATCAGGGATTGAGCCGTAGCGAAACTCTCCTTTCACGGCAGGGAGGGAGGCTGAGGGATCCTGAATCGTTACTACGAGAATCTTGTTTTCACCATGCCCCTTACTGAGGTGAGAAACTGTTCCGATGACCGTAATCCGATGCCCAGAGTACTTACCGGTTGCAGCAGCCTGATTGGTGGCAAAATCGGAGGCAATCACCTTATATTTAACAACACCGCTTTTACTCAGGGGCCTGAGATAGCCTGCTGCATCCTGACGAGCAAGATCAGTTGCCGGAAATGCAACCTGCGCGGGTAGGGAAATCGGGTATGCCAATAGTCCTGACAAAAGCGGGATTAGCAGTGTATGTCGGGGGGATGTAAACATGACCTGAAAATATCAGAGCCATTTTAAATCACAATCAAGGAGTTGACGCCACTATCATCAAAAGAGATCGAATACATCCTTTGATTTCTCTGGACACTTCATTTTAGCTTCCTTCTGGCCATGTGCTTTTTCCCTTCACTAATCTGGCATCCCTCTTCTCTGGCCGCCATCGGGGAGAGATTGGTTAGCTCGGAAGTGTCATGATGACTGATCGCGCAGCACGTTGGATGGGTGGATGATCTTCCATTCGGCACTCACCGTGCTCTCTAAAAGTGATAGTCTGTGCTCTAGGAGATCTTTTGAATGGCACGGAGCGCCGCATTCATTCACTGTTCGCGCCTGTGCGAATTCGCAATTTATCAATGATCGCCTCGGCCTGTCGGTTGCACAGTCTCAGAGCATTTTCCCTGCTTGAGATTCTCCTAGTACTCGGACTACTCGGGGGGATTGTCATGGCGCTTGTTGTACTCTTCCCATCTGAGATAAAAAAAGAGAAAGAGGGTGAGGAGACACGCTCTAATCTCATCGCCTCAGGTGTGATGGAAGCTTTGACGCCATCCAAACGCGATGGATTTTTCCGGCTGGCATCAGCGATGCACGATGGTCTTCCAGTTTGGGAAAAGTTGTCTCAAAATGATCTGACCAACATAGCCATTGCCTATGATGCCTCTTGTGAACCGGTAACGAAGCTCTCCCTTGCAGAGGCGGAGCTTCCGGTTGCCCAGCAGAATGCGACAGATATCATACGACTCAGCCTGATTTCCAACTCTTCGATTCCAGGAATGCTAACCGCTGAAGTTGCTGTGAGCTCACCGGCTTCAGCCCCGTCTGAGCAACGGACAATACGCCGATATGTTCGGGTGATTTCATTGCCCTGACCTGAAATGAAAAAGTCTCCTCCTCACGCGGGTAAAGAAACTCCTACATCGGCATTCACCCTTCTCGAAGTCCTCGTCTGCTTAGCAATTCTAGTCGTTTTGATCATTTTACTGGTTGGTAGGTCCGATGGCGGATCCCGAATCTGGCATACGGTGGAGGGCAAACACGAAATAGTCCCTGAAGCGAGCGCGGGGTTGCAAATGATTACGAAAGACCTTCACTCGGCAGTTATCACAAGTGATCCGGCCACATTATCAATCAGCGTAGAGGAACATGAAAAACACGAGAAAAATGGAGAACGGATATTCTTCCTGGTCTCCCAAACACAGGAAAAACGCGACTCCGACAATAATGGCGATCTGTGCGCAACAGGATACTTCGTTTCCACCGATCCGCGTGATGGAAGCCGGAATCTCTATCGGTTCCAAGTTTCTGGTAGAGAGGCCGAAGAGGCTTGTGAATCCGGCCACCTTGACGAACTCTACCGCACGGCCTCCCCCGAAAACACAAACACCACCGAACTGCTTGCTCGTCATATCATCGAACTAGATGTGCACCGTCTCACTGAATTCCCGGATCTGCTGCTGATTTCGCTTTCTGCTATCGACGGTAAAACAGAACGTTCGATTGACTCCGAGCCACAGGCTAAAGCACGTAATGAGCGACTTATCAGGGAGCGCCTACAACGCTACACGACTTTCGTCCGTCTTCCACCCGTGAGGCAATTTGTTGCCGCACCATGAACTCGACAGAACCCACTCAGCCCTCGCGAAGGAGAAAGTCCAACGCTTTGGCCATACTCGCCGGATGGTGCGTGCTGGCGATGCTTTGTATCCTTTTGGTGGCGTCGCTTCACCCTGTTTCTCTTGAACGCTCGCCAGGTTCTTCGGTTGCGAATTTGGAACAGGCGAGCCTCGCCGCTGAGTCAGCAGTGGCAGCAGCCGAGGGGCTTCTGATGAATATCTCCAATAGACCCGCATACCTTGTGGGATTAGCCGGTGGTAATATGGAACTGGGTATCGCTCCATGTCTTGTGATTGGAACTACCAATCTCACGAACAAGACCCAGTTGCTTCCGCTTTTCTCGCATAACCCGGCTGAAACTGCCACGTATCCAAGACTGCCAGAGGAGACTGTAGAAAATCTGCTAGAAGCTCGTCTTTCCACCAATCCTAACGAGACTGTGGATCTCAATGATTCACGTTTTGTGGAGCAATCAGGAGGGGGCGACAATAACGGAGGGATAATCGCTGCTACCGGGCATTATCCTGCACTCTGGCAGAAGATCCGCAATTCAGAGAAAAATGTCGTGGGACGATATGCTTTTGTTCTCTTGGATGAATCAGCGCGCCTGAATCCGCTTATCCATACAGGCAATCCGAGAAACGATCCGGTCGACTGGGACAAAGGGCCGGCCGATCTATCCATAACCAATAGCGAAGCAGGATTGTTTACTTCAGATGAGGCGACGAAACTGCATCGGATTGCAGAAACACTCCCCACGCAGGGGAGCTTCGCTGCGGCCTTTGAAGATCCTTCGGAATATGAGCAGAAGAGAAACCTTCTCACGAGGGATCCCTGTCTAGCACCGGATATTATTCCCGTGGGTCTCCCCGATGGGGGACTGCCAAAATACAACCTCAACGACCTCGCCACGAATCCGGTGTGGGGGAAAACACCCTATGATCGAGCCGAAACGATCGCCCGCGTCATTGACAGGAATCTTCCGAAATTCAAACAACGTGATGCTTCGTTGTCGGGACGGGGGGAGGACCCGAGGCTTTACCTCCGTCGACTTGCCTGCAGTATTGTCGATTATATCTCCCGTTTACCCGGTCCCACAGGGCCTCCGGGAGGAGAACCTGCTGGACGGGATCTTGTACCTCTTGTCACCCAGATTGCAGAGTGTTGCACGCGCACTGCAATAACTAGCAACAGCGTTACGATTGAGAGCCGATATTTTGTCGAGGTCTGGAACCCCACGACCAGCACCATTCCGGCGGGTGGGATTCCCCGCATTGTCATTGGCAATCGAGCCCGACTTATCTTCGGAAACGCCCTTGCAGAACCATTCATTGATTACGACAAGTCAGCTCTAGCCTTGAGGGCACTTCGCCCCAATGAATTCACTGTCATCGCCTTTGATCCAATGTGGCAGACGTGGATTTCACCCGTAGCCACCTCGGTACCCCCTCACTGGAGCAAAGGGCCCGGCGGCAATGCGGATGCAATCCATCACCAGTCGTTTAAATTTTTCTGGAATGGTTCACTTGTCGACATGACCCGTCCCCCCAAGACACCACAGGATGTCATTGCCGGGGGATTACACCATCTCGGCCAGACACTAGAAAATGCAATACCGAGATGGCAATGCACGACCATTCCTACATGGTCAGCGACCGCGGATAGTTATAATAATCCGGACTCCGCCGATGAGGCGCTGCAACCGGGCAGTTACCGCTTCGTGGGTGATCCTCGAGCGACGTTCCTGACCGCCTACAAATGGAATGTCGCCACCAATTATCCGTCCAAAACACTTTGGAACGGTATCAGTCAGGCGGGAATTCTCGGACGTGGTTATATCATGGATCCTGCGGCAACATGGACACGCCGTGATCGTGTCCCGGTTGATCCCTATAATGGAAATGCACCCGATTCGGAAAACCAGATGCCCGATCAAATCGCCACCTCTTACCAGGTCGGGGGAGTAGGAGCAGAAGCCCCCTATGTCATACGCAAGGGGCCGATGGTTTCATTGGGCGAACTCGGCAATATCTTTGACCCGGCGCAGGTGGATGATCTTCTACAGGCCCCCATTGCCGGGACTCCTGCCTCGCCCTTTTGCAGCGGTGGAGGAAGGACGCTAAAAATCGGCCAGCCGGAGTTCCAATCGCCCGACCCGACTGCCAACTGGGATACGGGAGGGAAACGCGCCATTGAACTTCTCGATCTCTTCACGGTATCCGATGTAGGCCGTCAATTTCCAACAAACCGAGTCTCCACAAATGCCGGCATCCCCGGGAGAATCAATATCAATACCGCTCCCCACGCAGTTCTGACTGCGCTTTTTAATGGAATCGCAGTCACCTCGGACAACCGATTCACAAATTCCATGATCCGGCAGGATAAGGCTGATCAACTTGCGACATTTGTAGAAAAGAACCGCCCCTTCGCAAAACTCTCCGATCTACGCATTCTGTCCCCCATGCTCTGCAATTCCGAAACCTTCTCGCCCCCCCTCTCCCAAAATGTTCCCGGAATTTCCCCTCCCATCGCGGATGTATTTGACCGGGCCCGTGAGGAAGCCTTTGGAAAAGTGATAGGTCATTGCATCCTACAAACTAGGGTGTTCCGACTCGTTGCCATCGGCGAATCCCTCGATCCAAAAGGCAAAACCACTGGACGCTCACTTGTGGAGATGCTTGTAAGGGTTACGCCAGATGAATCGGGAAATCTTGTTCCCTCACTGCAGGATGTCCAATGGCACTGATCACATTACCCTCACTCTTTATTTTTGCACAGGCGACCTTGGCTCCGATAGACCCAGCGTCTTTCGAAATGCCTCCCATGACAAGTGGTGCCGATGTAAGGCCGATGGCGCGCTCCGTAAAGGAACATCGACTTCACGGCAGCCCCACTCCGGCCCCTTCACCTCAGGTTCGCATATCCATCATCAATGCCACCAGCGTTCCTTCGATAGGGCTGACCATGACCTCGACCAATCTCTCCGTCACCTATCCGGATTTTCCCCNNGGACAGCCGACGCGCCACTGAAAACACCCCTCATTCATTTTTTGGTTCATGGAAGGGATGGCAGTATCGTTGCCGATCGCCCTTTGGTTTTTCAACCTGTCTCATCAGTGTTCCTTCTCTTGACGGGAGACCTGAGCACCTCGGGTCCGCCTGATCAGCCTCCCCAACTGGGTCTGCCTCTGGCACCGGGAGCAAAACCATGGCCACCCAATCTTCAGTTTCATATCTATCCTTCAGTTACGGGAACAAATGAAGGTTGCTGTTACCGCGTATTCAATGGAATGCCTTCCAAGCTTTTGATCTTAAAAACCCCAGCGGAACCGGACAAGCCATCCAGGCAACTCGCCCTGCTAGCACCTGGAAACAGCGCCCTCTTTATTCATCAACCGTCCAATCTAGAATGGGAGGCTGAAATCGAGGGACAGACCTATGCCGTTGCCATTGAACAGGAAGGTGAGCACAGAAATTGTTTAATACCCTTCTTCCTCAAAGACGGAGAACCTGAATTCATTCGAGTTTTTGAAGATTCGCCTTGATGTTAAAGTCTGCGCAAAAACGTGTTGCGTAGAAACTTGCCGTCATCATGATCTGGATAATCTAGGGTGTAATGAAGTCCCCTGCTCTCCTTGCGGCTGATCGCACAATCAACGATTAGAGCCGCAGTGGTTGCAAGATTACGCAATTCCAGCAAATCAGCAGTGATTTTGAAATTCCAATAAAATTCCTGAATCTCTGTTTGAAGATTACGCAATCTATGCGCTGCGCGCTGAAGACGTTTATCGGTGCGAACAATGCCCACATAATCCCACATGAGGCGTCGGATTTCATCCCAGTTGTGATAAATCACCACGAGTTCATCAAGATCCTGCACTCTACCGGGACGCCACTCTGGAAGAACAATCTCAATCTCCTGCCGAAGATGGTTGCGATTTGTCTTGGTCTCGGCCCGATGAGCTACGACAAGGGCTTCAAGTAGTGAATTGCTTGCCAGCCTGTTGGCACCGTGTAATCCGGTGCAGGCTGCCTCGCCCACCGCGTAGAGACCACGAAGGGTAGTTTCACCGTTGATATCGGTCTTTACGCCGCCACATTGGTAGTGGGCGGCGGGCACGACGGGAATTGGCTGCTTCGTGATATCAATCCCCAGGTTGAAGCAGGTTTCGAAAATAGTCGGAAAGCGGTCGCGTATGAAATCTGCGGGCTGGTGAGAGATATCAAGATAGACACATGGTTTTCCCGTGCGTTTCATCTCAGCGTCGATGGCCCGTGCGACGACATCGCGGGGTGCCAGTTCACGGCGGTCGTCATACTTTTCCATGAAGCGCCTCCCCCCGGAGTCAACAAGGATGCCACCTTCCCCTCGGACTGCCTCGGTGATCAGGAAGGATTTCGCCTTCGGATGGAACAAGCAGGTGGGGTGGAATTGCATGAATTCCATATTGGCGACCACGGCACCAGCCCTCCAGGCCATGGCAACTCCATCACCAGTGGCAATATCGGGATTGGTTGTGTAGAGGTAGACTTTTCCGCAGCCTCCTGTGGCTAGAACTGTGACATCGCTGCGAAGTGTATCCACTTCTCCGCTCGCTTCGTCCAAAACATAAAGGCCGACGCAGCTGTCCTGCATCGCATATCCCAATTTGCCAGTTGTTATGAGATCAACAGCCATGTGATTTTCCATCACGGTGATTCCGGGATGTTCAGCAACTGCGGCAAGGAGTGTCTTCTCGATCTCAAAACCGGTTGCATCCTTGGCATGCAGGATGCGTCTTTTGGAATGCCCCCCCTCACGCCCGAGATCAGGCTCCCTCCCCCCTTCCGGAGTCGTTCGCTCGTCAAACTGCATTCCCAGGGCAACAAGTTCGGCGATCCGCTCAGGTCCCTCAGTCACAATTTGGCGAACGACCTCCTCGTCACAAAGGCCATCTCCTGACACCAGCGTGTCCCTGACATGAAGAGCTATGGAATCCTCACTGCTGGTCACGCAAGCAATCCCTCCCTGTGCCCAAGCGGTATTGGAGTCGGCCCGTGATTTTTTAGTGATGATGGCCACACTTCCCTTCTCCGCTGCTTTGAGAGCATAGGAAAGTCCGGCAATTCCACTGCCCACAACAACATGATCAAACGTCTTCATCCCTTGATTTCAACTTGGCAAAACCAGGGCAATATTATCGATCAAGCGGACTGGACCAAAACGTACGGCGACCAGAGCGCGTGCAGGAATCGTGCCGTTGATCTTTTTTAAAGACTGAAGGGTCTCGCCATGCACTATCTCTGCATAATCAACCGATGCCCCGGGAATGGAAGCGAGATCGTGCTGCAGGCACCGGCGCAATTTTGCCACCGAGAGTTCCCCTGACTCATATTCCATCACCGTCGCAAGCAGAGCTTGATAGATGCGGGGTGCAGCACGACGTGCCTCAGGTTCCAGAAGGCTGTTTCGTGACCTCATCGCCAACCCATCTTCTTCCCGGACTGTGGGATGACCAATTATCTTCACTGGCATTTTAAGATCACGCACCATGCGGCGGATCACAGCAAGCTGCTGCCAGTCTTTCTCTCCAAAAATTGCTATCTCAGGGCGCACGATTTGAAAAAGCATGCAGACAACAGTGCATACACCATCAAAATGTCCCGGTCGGGAAGCTCCGCAGAGCCCCAAAGAGAGCATCTTCTCACTGAGCGTCACCGAGGCATCTTCGGAATACATCGCCTCTGCTTTGGGATGAAAAAGCAGGTCCACACCTTCCCTGAAGCAGAAAGCGCGATCTCTGGAAAAAGGTCGCGGATAGCGTGAAAAATCCTCCTTCGGGCCGAACTGGGTTGGATTGACAAAAATCGAGACCACAACGCTCCCATGCGCACCTGCGGCACGGCGGGCACGGCGGATCAGGGAAGCGTGACCTTCATGAAGTGCCCCCATGGTGGGAACAAAAACAACGGGAGCGTTCTGAAGCGAGGCCCTCCTGCACCAGAGCGAGGCGGCGCCAGTTTGCGCGGCCGTTTTCAAACAAATCTTACTTTGAGGCCGGAGTAGAAGATGAAGGGAGCACAGAATTCATCAACTGCTTCTGGATGGGCGTCATTCCTGATGATTCCTTCACATGCAAAACCGAGATGATGAGTGTCAGAAGAAAAAAAATCACTCCGAGATACACGGTAAACTNNACTTTGTCAGCACCGTGGTGGTCTGAGCTCCGAAAAGATTGTCGGTCAGACCTCCGCCGAAAGCCGCTCCAAGGCCCTCGCTTTTGGGTCGCTGCATGAGTATCGTCACAATCATCAGGAGGCAGATGATGACGAGAAATGCTACAAGAATCTGAATTACTAGAGACATAGTGGAGTATTACAGCGCGAAGAATCCCTTCTGTAAAGAAAGCTCTGAAAATTGACTCCCAGTGATCCCTACAATATGGGGATCGTTTCTTGACCTTGACCCTGAACT
>PLEU01000169.1:13071-13499 GCA_003136515.1 Spartobacteria bacterium
AACCTGGTTCCAGCTGAGAGTTCCGGAGATTTTCAGGAAGTCCGTTCTCTGATTGAACTGATGAAGAAAAATGGTCTCGCCGTTTTCAAGTTTGAGCAGGGCGACTTCAAGATCACACTCAAAACCCCTGCGGGGGCCTCAGGGGGAGCCACTGTTATTCATGGAGCCCCCCCTTCCGGCCCGACTGCCCCGAGCACTGATGCTTCAGACACATCACTCGCTCCTGTTGAGCAGGTCAAAAATAATTATAAGGAAATCAAATCTCCGATGGTCGGGACGTTCTATGTCTCTTCTGCACCTGAGGCAGATCCGTTTGTGAACGTTGGGCAGACAATCAATGCCGAAAGCATCGTTTGCATCATCGAGGCAATGAAAGTCATGAACGAGATTAAGCCGGAGATGTCAGGCACGGTAGTTGAGATTGTGGC
>PLEU01000204.1 GCA_003136515.1 Spartobacteria bacterium
GGCGGCTGCTCCGGGCTGCAATATAAGATGGATCTTGTCGATGGCCCCGTCCCCCGCGACATCATGGTACATTCGAAAGGGGTTAATATCGTCATTGATCCCAAGAGCGCCCTTTTCGTAAGTGGTTCCGAGCTGGACTTCAGTGATGATTTGCAAAAAGGAGGCTTCAAGGTCACAAATCCCAATGCTGTCGCCCATTGCTCCTGTGGGGAAAGTTTTTCGGCCTGATTCGGGGCATAGAAGTTTTTTCATGTATGATCCCTTTTCTTTGCTGGGTTTGGAGAGACGACCACTGCTCGCGGAAGAGAGGATTGGAAATGCCTATCGCCAACTCGCTGGGACATTACACCCTGATCAACCAGGGGGTGATACCGGCGCGTTTCGAGAGCTGGGAGAAGCAGCCGCGACCCTGAGCGACCCCTCGCGTCGCCTGCGTGCTTTGCTCGGAAATCCAGCATATTCTTCGCCTAGGATTCCACAACAGGCCTCGGACCTGTTCCTTAAAGTAGCCTGGATACTTCAACATTCAGACAGACTCACCGAACAATATGCTGCCGCGTCCACGTCACTTTCCAAAGCCCTTCTCTCTGCCCCTGTTCAATCCCTTTTTCTCGAATTAAATGCCACATCCACCCTCCTCCAAGAATGGAGGACCACACTTGATAAGGAACTTGTGCAACTTGATCTGAGCTGGCCGTCACATGATCCAGATTGCGTGCTGGAACTAGCCGATTCGCTTGCTTATGCCATTCGGTGGACGGCACAGCTACGCGAACGAAAGTTGGCCCTTCAGGGAATTTTTTCTTAGACTCACATGATGATCGCGGGTATCGACCTGGGCACCACCAACTCCCTGATTGGAGTCTATGAAAGCGGATTCCCCACACTCCTTGCGGATTCCGATGGAAATCGGCTCACGCCTTCCATTGTTTTCTACCCGGAGCAGGAAAATCCGCTAACTGGCAGGGAGGCATTGCGACACCAAGCCATTTCTCCCGAACGCACCATAGTTTCTGTAAAACGACTCATGGGGCGTCGGCTAGGTGAGTTGGGAACGGAATTTCTCCATGGGAAGAAAGGCGATGCAGCGGCGCTTCATGTGGCAGGTCGTGTTTTGACCCCCGAGGAAGTCTCGTCGGAAATCCTGAAAAAACTCAAAAACATTGCCGAAACCCGACTTGGATGCGAAGTCCCGAAAGCCGTCATCACCGTGCCGGCTTACTTCAATGATGCCCAGCGTGCAGCAACCCGAAAGGCGGGAGAAATGGCTGGCTTCACTGTGGAACGCATCATCAGCGAACCTACAGCGGCTGCTCTAGCCTACGGACTAGACCGCCTCCAAGATCGTTCCAAAATAGCCGTGTATGATCTTGGAGGCGGTACGTTTGATGTTTCCATCCTTCAACTCGATAATGGTGTCTTTCAGGTGCTCTCCACTCACGGGGATACTAGGCTTGGTGGAGATGATCTTGACGAGGAAATTGCCGCGTTAATCAAGCGGAAGACACAAGTTATCCCATCCTCACCGCAGGAGGACATCCGACTGCTTGAGATGGCAAGAAGCTCTAAGGAAACTCTTTCCACCCAGGAAAGCTGCACTATTCGCCTCCCCTTCCTGCAGGAGGATAAAAGCATTGAACTGACTCTCACACGCGCTGAAATCGAGTCGGTCTGCGCCCCCATCATCAGACGGACCAAGATGCATTGTTTGAAGGCATTGGAAGATGCAGGTGTACCGCTTGCTGAACTTAACGAGGTTATCCTCGTTGGAGGATCAACAAGGATGCCATTCGTTCGCAATTTTGTTGCTGAAATTTTCGGCAAAGTGCCGGATCTCTCCCAGCATCCAGATGAAGCAGTGGCTCTGGGAGCCATTATTCAGGCAGCCATTCTGGAGGGCACTTTGCGAAACGTAGCCCTTCTGGATGTTACACCCCTTTCCCTTGGCCTTGAAACCTTTGGAGGCCTCATGAATGTCATAATTCCGAGGAACACAAGCATTCCGGCCAAGGCTGGGGAGATGTTCACGAATGCGGTGGCAGGACAGGCCGGCATGAAAATCAACGAACTCCAGGGTGAGCGGGAATTGGCTTCTGACAACTGGCTTCTTGGAAATTTTGAAATCCCGTTTTCACCTTCTGCCAAGGGCGCTGCCCGCATCGGCGTTCAGTTTTCGATCGATGCCGATGGGATTCTTCAAGTGCTCGCACGAGACACCAAGACAGGTGATGAAAAGATTCTCGAACTCACAAGCGCCGTAGAGGTTTCCGACGAAGCTGTCGAGTCGATGCTGGCTGGTTCACTTGAACACGCACTAGAGGATATGGATGCAAGAATCTTCACTGAAAACAGGCTCAAAGCCGAGGAAATGCTGCCAGCCGTTGAGGCTGCCTTGGTGCAGCTCTGCAACGAGTTATCCGACGAGGAAATCCGCCAGGTTAGATTCTATGCCGGCGAAGTCACATCTGCGCTTGAATCAAAGGAGACGGGACGACTCAAAAATGCCCTCTCAATCCTGGACAACGCCACGCAGTCTCTGGCTACACGGTTGATCGAGAGAGCCATGCTCTGATTCAAGAGTGCCTACCTCCTCACTAAGATACCCATACTCATGGAATCCTAAAATCATTGGGTTTATTACAACCAACCAAGAGTAGATAAGGGCTTAGTGGACAGGAAGGCATGAGCAAAAAATATTTCGGTCGCCATAGACATTGTCCACTCGGGATACAGAGGGCCAGAACTTGTGATTCCTGAGCCAGGGGGCTGGCCATGCTGCCTGAGTCCGCGAGTAAGGACGCTTCCATTCATCGGCAGTCACCGTGCCAGCCGTGTGCGGTGCATGCTTGAGGGGATTGTCAGTCCGATCAAGCCTTCCTTGCTCGATATCCAGTAGCTCACCGTGGATCGCAATCATGGCTTCGCAGAATCGATCGAGTTCCTCTTTCGATTCACTCTCGGTTGGTTCGACCATCAGGGTACCTGGAACGGGCCAGCTCATCGTCGGAGCGTGAAACCCATAATCCATCAATCGTTTGGCCACATCCTCAACTTCGATACCTGAACGTCCCTTCCACTCTCTCAGATCAAGGATGCACTCGTGGGCAACAGTACCGTTCTTCCCCTTGTAGAGAACGGGAAAGTATGACTCTAGGCGCTTGGCAATGTAGTTCGCGTTCAGAATGGCGATGGCGCTCGCTGCAGCGAGACCATCCGGTCCCATCATGCGAAGGTACATCCAGCTGATGACGCAGATACTCGCACTCCCCCAGGGAGCAGCGCTTACTTCCCTGATAGACTCCGAACCACCGGTTGAAATCACGGAATGTCCTGGCAGAAAAGGCGCAAGATGTTCGGCCACACCTATAGGACCGACTCCGGGGCCGCCACCTCCGTGTGGAATACAGAAAGTCTTGTGCAAATTCAAATGGCAAACGTCTGCTCCTATGTCTCCAGGACTACACAGGCCCACCTGGGCATTCATATTTGCACCATCCATATAAACCTGGCCTCCAGCCTCATGAATCAGGGAACAGATGTCCTTGATTCCCGATTCAAAGACACCATGGGTCGATGGGTAGGTAACCATGAGTGCGGCAAGGCGATCCCTGTGGAGGGTGATCTTTTCCTTGAGATCCGCGAGATCGATATTTCCATCGGTATCGCATGCGACGCCAATGATCTCCATGCCCGCCATCGCTGCGCTGGCTGGATTCGTGCCATGCGCGGATCCCGGAATCATGCAAATAGTGCGATGCTCCTCACCACGGGAGCGGTGATACGCGCGAATCACAAGCAAGCCGGCATACTCGCCTTGGGATCCGGCATTGGGTTGGAGCGAGACGGCATGAAATCCTGTGATCTCGGAGAGCCACTTTTCCAGCTGGATAAAGATCTTTGCATAGCCCTGTGCCTGAGAGGGAGGAATGAAAGGATGAAGCGATCCGATGCTCTCCCAGGTTACCGGAAACATCTCGGCAGTGGCATTGAGTTTCATCGTGCAGGAGCCAAGCGGGATCATCGAAGTGGTCAGGGAGAGATCCTTGGCCTCCAATCGGCGCATATAGCGGAGCATCTCGGTTTCTGTGTGATAAGAGTTGAAAACCGGGTGCGTCAGAAAAGGGGTGTTCCGGCGGAGGGGCTCAGGTGTCTGCCAGGAAAGAGGGTCGTTGAGGGCAGTGCCATTTCCTTTGCCAAAGAACTCCACGAGGTGATCAATGGTAGCTACGGTTTCATCGAGAGAGATAGTGACGGCATAGTCACCAAGAAAACGGAGATTAATGCCCACCTTTTCGGCACGTGAACGGAGGGATGCTGATTCGGTGGGAGTCAGATTGATCCGGACTGTGTCAAAGAACGGGGCATGGACAACTTGCCAGCCAGCCTTGGCAAGCGTGGCGGCAAGTTTCAGGGCATGGAGATGAATCCTCTCGGCGATCTCGATGAGTCCGCGGGGCCCATGATAGACTGCATACATCGAGGCCATGACGGCTAGAAGCACTTGGGCGGTACAGATGTTACTGGTAGCCTTCTCACGGCGGATATGCTGCTCGCGGGTCTGAAGTGTAAGACGGTAGGCAGGAGTTCCGTCCGCATCTCTGGAGATACCTACAAGACGTCCTGGCAACCGACGCTTGAACTCATCGCGTACGGCCATATACCCCGCATGGGGCCCACCATAACCCATCGGCACACCAAATCGCTGGGAGGAACCGACAACAATGTCAGCACCGAATTCGCCCGGAGCTTTGAGCAGTACAAGTGCCAGCGGATCGCTTGCCACCACAGCCAAGCCACCCGCGGCATGAATTTTTTCTACGAAGGAACAGGGATCGTTGATGACCCCATCGGTCGCGGGATATTGCAGAAGTCCCCCACAAAGTCCTGAATCAGGGATCTGATCGAGTGCCCCGATAATCAGCTCGATACCGAGTGGCTCGGAGCGGGTCTGAAGCAGTGCTATCGTCTGGGGATGACACCCCTCGGAGACAAAGAATTGAGGGGCATTTTTAAGATCATGAGCCATCGCCATTGCCTCGGCTGCCGCCGTTGACTCATCCAGCATGGAGGCATTGGCGATCGCCATCCCTGTTAGATCACAGATCATCGTCTGAAAATTCACCAGCGCTTCCATCCTACCCTGAGAAATCTCCGCCTGATAAGGAGTGTAGGCTGTGTACCAGCCGGGATTTTCTAGAATATTTCGGCGTATCACCGGGGGAAGATGTGTTCCGTGATAGCCCATGCCGATAAAGGTGGGACGGAGTTCGTTAAGTGAGGCAAGCTCTCGAAGCTCTGCTAGCGCCTCTTCCTCCGTGGCGGCAGCGGGAAGATCAAGAAGATCCCGCATCCGGATTTCCTCAGGGACAGTCTTTGAGATCAGCTCTTCCAGAGTGTTGCACCCGATGCCCTCCAGCATCGTAACAACATCAGTTTTATGTGAGCCGACATGGCGGCGTGAAAACCGCCCTCTGGTAAAAACAGCATCAAAAGCTTCTCCATCAAGCACTCCCTCTGCACTCATCAGGAAATCTGAGCAGAATAGGCTTCCGGAGTCAGGAGATCTTCGACCTCAGATAGATCGGATGGCTTGAGTTTATAGATCCATCCCCTGTCAAAGGGATCGGTATTCAGAAGAGCGGGATTGGAAGCGAGATCCTCATTCACTTCCGACACAATCCCAGACATGGGAGAATAAATGTCGCTGGCTGCTTTTACCGATTCCACCACTGCGGCAGTAGTGGCCGCCTTCACCCCGGCCCCAATTTTTGGTGGCTCGACATAAACGATGTCGGTCAGCTCCTGCTGGGCGTGATCAGTAATCCCCACCGTCACAATATCCCCGTCAATGCGTATCCATTCGTGTGTCTTGGCATAGCGGAGATCGGCGGGAACATTCATGGAGTGATCGGATGAGTTGGGTTAGTATAAATATTGATGCTTTGTAAAATTACAGAGGGGGTTTCCTGTAAAATGGAAGCGTTGACACGCTAGCGGGATAGCGGCGCCCGCGCACCTCAATTTCCAGCGAAGTTCCAGGCGCGGTAAGTTCTAGGGGAAGGTATGCCATTGCAATCCCCTCCCCAAGACTTGGAGAAAGAGCACCACTGCAGGTCTCCCCAACGGGCAACCCTTCCGAGAGCACTTGGTAATGGGCGCGAAGCGGAGGCCCCTGCACCGTGAGTTTCAAGGGGGTAAGTAGAGAAGGAAGTCCTTTAGCACGCTGCGATTCCAGAGCCTGGCGACCAGAAAAATCAGATTTTTCTGGGTCATCAAGCGAAACAAATTTCCCGAGTGCCGCTTCCAAGGGCGTACGACTGCGAGAGAGATCGGAACCATTCAGGGGATAGCCCATTTCCAGTCGCAGCGTATCACGGGCACCAAGTCCAGCAGGCTTCACGCCGGCCTTCAAAAGTCGTTGCCAGAGCACCTCCCCAATTTCAACTGGCACAAAAAGCTCAAATCCATCCTCACCCGTATAACCGGTCCTGGCTACAAAATGAGGAAGGCCTCCTGAATGTAACTCCGATGAAAGTGTGGCTATCCCATTGCGTCGCGGAATCTCACAGATGGGAAAGAGATCGCGAAGGATACGTTCTGAATCCGGCCCCTGTAGGGCGATGGCCGCATACTCATTACCCAAATCGGTCAGAGTTACAGAGTCGTCATTTGGCAACTTGCTTCTCATCCAATCAAGATCAACCTCACGACAAGCGGCGTTTATCACTAGAAAATATTCCGTTTCTCCCGTGCGGTAGATGATGAGGTCGTCGATTACACCCCCGGTTTCATCCAACATCAGAGTGTACTGACCACGTCCGAGCGAGAGCTTTCCAACGCGGTTGGTCAGCAGGCTCTCCAGCCAAGCCAGAGCTCCGGCGCCACACACCGTGACCTCCCCCATGTGGGAAATGTCAAACATTCCCGCCGCAGATCGCACGGCGCGATGCTCATCCATAATTCCGGAGTATTGCACAGGCATGAACCAGCCGCCAAATTCCACCAACCGGGCTCCGGACGCCAAGTGAGCAGCTTCCAATGGAGAATGTTTCAGAAGGACAGTCTCACTCATAGAACGAGGGATGGAGATGCTAGCTCATTGGTATTCGTCAAGGCTGGGCTGTTGATTACGTTAGCCCCATTGGGACGACGGGAGGTAAAATCGAGATAGGTATAGGACTGAAACATCTTCTCGTACTCGTCCACGAGACGCATTGCTTCGTTGGGCTTTAGTCGATCACTCTTTAGCGATGCATCGGCCTGTGCCTTGATCCTGCGCGCTAACTCCTTGGTATCCCATTGGGTCAGACTCAACACCTGATCGATCGTATTACCGGGAAGAATTTCCTCAATATAGTAGCCGGCCTCCTCATCTTCATCGAGGAAGACATGCATTTCGTTAACCCTGCCAAAGAGGTTGTGCAAATCACCCATGATATCCTGGTAGGCACCTGAAAGGAAAATACCAAGATAGTATGGTTCCCCCTGTCTGACCCGATGGACAGGCAACGTCTCCTTGACGTCCTGAAAATCGATGAACTTGGCCATCTTACCATCCGAATCGCAGGTGATATCAACAAGTGTTCCGCTTCGTTCGGGTACTTCGTCCAACCGATGAATGGGCATCACTGGGAAAAGTTGCCCGAGTGCCCAATGGTCAAGCAGGGACTGAAAGACCGAGAAATTACAAAGCAACTGGTCGGCGAGGCTCACCTCCAACTCCCGAACCTCTTCCGGCACCTGTTTTGCCCCCCTGTAGAGAAGCACGATTTCCGAAGCAATTTGCCAGTAAAGTGTGTCAATCTTGGCTTTGGCAGGGAGTTCGAGTAACCCTAGGTCAAACATTGATTGAGCTTGATCCCTGATCTGTTGGGCATCATGCAAGTGCTCGAGACGTCGTTTCTCATTGAGACCTGTCTTGATCTCGATCATGTCGGCAACAAGCTTCGGATCGGCGTCAGAAGCCGAGACTTCCTGAAACTGATCCTCTTTTTCAATCGATCCGAACGCCTCGATGATCAGTACGGAATGCGGGGCGACAATAAAACGTCCGCTCTCACTGACAATGACCGGATGTTCCACCTGCTCGGAATCACAGATCTCCATGATGTTGTAAACGACATCCCGGGTGTACTCATGAAGGGAATAATTCCGGGAACTGTCGAAGGTTGTCCGCGAACCGTCGTAATCAACACCAAGACCTCCTCCCACATCGAGGTAACCGAGGGCATGCCCCATCTTTTTAAGCTTTGCATAGAATCTGGCGGCTTCACGAGTGGCACGGTTGATGGTGCCTATATCAGGTACCTGGGAACCGACATGATAGTGGAGCATTACCAGCGCATCGGGAATTCCCTCGGAATGGAGGGTGAGGCTCATCGAGACTAGGTCGGCCGTCGAGAGCCCGAACTTTGCATTTTCACCTCCGCTGGTGGCCCACTTGCCAGCCCCCTTGGAAAGCAGGCGGACGCGTGCTCCAATCATCGGAGTGATGCCAACTTGTTTTGCGACGGCCAGAATCTGATGGAACTCCTCCAGCTTTTCCACAACAAGAATAACCTTTTTCCCAAGTTTGAGTCCAATCAGTGCAGCCCGGATGAATTCATCATCCTTATAGCCGTTCCCAATCACAAGACTCTCGTGATCAGAATGCACTGCGAGTGCAGCGATAAGTTCTGGTTTGCTTCCCGCCTCGACTCCGAAGTGATAGGGAAGTCCCGCATCAATGATTTCTTCGACCACTTCGGAGAGCTGGTTGACTTTGATGGGAAAAACGCCCCGATACTGGTTCCGGTAACCGCACACTTCCACCGCTTGGGCAAAGGATTCATTCAAACGGCGAACACGATCACGAAGTAGATCCTGACAGCGCACGAGGAGAGGAAAGCGGAGTCCGCGATCCCTGGCCTCCCCCACCAATTCCATAAGATCGATCTCCTCCCCCTCCCTGCGCCGGGGGCGCATCACAGCATGGCCGAGGTCATTGATTTTCACGTAACCTTCGGACCAGCCTTCAACATTATAGATGGCCGAGATTTGAGCGACAGGGGATTGGGGCATTTTCAAGAAACTGGAGCAGTGGAATTAACAAAGCCGGCGGCAGTTTACCACATGATCATGAGATTTTTTTTAAGTCCCCTTTTGCGGACTACCAACCGATGACAGTGCCATCTCCTAGATTCACTGCCTGAGCTTCCTCTTCAGTCAGCCAACGTTCCGAAAACCCTGGCCCCCAGGAGTCGGAAATCGCAAGTTCCCGGGTGAGGTGGTTGTAGCCAATAATCAGGCAAACGTGGGCACCATTCCGCGGCAGAGTCCTCGCGCTGGCACGGATACTAGGCAGGATTTTCTCGCACCAAGCCAGGGCGGCATTCGTATCGGTAACCCCTTCTCGTCCAATCATACGCCCTCCAAGACGATCATTTAACTCATCGGAGCTGTCCAGAGCCCACAACACCGGCTCACCCTTGTCAATATAAGGTGAGATATCGCTGATCCTCACCGCTCCAATCCCGGATGTGATCCGACCGCCCGCCTCCCGTACAAGTTCGAAGGCTGCATCGGCAATCTTGGCCATGCTCGTGCCTCCCCCCGCCTGAGTTTCCCCAGCCATTGCGAGAACATTCATGTCAGCCGTGAGTCCGTAATAGCGTAGAACACGCTCGTAGGTTGCTGGGACGCAATACCCCTTCTCTCCCTGATCAACCATGGGTATATCTCCGATCACAACATCCCCATTACTCCGGTGAATCACCCTGTTCGAAATCAAATCCTTGGATTTTTCAAAAGAGTTTCTCTCGGCATCGGTATCGCTGAACAGCTTCGTTGATAGAATCCTTAGAGCCACATATTCATTCCGTGGGGAAAATAGGATGAAACTGCTCCCTCGCCAGTCCCAGCGTTCTCCCCGTTCCTCCATATTCGAAACCATGCCGAGCGTAATGGGATTCGGCGGTCCAAGTAATGTTGTCAAGGCCAGCTCAAGCCGATCCCCATCGTGCCTGATGGCTGCTTTGTACGCCTGAAGCATCTGAGGAGAAACAACCATGTCATGGTTCTCTGAAGTTAATGCGCGTCGTTCATCATTCTGGGTTGCGTAAACCGAGATGTCTCCCTTGTTTGCAAAGATGAAGGAGAGACGGGAGGTTCTGCCTGCAATCCCCTGGAGAAATATGGAAAATGGCCTTGTCCCGAGGACGCTCGCCCCTGCTTCCGGATAGAGTCGGTATCCTGATTCATACGATGTCTCGGACTCCATCTTCAGTCCGAGACGTTCAGCAACATTTCGGGCCGGCTCACTCCAGAGGTTTTCCTTGCTAAAAAGAGGGATCCCAAATACCTGATTGACTTCCTCTGAAGACGGATTCTTGGGTGCTTCGACCGCCTCTGAAGTATGCAGAAACAAGGTTCCGATGGCGAATGCCGCCAAGAGGAACAACTTCTGAGAAACGTCCATGTTTATTTAGTGCGGATCTCCCGGTCTGTTGAGGTGTCGATGACTGGCAAAAGTATGATCTTCATACATTCCCTCCCCATCTCCTTGCCTCAGTTCCAGAATC
>PLEU01000148.1:0-17471 GCA_003136515.1 Spartobacteria bacterium
ATCGCACGCAATCCCAAGGTGGCTCGGTATGTGGACATGCCACTACAACATATTCATGATGACATGCTTGACTCAATGAGACGGGAAACCGATCGCGGTCATATTGAGCGGCTCATTGAAAGGATGAGGTCGGGGATTCCAGGACTCACAATCCGAACAACCTTCATCGTCGGTTTTCCCGGGGAGTCAGAAGAACATTTTGAGAGCTTGTTAGGCTTCATGCATAAGACTCGTTTTGAACGCTTGGGCATCTTCAACTATTCCCGCGAGGAAGAATCGCGTGCGGCCAAATTGCCCGGCCAGATCCATGGAGGAACCAAGAAACGGAGACAACGAGAGGCCATGCTCGTGCAGCAACAGATTGCAGCTGAGTTGGCATTTTCGCAAGTGGGCAAGGAAATGAAGGTTCTAGCGGACACAGCACTTCTGGGGCGAACAGAGGGAGATGCGCCTGATGTTGACTGCCGAGTTCATTTTACGAAGCCGGTTCAAGCAGGAGAATTCCATCATGTAAGAGTCACCGGTACTCGCGGCTACGATCTTGAAGCAGAACCTTTAGAAGATGGATCACGGTCTGTTCCGTTGCGGTTGATCCGAATATGAGGTTTCCGTATTCATTTCCACTGACCCGCGCATTCTGTACCTATTTGGGACAGACGGCATTGCTCGCTGAAGAGACCTTTGCATCCATCTTTGCGGGGCGCATCCGCTGGAGGTTGGTACTCAATCAAGTTGTCGAGATAGGCTACGGTTCGCAGGCTGTTGTCATTATCACCGGCGCTTTCACGGGAGCTGTATTCACGGCCCAGACATTTTTTCAATTTTCTGCTCTAAACATGAGTTCTGCCGTAGGCCCTGTTGTCTCGGTGGCACTCTGTCGCGAGTTGGGCCCTGTCCTTACCGCCCTCATGGTTGCAGGACGTGTCGGGGCTGCGATGAGCGCCGAAATCGGGACGATGAAGGTTACCGAACAGATAGACGCCCTGCGTGCTCTGGCTGTAAATCCGATTGATTACCTTGTGGTTCCGCGGGCCGTAGCGATGCTGATCTCGATGCCGCTCCTTGTAGCGGAGTGCCTCTTCTTCGGCATTATCGCCAGCTACTACGTTGCCGTTTCCCTGTTGAACGTCGGGAGCGTCTATTTTCTTCACAACATGTGGAGTTTCACCCATGGCAAGGACATGGTGATGGCCATGACTAAGGGTGTTGTGTTTGCCATCTTGATTGTCTTTGTCGCCTGCCAACAGGGACTCAACACACGTGATGGTGCCGTTGGTGTTGGACGCGCCACTACAGAAGCTGTGGTCATCAGTTCTCTCTGTATCCTGATCGGCAATTTCTTTCTCACTATGGCTCTCAATATCATTTTCCCTGCTGGAGTACACTGATATGGCTCATGCCAATCTCATCGAGGTAAGGAACCTCAAGCAGACTATTTCCGGGCAAGAAATTCTGAGGGGCGTCAATCTGGATGTGCAGCGAGGCGAGACTCTTGTGCTACTCGGTCAAAGTGGAGGAGGAAAAAGCGTCTTTCTGCGGCACCTGATTGGCTTAATGCGTCCCCTTTCTGGTTCCATAAAGATTGATGGTGAGGAAATCAGCAGTCTTAGCGAAAGGGAACTCGAACCGGTTCGTAGCAAGATAGGGATGCTCTTTCAAGATGGCGCCCTCTTCGACTCCATGACGGTTTTTGACAATGTCGCCTTTCCTCTCCGCGAACGCGGTGAAAGAAGCGAAAAGGTGGTTCGCGAGAAGGTGGCTCGTTCCCTTGAACTGGTTTCGCTGGAGGGCCAGGAAGAAAAAATGCCTGTCAACCTGAGCGGAGGGATGCGTAAACGGGCGTCACTGGCACGCGCAATTATTTCAGAACCTGAGTGTATACTCTATGATGAGCCGACTGCAGGTCTCGATCCCATTGTATCCGATACAATCAATCGACTTATTCGACGCTTGCAATCCCACCTCCACGTCACTTCGATTGTGGTCACTCATGACATGACCAGCACCAACCATATTGCTGATCATGTGGCCCTACTTTCCCAAGGGCGCATTCATTTTACAGGCACGCTTCCTGCTCTCCATAGCTCGACGGATCCACTGATCCGAGATTTTATTGAAGGGCGTTCACACGAAATCGACTGAAACACATCAATGGATACCAACAGCAAAGCAACTCAGTTCAAAGCGGGCTTTTTCGTGCTCCTTGGGCTCATCTCCATAGGAACTCTGGTTCTTTATTTCGGACGTTTTGGCGATAGTATTAAGAAGTATTATACACTCACCGTAGATTATCGGAACGCAAGCGGTCTGCTCAAAGGAGCTGATGTTATGCTAGCAGGTGCTAGGATTGGGGAAGTATCCGAGGCCCCCAAGGTGCTGCCGAATATGCGAGGGGTGGCGGTGAAACTGAAAGTGGATGAGAGTGTACAGATCCCGCAGGGCAGCATTTTTTCCATAGGAAGTTCCGGTCTTTTGGGAGACCGGTTTGTGACCGTGACCATGAGCGATGACGCAGAGAGTCAGAAAGCGATATCACCCGATACAATCATTACCAACGGACTCAGTGAGGCCAGTCTCGCTGAACTTCAGCGTCAAATTCATGATGAAATTCTTCCCAAACTAGATAGTGCACTTGAAAACATCGACAGTGTAAGCCAGTCGTTTCACGGGCAGATTCTGCCCAAGCTGGATAATGCTCTGGGCAATATTGATGAAGTGAGTGAGTCCTTGAAAAATAATGTTTTCAATGAAGAGGGAGTGCAGAATCTGAAGGTTACCCTCTCTAATTTCCGCACAACCAGCCAGGCACTGGCTGATTCTTCCGGAGAGATCAGAAATGTCACTCTACAAGCCAATCTCTTCCTTAAGAAGGGAAATACGGCCATGGATTCCTTTAATAGCGTCAGCGGCGATTTGAGAGGCTTTATCATCAACCTCAAAAAGTCCGGCATACTTTTTTATCATGACACCACGCCAAGCGGGTCACCTAAAAAATCGAACTAAGAAATGTGAAATCAGCTGGAATGGATTTTTCCTTGGTAGTATTGGCAGCAGGGATCGGAAGTCGTTATGGAGGGCTGAAACAGCTCGATCCCGTTGGTCCGAACGGCGAGATCCTTCTGGATTACTCAGTTGCTGATGCCCTTAGCGCAGGTTGTTCGAAGGTCGTTTTTGTCATCAGGCGCGAGATGTTGAGCCTCTTTCACGAAGTAGTTGGCAGCCGTTATAAAACCGAGATTTCCGTAGAATATGCCTTTCAGGAGCTGGAACCATTACCCGGGGGAAGGGTATCTCCACCGGGACGCATAAAACCTTGGGGTACCGGGNNGCATAAAACCTTGGGGTACCAGTCATGCTGTACTCGTCGCGGCCTCATCGGTCAGCAATCCTTTTATCGTTATCAATGCCGATGATCATTACGGAGCATCGGGCTTTTCCAAACTGGCTTGCTTCCTCTCTTCTTCTCCATCCGCCTCCTATGCCATGGTCGGCTACCAGCTTAAAAAAACCCTTTCAGAGCATGGAACCGTTTCCCGTGGAATCTGCCGTGCGGATAAAGATGGAAACCTGCTCGATATCAATGAACTCACAACCATTTCCCGCACCCCTGAAGGGATTACGGCAGGGGAAAACCCCCTTTTTCATCTAACTGGAGAGGAAGCAACCTCGATGAATTTCTGGGCATTAATGCCTGATATTTTTGAAAAACTGGAACGTCTGTTCGACGAGTTTCTAGAGGTAAAGGGAGAGGATCCCAAGGCAGAGTTTTATCTCCCCGCCGCGATAAGTTCCCTGATTGCCTCGGGTGAGGCTACGGTGAAACTTTTGAAATCCGAGGATGCATGGTATGGTCTGACATACCCTGAAGATCATGCTGTTGTTGCCAAGGCACTAGCCTCGAGGAAGTTACAGGGTAAGATTATTCAACAAAACGGGTGAAGTTTGCAGCAGAATCCCTTTCCGTTCGCAGGGAATTTTCAATTTTTGACTTATCCTCGTAGCCCAGAGACAGGCCGCAGATGAGTTGTTGGCTCTGAGTTAACTCCAAATGACGAGCCACAATCCGATGATACTTGATAAAGGCCGCCTGAGGGCAGGTATCAAGTCCTCGCGATTTGGCTGCAATCATGACATTCTGGAGAAACATGCCGTAATCAATCCAGCTACCCTGCCCCATGATGCGGTCGATGGTGAAGAAAAGTCCGACAGGAGCATCAAAGAAGGCATAATTTTTTGCAAATTGGAGAGCCATTTTTTCCCGATCACCCTTGGCGATACCTAGTAATCCGTAGAGATCATAACCAACCTTTCGACGTCGATCGAGAAAGGGGTGAATCCATTTTTCTGGGTAATAGTGGTATTCCTCATGATGCTCAGCATCTTTTACGGGACTCAAAGCAGTCTCAATCAACTCGCGCGAGAGAGCCTGCTTCTTTTCTCCAGTGATTACCGTGACCTGCCAGGGCTGGGTGTTAGTTCCAGATGGCGCTCTGGCTGCAACATCAAGGATTTCAAGAACTTGTTCCCTTGGCACAGGCGTCGGCATAAATCCGCGCACGGAATGTCGGCTCCGGATGACTTGATCCACGATCGCCGCAATTTCGGATTGTTCCATCAGATAAATAAACTCTGGGGATACTTTGACTATGGCTCCGGGTAGGCCTTGATGAAGTTGCGGTACCAGATCGCAGACGGTGAGGGGATTCGATCATGGGTTTTCTTGTCAAAAGCAAAGAGTCCGAACTGGCCATGCCATCCCTCCGTCCATTCGTAATTATCGACAAGCGTCCAAGGAAAATATCCGCGCACGTCGACACCGTCATTCATGGCGCGTCGCATCTGTGCGATATGTTCACGGAAATATCGAATGGATTTCTGGCCGCTTTGAGTCCCTATTCCATTCTCTGAAATAACAATGGGCTTGTGATAACGATCAGTCACCTCCTTCAGAACATGGTAGAGCCCTGTGGGATCGATTTCCCATCCAAGCTGGGTGTAGTTGGAATTGCGTTCCCCACTTGGACGGAAGAGGAACCGCACGGCACTCGCCTGCTGGGAGTAGTAATAGTTCACACCGATGAGGTCGCAAGTATCCACGACCATGTCGAGTTGGTCATAATTCTGGTGCATCATCAGATTATAAACGGAACGGGTGGGATCGAGATACGCAGCCTTTTTCCAGTGGGGAAGGGAATAAATCCCCATGATGAGGGCATCCGGCCTCTCTTCTTTAACTATGGCCGCGGCATCACGGAACATGCTTGCGGAAACGCGCATGGCCTTTTTATAGGAACCCGGTCTCACCAGCAGTCCTGGTGGCCAATGTGCCGCAATCCATCCAAGCTGAAGTGCCCCGTTTGGCTCATTCTCAGGAACATAGATCCGCACGTAAGGTTTTGTGGCACGCACCACCCGCCGCACATGAGCCCGCCAGGCGGCTTGGACATCGGGGTTCATGAAGTTTGCCTTTGATTTGTCCTTTGTATAAAGCCAGTCGGGGAAGGTGAAATGCCACAGGGTGATGATGGGTTCAATCCCTGCTGCCCTCACGCGACGGGCCATTTCGGCATATTGCTGAAGTGCCTGCTCGTTAATCTCTCCTTGCCTGGGTTCGACACGTGCCCATTCCACACCAAAGCGGAAGTGGTTGACGCCCAGAAATTTTAGGGCCGCAAGATCCTTATCAAATTCGCTCCAGGAAAACACCGCACCATCCCCACGTGGAGGAGCCCCTCCATCTTCTGCAAAACGATCCCAATCTGTCTTAAAATACCACTTGGATCCCGGAGGATATCCCTTGTCTTCATTCTGAAAGGGAGCAGTGGATGTACCCCACCAGAATGGCTCCTTGGGCAGTGGCTTTAGTATGAGGGCGTTGACCGGAGGTCTGTAATGGGGGGGTGCCATGATACAGCTCGGGGTCAGCATTAAAGCCAAGAGAGGTAGGAGATAAGTCGAAAATTGGCGGAAGGCTGCTTGATGCATGGCTCAGTGCCTAGTAGCTATTTGAAGTCCCATCAACCATGAAGCACTCTTTTCTACTTTTTATCTTCGCAATGATGGCAGTTGGTGAGTGCAGAGCCTCGATGGATTTCACTTCAAAGCGACTGATGCCCGATACGGTGGTCATGAATGACGGGACACAACTCCGCGGACTCATTGTCAAGAACGATGCCTTTGAGGTCGTACTTCAAAAAAGGATCGGGGAGGTGGAAATACCCAAGAAATATATCCGCAGGATCGAGGATGAGGGAGATGCAAATGTTTATTTTGCCGATATTATAGCCCCTGGAAAAATTCCTCCCTGGAGGATGATCGTTCAGGATCTACGAACCGATGACAACATCACCTCTTTCCGGCAAATCCCAGCAACCACCATCGAGAGTGGGTATCTTAAAAATATTCCCTATCTTTCATTTCGGATCAATAAGCACACGGAAATGAATGTTTATGGAAATCCTGAGGATCCAGTTTGCCTTGAATTTGGCGTCTATGAGCACGGGGGGCAGATTACCCGTTTCAAGAAGATGATCCGCGCTTATCTGGCAGGAACACTTAATTCCCGGGCGGAAATTGCGGCCCTCTATTCCCTGAGCGAAAAAGGGGATGAGCGACAGGCGGGGAAGTTATGTTTCAAAGTGTTACCCCAATCGGCCCCAGATGCTTACGGCGGATGGTGGATTTCGATGTTTGAGCCCCAGCGACTGGAAGAAGCCCGGGTGAGCGATGCTGAGTATAGCAAGGTGACGCTCCCATTTCTTAGCGTCAACACGATCAAAGGTAGGTTGCGTGAAGAAAAATCTATCGCCCATGACAAATTTCTTTCCGACACCATGATGTCGTGGGCTTCCATGATGCCTGATCTTAGGGGATTTTATCGCAGTAAATCCGGCGAACTCAATCTACTGACTATCCCGTCCCAAACTAACTCTACGCAAGCATCCCAGTGACCCTCAAAAAAAAGCTCTTATCGCTTCTCCCGTGCATCGCAATACTGATGCTGAGTGGCTGCGCCATACACCCGCTTGGACCTCTTGATAAGGCGCCCAGACACAAGGCCAAAAAAGATACAGGGTACCCCGGTTTTGCATGGGGAATTTCAACTTCGAGCCTTCAGTATGAAAACCGTGATGAAAAGCCCGGGGATAAGGATTATTTTCTCAGGGATTGGGATCTACTCGTGCAGAACGGGAAAGCCCCGGTCATTGGCCACGCTCTCGACTCCTGGAGTGATTTTGACAAGGATCTTGCAGCCCTTAAAAAAATCGGAGCCACCCACTACCGTTTCAGCATCGAATGGGCCCGTGTTGAACCCCATCCTGGGATGTATAACGAAAAGGCGATTCAAGGTTATGTGTCGATGTGCCGGAAACTCCGCGAGGCAGGCATCGAGCCGGTTGTGACGCTCTGGCATTTCAGCTTTCCGGCATGGCTGACAGATCCGCACGATTCCAAAAAGGTAAACTGGCTTAATCCCATGGCCCGTGAACGCTGGAATCTCTATGTAACCAAGATGGTGAGGGCCACTTCCCCTTATGTGAGCTATTATGCACCGGAGAATGAGCCCAATGGTCAGGTGCTAACCGCCTATATTGCCGGACTCTGGCCCCCATGCCACACCCTCGATTTTGCAGGATACAAGGCAGCCACGATCGCCAGTGCGGATATGTTCCGGGACGCCGCCGCCCGCATCAAGGAAATCAAGCCTACAGCCAAGGTTGTGAGCGTCGAAGCTCTCCCTTGGTGGGAACATGGCCTGCTGGACCCCGGTGGCCTCATTTATAATACCGTACAGCATTCCAATTTTGATCACCTAGATAGAATCTATGACGTCTGCGACATCATCGGATTTAATTATTATTACAGCCAAGTGGCTGGACCTCTTAGCTTCCTCTCCGAGTCTTACCGTCATGGGAATCACTTCACGATGATGGGCTGGCGCATTGATCCCAAATCCTTGGGCCGGCAGATACGCTATGTCGCAAAGCGTTACGACAAGCCGATCATGATCACGGAAAACGGGATCGCTACACTTAACGATAAAAAACGCATTAAATACCTTCATGATCATATCGAACAGATCCGAGAAGCCATGGATGAGGGATATGATGTGAGGGGATACTTCGTATGGTCACTCGCTGATAATTATGAGTGGCATTATGGCTATGTGCCAAAATTCGGATTGGCGACTATGGATCCGAAGACACATGATCGGGTGCTTAAGCCATCCGGATGGTATTATCAAAAGGTGATCAAGACATCACAGCAGGAGCAGAAAGTTGATCCCGGAAATAAAGTACAAGGCCACTCTAAAGACCCATCTGGACTTTATAACTGAAGCCCAAATAAGACGGTATAGGGCCTTTTCTTAAACCAACTAGAAGGGAATACAAAAAACCGTCCTTACATAAAGCGCAAGAACGGGCTCTAATATATCATGCCTATCGGGTGTGACTCACACAGCCGCTATATGTAGTATCTTGGGGTAGTGAAGAAATGTTCGTTCCTGGAAACTCACCAACGGACCAACCATTCCTTTCCTCGATCGCTGCCTGAATAGCAGCGCATGTTTCCAGATGACGCAGCATGCGCGAAGTATTTAGAGGAGGCGCAATGGCAGGATGGATTTATTTGCCCGAGATGCAATCAGATGGGCGTTCCGTATCGCATAGCAAACCGTCCTCTTGTCCTTCGATGCCGTAAATGCCCTCGGGATACAGGATTGATGGCTTGACGCGATACAAGCCTCGTCGCACAAGCGGATCGGAGCATCTCGTGTACATCAAGGATAAACGCGTATATAAGCGAACAAAATCCGGCAAATACGGACAAAAGCATGCAACGCCTGATCAGTATATGGAGCGATTGGCGTTAATGAATAAGATATGTCCGCCACTTGATAATCGATTCGAAGATTTTGTTAAGAACTTAGCGGGCCAATGTAGCATAATATCAAGCATACGATTCTTCCCTGGTCCGCACCCCGATGGACATACCGTTGATTCCTATTTAAAAGAGGCTGGCTTTGCGTTACTTTCGGATGGTTCTGGAACCATGGATTACATAAATCGTGATTTCCGTCTGATCTTGCGTGATTGCCATCCACAAAACTGGATCATGGATCGCGATCTGATACCCATTGATATCATCCCAGAAGTAATCCAGTAGCTTACCGCCTTTCACTCCATATAGTGGCTGTGTGTGTCATCCCGGTAGGCATGTAATATATAATGTAATTATGGTTGCAAATTATCACCAATAATTCCGCCGCAATTATCCTCAAGAGCTGAGAGCCCACTTCCAATGCTCGCAATTTTTAACGCTTCAGCGGGAGTAAGATTTTTGAGATTTGAATCAGCTGTCATTGTTTTTAAATCCGCGTCGACCTTGAGGAAATTGGCAAAGCTGGATTCTCCTAGCTCATTCTGCTCATGATGCCGTAATGAAAGTCGCTGTTTATAACACCAAGCGCTATGAACGACCTAGTCTAGAAGCCGCCGCGCATGGAAAAGGACTGGAATTTACTTTCCTTGAGCCACGCTTGGATGTTCAAACGGCCCCCCTCGCCGCGGGTCATGAAGCGGTTCTGATCTTTGTCAATGACTGTGCCGATCGTGTGGCAATTGAGAAACTGGCTGCGGGCGGAACAAAGCTGCTGGCCACCCGTAGTGCGGGATTCAACCAGATCGATAGAGAGGCAGCTCGGGACTGTGGCATTTCCCTGGCTTATGTTCCCGCCTACTCTCCGAATGCCGTGGCGGAATTCACAATCGGCATGATCCTGACTTTAGGGCGTCATATCCATGAGGGTCATAACCGTGTGCGGCGGGCAGATTTCAACCTTGAGGGGCTCTGCGGCTTTGAACTTCGTGACATGACTGTCGGAGTTTGTGGCACAGGGCGCATAGGAACGAATGTCGTACGATTGCTCAATGGGTTCGGATGTAAGGTCCTGGCCTATGACGAAATGCCCAACGAAGAGGTCATGTTGACCGCTTCCTATCTCGACACCAAAGAGGAACTCTTCCGCCTTTCCGACATACTCACCTTGCATGTACCACTGATGCCATCGACTTATCATATCATTGATGCCGCGGCTCTGGCTCTTATGAAAAAAGGGGTTTTCCTTATCAATACCAGTCGCGGAGCCCTGATTGACACTCCTGCCGTGGTTGAGGCGCTCAAGGAGGAGAAAGTTGGTGCCCTCGCAATCGATGTCTATGAAGAGGAGGCCTCACTGTTTTTCCAAGATCGCTCTTCCGACATCATTAAGGATGATGTTTTTGCACGCCTCCTGACCTTTCCGAATGTCATCGTGACGGGTCATCAGGCATTTCTCACCGATCGTGCCCTGCGCAACATAGCCGAGACGACGGTTAAAAGCCTGACCCAATTTTCTGCGGGTATTCCCTGTACCCATACGGTTCCACTTCCTTGATTGTGAGAGTTCTGCACAGTGTGGCATTGGTGTTGATGCCAGTTTGCCTTTTGCTCTCCACGGGATGCTCTCCTAGTAAACCCCGTCCCGAATTGATCCTAATCAATGGGGCAGAGCCTGAGACCCTCGATCCCGCTGTCATTACCGGCCAGCCTGAGGGGCGCATAGTTAACGCCCTCTTTGAGGGATTACTTCGATTTGACCGACATGGTCTCAGCGTGCCTGGAGTCGCGGATTCATGGAAAATCTCGCCTGATTACCTGACCTATACGTTTCATCTACGTCCTAATGCCCGATGGAGTGATGGAAAGCCCGTTACAGCAGAAGACTTTGTGGAGTCATGGCGCCGCACACTCGAGCCTGAGACAGCCTCAGCCTACAATTACCAACTTTTCCCCGTGCGTGGAGCGGAGGACTACGCGACTGCAAAGACCAAGGATTTTTCCACCGTGGGTGTTAAGGCTCTGGATCATGCCACCCTTCAGGTAACTCTCCACGAGCCAACCACCTACTTCCTAGATCTCTGCGCTTTCCCAACACTCTACCCAGTCCGTACCGATTTGATCGCCAAGTATGGAGATGACTGGGTGAAGCCGGGGAGGCTGGTCGGCAATGGATCTTATCTACTAGATACATGGCGGATTAACGATTCGATCCTGCTCAAAAAGAACCCCCTTTACTGGGATAAAGACCACGTTCAGCTTCGGACAGTTGAGGTGCTGCCCATCGATCATGCAAATGTGGCCTATAACTTTTATGCAGCCGGTCAGGCCGACCTGATTATGGACAAGGGACTAGCCCCCCCATCACTTCTGGACGCACTTAAAGGTCGTCCCGATTTTCATGCGGCACCGTTTCTTGGCTCCTATTTCCTTCGATTCAATTGCTCCAAGGGGCCCTTCACCGATGCTCGTGTGCGTCAGGCATTTTCCATGGCTATTGACCGCAAGCGTATCACGACAAAGATCACCAGAGCAGGTGAATCGACCGCTCTTAGTTTAGTGCCGCCTGGCATTCCCGGCTACAACGCGCCAGAGGGGCTTTCCGAAAATCCCACCTCAGCCCGCAAGCTCCTTGCCCAAGCCGGGTATCCAGATGGAAAGGGATTTCCACTTACCACCTATCTTTACTGCGAAGGGGAACTCAACGAAGGGGTCGCCGTTGAACTGCAATCGATGTGGAAGGAAGAATTGGGGGTCACCGTCCAGCTCGCTCCACAAGAATGGAAGGTTTATCTCAATTCCCTCGGCTCGCTTGATTTTGGGATAGCCCGTTCCAGCTGGGTGGGGGACTACCCCGATCCCAACACTTTCCTGAACCTTTTCATCTCGGGGAGTGGAAACAATCGCACAGGATGGAGCAATCCCACTTATGATCATCTCATCGACGCAGCCGCAGCCGAGATAGATCCCAAAAAACGTTTTTCCATTTTGCGTCAGGCGGAAGAGCTGCTTGTGCGTGATCAGGTGCCTATTGCCCCCCTTTTCTTCTATGTAGGAATTCAGCTTTATGATTCCGAGCGTTTCGGCGGGATCGAGGCCAATGTCCTAGACGAACATCCGATAAGGGAAATTTACCGCAAAGAATTAAATTTTCGTTAACATACTGCCCGTGAGATCACCATTTACGACACAGCAATGCACTGCACTGATCACGGGGGCCACTGCAGGGCTTGGAATGGAATTCGCCCGTCAACTTTCCAGAACGGCGAATCGCCTCATTTTAGTCGGAAGACGCGGGGAGCGTTTGAAGGAACTTGCATCAACATTGAAGTCCATGGCTCCTCAACTTCAGATCGACCCATTTAAGGCTGATCTTTCGCTTTCTTCCGAATGCGAGCGCCTTGTTGCATGGATCGTGCGTGAGCAGATTCCTGTCAATCTCCTCATTAACAATGCCGGATTGGGCGATCTCGGCTCATTTGACAGTGCTCAGTGGCAACGCCTTTCTTCCATGCTCGAGGTGAACATCACAGCGCTGACTCACTTAACTCATCTTCTGCTGCCAATGCTGCGAGCGCATAATCCCTCGGCCATTCTCAATGTCAGCTCGGTGGCCGGTTTCTTTCCGCTTCCCGAAATGGCTGTCTATGCCGCCACCAAGGCCTATGTGACAAGTTTCAGCGAGGCTCTTCGTATGGAACTGGCCCCGGAAGGAATCACCGTTACGGCGCTTTGTCCAGGTCCTGTGCCGACAGAGTTCTTTAAAGTGGCCAGCCGTCCCGGCGAAAAAATACACGCCATGGAGAGAAGCCACCCTTCACTCAGTTCAAGCGCCGAGATGGTGGTCAGGGAAGCGCTTCAGGGTCTTGTTGATGACAAGCCAGGAGTGATACCGAACGCCCTCCTGGGAATTCTTGTGCGGGGTTCGAGACTACTGCCATTCCCGCTGATCAGGACCGCCATCCGTCTTGGGGCGGGACCGCAGAAACCCAAAACACACTCCCAAGATTGACCATGAGGTTTCTTTCATGGAGACTTGGGTTGTGAAAAGTTTCACAAGGTGGTCCACACGCGAGATTGATCCGAGGTCCCACGAGGCCTTTGCCTCAGCCATTGAACTGATTGGCCCTGATTTGTATTCGGTCGAGGAACGCATTTCCCAGCAATCCAAGGCTTTTGACTCCGGAATCGAGCATTACATCGAATACGCGATCGGAGGCAGTGGAAAGCGACTCCGTCCTGCACTTGCCCTTCTTGCGGGTGGGGCCACCGGGCGGATTGTATCCGATCACGTCGATCTAGCCGTCATTCTTGAGCTGATCCATATAGCAAGTCTCGTTCATGACGACATCATGGATGGGGCCGAACGACGCAGGGATCGTCCAACCCTCAACGCCAAGTGGGGAAATTCCCTGACGGTGCTTGTCGGGGATGTCCTCTTCTCCCACGCCCTGAGGATGTCCACGCAGTTTTCAAACCAGGAAATGTCGCGCCGCATCGCAGATGCCGCCGCCGAGGTCTGCACTGGCGAGATACTACAGACTCAGCGCCGTTTTGATCTCAATGTGACGCTTTCCGAGTATTATCGCATGGTGCAGATGAAAACCGGTGCTCTCTTCGCTTCAGCGTGTGAACTGGGGGCCTTTTTGAGCGGTGCTTCTCCGCTGGTTATCGGTGCACTCAAGAACTATGGAAACAAGGTTGGTATCGCCTACCAAGTGCTGGATGACTGCATTGATCTTGTCGGTGATGAGGAGATGATTGGCAAGACCCTTGGTACCGACATCGCCTGCGGCAAATTCACGCTTCCAGTGCTCCTGCTACTACAGAATTCCACACCCAAACAGCGAGATGAAATTCAGGAAATGCTGCTGGCCGAGGAAGGGATGCCTCCCACCGTGCTGGCGGAGTTGGTTTCCTCCCGCGGGGCATTGCCTGCAGCGGTCAAGTCTGCACTGCAGCTTGTAAATGAAGCAGAAGCCGAGCTGGAAAAAGTACAAAAAAACCGCCATGCCGCAGCTCTCCACTCCATGACGGAGTACCTGCGCGGAGTCCTCAATTCACTCTGCTAGAGTAACAAATCCGCTTACTTCTCATTTTTTCCATGCACACCTCTCTTATTGCAGATATGACTTCTGCACAGCTTCCGAGAGAACTTCATGTCATTCTTGGAGCACAATGAGTGGAGCATTCTCCCTTCATCAGGATAAGGGAAGAAGTCTTACTCTAGCAAATTTCTACTGACCAACACGCACACCTCACTCTGGAATCATGGGAACGATTCATCACACAGCTTCTGTTGATCCAAGTGCTGAACTTGGAGCCGATGTCGAGGTGGGCCCGGGGGTGATTATAGAAGCCGGCGCCGTTATTGGCGATAGCTGCCGCATTCAGGCCCGGGCCATCATTACGGGTCACGTCCGCATGGGATCACGCAATACCATCGGGCCGGGAGCCATCATCGGTGGTGAACCACAGGACTTTGATTTTAAGCCAGGAACCCAGAGCTTTGTGGAAATCGGTAATAATAACATTATCCGGGAGTATGTGACTATACATCGCGGCACTAAGGAGGAAACTTCAACGAGAATCGGACATAATAACTTCCTCATGGTAGGCGTTCATCTAGGACATAACACATCGGTGGCTAACCGGGTTGTTATTGCCAATAACTGCTTGCTGGCCGGTTATGTGGCCATCCATGACGGAGCGGTGCTCGGGGGGGGGTCGGTTTTTCATCAACATATCCGCGTCGGCAGACTTTGCATGGTGCGGGGAGGGGAGCGATTCGGCAAGGACATCCCCCCTTTTCTCATCGCGTATGGTACGAATCTCGTTTCGGGTTTGAATTCAGTTGGTCTGCGCCGTTCAGGGATCAGTCATGAATCACGATCCGATCTTAAAAAAGCATTTCATCTACTTTATCATGAAGGATATAACACATCTCAGGCTCTGGAGGAAGCGCGCAAAAAATTGTGGAGTCCTGAAGCCCTAGACTTCTTTAGTTTTGTCTCCGAGGCTAGAAAACGAGGGATCTGCGCGGTGGATTATCGCAACGGAAATACTGCACTGGAGGAGGTGGGCATAAAAAATGGCAATTTTGATTCCTTGGGTGCAGACTGATTACAAATCATGCGAAAGTTACTATTTCNNCGCTGAGCTTGCCTCCCTACGCATCTCCGTTTGAGATCAAGATCACCAATAGCATAGGGACCTGGACCTCTGATTTTGGTGCGCGATCCCAAGCCGTCACTAATAACACATTTCCCTCCCTTTCCGACTGGTACAGCTATGACTTCACTGCCGGATATCCCGGCGGATACGGACCGCTTGATCCCGAGTTGTTCGCAACATCTTCCAATGATACTTTAAATACTAATATTATCCAGCAACTTAGGTACGATAGGGGACCTGCAACCTTCGATGTTGCTTTGAATGATCTTCCTGCGGGCGTCGCACCTCTTTCATGGATGCAACAACGGCTTTTTGCTGCGGCCAAAGGATTGATCGGCACGCATTATCAGCACATTCACCTGCCCGGATTCAATCCAGCCAACGTTACGCCATCAAACAATTACTCATGGTCTCCGGTCAGCGACACCCCAATAATTGCAGACATCACAGGAGTTAATCCAAGGCACCACCAGCACAGTCGCCAATCCCGACACCAATTACGGAACATCCCAGCCTCACAAAACCCTTATCTTGTCCAGAAGGAGCATGTTCTGATGCAAAACTCCACCAACCCTCCGGAGGATATGCTCGGTAATTTTAGCGGGGACCCATCTCCCTATAATTTCTCCATTCAGAGTGCTACTCCAGGTAGTGTGAAAGGGCCCGGCGGCAACTATCCTCTCAGCTTCACAACCCAGTATTCTGGAGCCGCATACGCTTATCGGAGCGCCCCGTTGGCGACCCTTAGCAAGCTGAATACCCTTTATAAGGACGGCACCTATAAGTTCACTGCTGGGCAAACTCTCCTGTTGACAAACAGCATCTATCCCAATACCTCAAATCCTCCCCAGATTACCTTGGTAAATATGGAGACCCCGATCTGGAATACTCAAGGATAGCTGGTGCTTGATCCTTCTATCGACAACACCCTGGTCTGGACTCCCCACAGCGGCACCAATAGCTCTTATAATTTTTCAAATGGCGGGTATGAAGAGTTTCAGATGCAGAACAATAATAGCGGGGGATTCTCAATAAATTATACTGCGGGACCCTTTGCCGGAACCACGGAACCTTTCAACCAACTGACTATACCAGCTGGGAGTCTGACACCCAACCAGACTTATAGTGTGAGCATCAACTATTCGCTGGCATCCTCGGCCTCCACTACTACCGGCTTTGCGGCAGCAATATATTCCACAAAGACGACGTTCACCGCGGTGGCATCTCCGACCCCAGCACCTACTCCATAATGGCATAGAACCCTGAGCTGCTATTTCTGATTATAGCGGCTTCGAAGATAGGAATCGGTCATTCCGGCTATATAATCGGCCACGACTCGGGGCAGGCCGTCGCGCTCGATCCGGGGGAGGGAGCGGGTTCCGAGATGCTCGGGATGATCTAGCAGTCTGTGGAAGACTACTTCCATTTGCAGACAAGCATTATCATTGGCCTGATTGACTTCGGGGTGCCGATAAAAATGTTCATGAAGATGACGGCGGAGGGCTGCGTTGCGGGTCTTGAGTTCCGGGGAATACCCAATAAGACGCTTGGAATACCTGCGCACTTCCTGGGCTGAGCGGATGCCGGAATCGAGCAGCGCTGTCCGGCTGGTTTCAACAAGATCTTCCACCTCGCGATTGATGAGGCATCGCAGGATGAACTTGCGATGCGTGCGGGGGCTTGATGACGCCAGAGAGCTACCTGATTCCCTATCGGCTTTCTNNCCCGCCATATTTCTAGCACGGTAAGTCCCTCTGCAGGAAGGAGCCCTGATGCCAGTCCATCCTCCAGATCGTGGCTATAGTAAGCGATTTCATCGGCAATATTCGCAATCTGAGCTTCAAGCGAAGGATGCGAGTACACGGTTCCATCAGGATGATGAAATTCTTGTCTGTGCTTTTGTAGCCCCTCGAGCACTTCATAGGAAAGGTTCAATCCCGTCTGTTGAGGATAGCTCTCCTCCAGCAACTCCACAACTCGAAGACTTTGGTCATTATGGTCAAATCCCCCGTGTTCCCTCATCAGTCGATCAAGTGTGCCCTCGCCTGAATGTCCGAAAGGTGGATGCCCCAGATCGTGAGCCAAGGCGATGGCTTCAGCCAGGTCCTCGTTGAGTCCAAGAGCCCGAGCAACAGTCCTGCTGATGGAGGCGACCTCGATAGTATGGGTAAGGCGAGTCCGGTAATGATCCCCGGTTCCGTTTAGAAAGACTTGGGTTTTCCCATCCAATCTACGGAAGGAGGTGCCATGGATGATGCGATCACGGTCCCTCTGATAGCAGTTTCGGAACGAATGTTCCGGTTCCTGTCGAAAACGCCCCGCGCTCTCCATCGAGCGCTGGGCGTAGGAGGCGAGGAGCGATTCGCTGGCGACTATTCCTACACTGTTCCAAGACTCAGACATTGAAGCGGAATTCC
>PLEU01000148.1:17491-18294 GCA_003136515.1 Spartobacteria bacterium
GATCGTCCAGGCGCGGGTTTCCTTAGGCCCGTAGGTAAAGTAGGTGCGGAGTCCTAGGAGGGCATAGGCAGCCCGGATAAGTTTACCTACACCACTGTCGGAAACACCAAGGTCCGTGAGATATTCCCTTGCCTCCTCAGGGGGAAGTTCTGCCAGCTCACTCTCAATCTGGGCACTTATAATGACCGTGGAGGTGCCAAGGTGAGAGGCGGCATACTCCTCAACAGCCTTCACGTGGGGATTGGTGGAATAATCGCCTTTTTCCAGAGGAGAGAGATCCTCTTCGCTCACGTTGGCAGCAAAGAGGACTGGCTTTGCACTCAGGAGAAAGAGTGTGGCGAGGAGTTTTTTCTCCTCATCGGAAAGTTGTACAGTGGAAGCAGGCTTGCCCTCGTTGAGATGGGGAATAAGTTTTTCGCAAAGGGCGATTTCAGCCTTAGCAACTTTGTCGCCGGATCGGGCTGCCTTGCCCTGACGTTCAATGCGTTTCTTTGCCGAGGCCATATCAACTAGGATGAGTTCAGTCGTAATGATCTCGATGTCGCGCACCGGATCGACCGATCCGGTGACATGGTGTATGTCCTCATTCTCAAAGCAACGAACGACCTGTATGATGGCATCAACCTCACGGATATGACCGAGAAACTGATTGCCGAGTCCTTCCCCTTCGCTCGCTCCCTTCACAAGCCCTGCGATATCGACGACCTCGATGGCTGCCGGAATGACTTTTTCAGAATTGGCCAGTTCCTTCAGTCTGGGCAGTCTCGGATCCGGAACATTCACCACGCCCACGTTCGGCTCAA
>PLEU01000141.1 GCA_003136515.1 Spartobacteria bacterium
AGTTGCAGCTTGTTCTGCACCTGTACCTGAGCGATGTCAGGATCTGTTCCCTGTTGAAAATTAAGGGTGATTACCATGCTCCCGTCCTTGTCACTCTCCGAGGAGAAGTAGAGCAGATGATCAATGCCGCTAAGCTGCTGCTCAATAACCTGAACCACCGTGCTTTGCACCGTCTCGGCAGATGCTCCTGGATAGACTACCGAAATAGAAATGGCGGGAGGGGCAATGCTGGGGTACTGGGCCACCGGCAGGCTCCTGATGGCCAGAGTGCCGGCCAGAATTAGAACCAATGCTATTACCCAAGCAAAAATCGGGCGATCAATGAAAAAACGAACCATGGGTCAGATTGCTCTAGTTATTGTGCAGGTGTGGAGTTCTCTGCAGAGAACTCCACGGGCTTCACCGTGGCTCCCGGCATTGTTTTCTGAAGGCCTTCAACAATCACCCTGTCACCCGGATGAAGGCCCTCGGTCACCAGCCATTTATCGCCAATGGGCCGATCTGCTTTGAGAAGGCGTAATTCCACCTTGTTATCATTGCCCACAACCAGAGCCGTTGGTATGCCGCGTTGATTGTGGGTCACCCCCTGCTGAGGCACCAGGAGCGCCTGATTATTGAACCCCTCCTTTAAAAGGGCGTGCACAAACATGCCGGGTAGGAGTTGACGATTGGGATTTGGAAAAACGGCGCGGAGAGTTACCGAAGCGGTTCCCGTATCCACGGTGACTTCTGAGAACTGAACCATTCCCGTCTCGGCGTAGGGGCTCCCGTCCTCAAGAGTCAGTTGAGCCACCGCCTCGTTTGTGCCCGCTTTTTGCAACTGGCCGCTGTCCAACTCCTGCTGAAGTCGGAGTAATTCCGAGGTTGGTTCGGTAATATCCACGTAGATAGGATCAAGTTGCTGCACCGTGACAAGTGGATTGGTTTGCTCTGCGGTTACAAGCGCTCCTTCGGTTACTGAAGATCGTCCTGTGCGTCCGGAAATCGGTGAGAGCACCTTTGTGTAAACAAGGTTGATTTGAGCAGTTTTTACCGCCGCCTGACCTGTCGCCACATCCGCCATGGCCTGCGTATAATTGGCGGCGGCCTGATCAAAGGCATCCTGACTAATCACGTCACTATGAATTAATTTCTCCTCTCGATTGACGGCGATTTTATCGTAGGTCAGAACAGCCTGATTGTGGGCAAGGGCTCCCTGACTATTTGCCAGAGCTGCTTCATAGGGTGCCGGATCAATCTGGTAGAGCTGATCTCCCTCTTTAACTTCACTTCCCTCGGTAAACATCCTTTTTAGGATGATGCCGCTGACTTGCGGGCGCACATCGGCAATCCGGTAGGGTGATGTACGTCCAGGTAACTCCGTGGTGATCTCCACCCTCTGTGGGACAAGTGTCACCACGGTAACCTCCGGGGTCATGCCGCTAGGAGGCATTCCTGAACCTGATTTACCACATCCAGTGAGAAGAAAAAGGCAGGGCAGCACAGCAAGGCTTAATCGCAGTGGTAAGTGAAATTTCATAACATTCATGGTTTTCTTCGGATAGATGGATGAGTCACTGGAGGGCCTTCCCAATAAATCGGACTTGGGCACGAACGCTCTTTTCGCTCATTTCCAGGCTAGGATTTCTTAAAAGCAAGGGATCCAGACTCGAATTAAGGCAATTAAGCAAAAGTTTTGCCGTTGCCGCTGCATTCCCAGAGCGAAACTCGTGCGTCTTCATCCCCCGCTTAACTATCGCCGTCATCGTCCCTAGTACGAAATCATGAAAATTCTGTACGCACTTCCAATTTCCCTCTCTGGCCGTGATTACCAATTTGTAAATCTGTTTTTCGTTTCTTAAAATTTCGTGGTGTGCCCGAAAAATCGTGAGAACAAGAATTTCAATCCGCTCTAGGGAGCTCTTTTGAGAATGATCAGCCCGCAAAAAGGACTCCTTCATCGCGTTGAGGTTCCGCTCGCCGCTGGCCTCGATAATCGCCTCCTTGGAGGGGAAATATTTATAGATATTCGCCGGAGACATTTCGAGATCTCTGGCAATTTCCGCGACTGTTGTCTTCCCAAAGCCAAAATGGCGGAATAGCTCCTCGGCCTTCCTAAGGATGAGTTCCCGGGTTTGTTCGCGGGAAGGGCGTTGGATTCTGACTTTCAATTTAAGTGAAGAATATCATAATTCGTCACTCGTCATTTGTAAAGTATTAACCCAAATAACGTGATTCGGCTGATTTGCGCCGTTGTGTCTTAGCCTGGCGCTAGAAGCAGCCTGCTCTCTGAAAGCTCACACTATCTCCCCCAATCAACTAATCCTATGGTCGCATCCCCCGCAAGATCACCAACCATCCTGAGTAGGCTGCCAAGTCTTCTCAGGGTTGAAACGTTCTAGTTTTCGGAAAATATCGAGCGTTTCCGGACCAAGATCTTTTTCGTAAACCACTCCGCTGTGGCTGACAATGAAGGTTTTGACACCCGTGACCCGGTACTGTGCTGGAGCCGCAGCGAGCGCAAAGCCTCCAATCATGGCCCCATCGACTACAAAGTCCATTTGTCCAAGAGGCGCCGCGGGCCCCTGACCCTTGAGGACCTTGAAGTAGTAGCCGTGGTAGGGTTGCGATTTAGACGAGTAGCCTTGAGCCAGAGCCTTGGCAACGTCCTTTCCAACCGGCCCACCCCAAGTGCCATCCTCGTTCCGCCAGGCAAGGCCATCCTTTTTGCCGGGGGTACTTATGATTTTTTGTGCATACTGGTTGACAAGGGCGCCATCGTGTTTTTCCAGAGCGTACTCTTTCTGCGCTTCGACAAAACCGCGGCAGACTTCTATTGCATCCAGCTCGTTTTCACCAATGCGGCGCAGCAGGATTTCATGGCGGCCCGCCTTCGTATCGAAGAACCACTTCCCCTTGTTCCTGACAATGGGAATAGGAGTGGGGAAATCATCCTTGCCAACGAAAAGAGTGGCATGGGAGGGATTCTGTGGATCGATCTCAACGTATTCCTTTTCCTTTGCATTCTTGGCAAGTCTGAGAGCCCGCCTTTTGTCCTCCACGGGGTCTTCGGTAGTAATGATATCTTTGCTGTCGGGGCCGAGAATTCGTGAAAGGGCACTCACATCAAAGGTTGAGGCCGCTTCTATCAGGCTAGAGGCGGCCTGCTCGGGAGAATCGAATCGCTTCTGGGCGGCTGTTCCCTCCGCCTCTAATCTGGCCAAGGAAGCCGCGACGAGGAAGAGGCTGATCGCAGCGGTTATAATGGAATTTTTTCCTGTGGTCGTGATGGTGGATTTCATTCTTATGGGATTTGTGTTTACCTTCTGCCCCCTGAACGGCCGCCTCCACCCCCGCCTCCTCTGGATCCGCCTCCACCTCCACCGAAGCTGCTGGCTCCTCTGGAACTGCTGGCTCGAGCCGCAGCTCCACCCCGAGCACTTTCGCCAAAGCCACCGCCAGTGGAGACAGAGGATATGCTGCGGTTGCCGATTGAGTTGCCGCGCGAAGGACGATTTGCAGGCAAGTTGCTCGGACGGTTTACTGAACCGCTTCCAGGGCGGTTTGCCATATTATTATTACCCATGCCCGCGCCACCAGAGGGGCGGTTTACTGAAGCGCCTCCGGGCCTTTGAGCGCCTCCGGGGCGGTTTGCGGGCAAGGTGCTTGGGCGCTTTACTGAACCGCCTCCAGGTCTTTGGGCTCCTCCGGGACGGTTTGCGGGCAAGGTGGGTTGCTGGCCTTGTATCCTACCCCCGAATTTGTTCGATGTCGCCCGATCTCCATAGGGGGCCCCGCCGCGGTGCTGGGGATTATGCTGCCAGTTGCCGCTTGCTATCTGATTTCCTGCGTTGATATTGCCCCGTTGGAAATTGGCTGTGTTGACATTCCCCCTGTTAACGTTGTTGTAGGCGGTTCTGTTGTAGTTGTTGTTGTAGTTGACATTCACGTTGCCGTGACCCCATCCACAGTTATACCCCCAACCTCCTCCCCAAGTTGCTCCCAAGGCCACTCCGATCCCGAAGGAGAGGGCGCTCCCGGCAATGTACCCAGGGTAGTAAAAAGGTGGATAAGGATAGACTGGGGCACCAAACACTACTGTAGGGTCGTAGGAAGGAACATAAACCACCTGCGGGTTGGCTTGTTGGATCACAATCACCTGCTGACCGTCGTCGAGGTTCTGCGTTTGAACTATCTGCTGGGAGCTGGTGTTTAGATTCCCCATACTCTGTGCCTTGGCGCGCATGCGCTGAACCGCATTCATCACATCTGACTGTTGGGCCAGAAATGCGTTTCCAAGATCCGTTGTCCATTGGATATTACCCGCCAGACGATTAACCACATCTGGAAACGCGACCATACTTTGAATGCTTGGATCCCAAGGCTGCTGCTGCACCGCATCCTCCAAGGCTTGGCCCTTGAGCCCGTTATTCCTTGCCATCCACTGTTGAAGCTGAATGAGCTCCAGCGGATATGTGGAAGCCACAAGTATCTGGCTTAACAGTGGATCAGGATACAGGGCGATAGGGGCAACAAGGGAATCCAGCTGATCATCTGGAATTTTCGGAGCCTGCTGGGTCACGTCCGGCTCCGTCGTCGATCCTGCTTGGTCGCTCTGAGCGAGAGCCTCTTGAGAACTTATAGGGAGTGCGACAAGGCAACAAAGGGCAACTATCCTGTGAAATACTTCAGCGCACGAAGTGGAGTTGTGTTGCTTTTTGGCCGGTGGAAATGGTGGGTCGATCATTCCAGCTGAAAAGACTTCCTGCATGGTTCCCGCTNNATCCAAGGATCCTAGGGAAGGAATGGATTCAGAGAGCAAGTTTGTCGATGAAACAAATCTCCTTTAAGCCCGTAAAAGCCAAACATATGTGTAACCGCACAGTTGCTCTCATTATGTCGCATCCTCTCTAAGGCATCTCCGAGCTAACAAAAATTCTTCCCCCTTTTGAAGAAGACAGGTCTTTGTTGAGGCACCAAAGTTTGCTAACAACATTGCGGCGACAGGCAGTCACCAGAGCCAGGGCGTCAAGGGCAAGGAGTGCACAGGACGAGGGCTCGGGGACCGCTAGGATACCCTTCAAGTAAAGGACCTTGCTGTCGGCTGGAGCAACGTCAAAACTTGGCTCGGAGTAGTCACGATGCTAAAGGGATTGCCCGGCAGCGGTGCCACCACGACCAGTCCCTAGGGAGAGAAGGAGAGCGGTGCCTCATGTCTCTGGAGCTTTATCCGCTAGGGTAGCGCCTTCAAGAGAAACAAAACAAAAACAACAAGAACGCCGCAAAGTAGGAGAAGTTTCAACAAGGCGAAGCGTCGTTCGGATTTTCGCAAGGAGAATGAAACCTTTGTAAGCGAACGTAGTTTCCTGCTTGGCACCCCGTCCGCATAAGTGGTTGCAGTATTTTTAGCCCGTTTCCTTATGAACTCTTGACGCCTGCGCTGGCGCTCCTCCTCACGCCTTGGAAAATCCTCGAGTCTTTGGAGGATCTTCTCCCGGCTGCACTCTATTTCCAACTTCTGCCTCCCTATCTCCTCAAGCCGGCATTGAGTCGGTGATTTTTTCCCACGCCGACTCTTAGTCCCGGGTTTGCTGGAGGAAGATGATCCCCGTTTAGCTGTGAAAAAGGGAAATACCATTCGGCAGCAGTTTACCTTCTCACCCTAAAAGAGTCATGCCTCAACCACTGACTTTCTTCATGGAGAATGATAATTCCTTTACCGTGATCATCGAGCGCGAACAACTTGCCCAACAGGTTTCAGATTTCGCCGCACGGAATATCTTCATCGGAACCTCATCATGGAAATACGAGGGGTGGCTGGGTCAACTCTACACACCAGAGCGGTATTCCTATCGAGGCAAGGTGGCAAAAAGTCGATTCGAAGCAGGATGTCTCGAGGAGTATGCCGAGACTTTCAGGACTGTTTGTGTTGATGCGGGATTCTACCGCTTCCCGAATGAGCGTTATATCGAGAAGCTCTCGGCCCAGGTGCCGGAAGGCTTCAGACTCGCCTTCAAGGTGACTGATGAAATCACACTCAAAAACTTCCCCCATCAGGCAAGGCATGGAGAAAGAGCAGGCAAGTTGAATCGGAATTTTCTTAATAGCGACTTATTCACGAAAGCTTTTTTAACTCCCCTCTCCTCCCATCGCCAAAAGATCGGGGTGCTGATGTTTGAGTTCGGACACCTCAACAAGAGGGACTTCGAGCGAGGACGGGATTTTGCGAGTGAGCTTGACCGGTTCTTGGGAGAGTTGCCGAAAGGCTGGCAATATGGAGTGGAGATACGGAATAGAGAATTTCTTAGGGCAGAGTATTTCGAGGTGCTGCATCGGCACGGTGTGTCCCATGTCTTTAATTCCTGGACTGGGATGCCGCCCGTGGACGAGCAGATAGTACTGGACGGAAGTTTTACAACAGATTTCTTCACAGCCCGTTTCCTACTCAGACCAGGAAGAAAATATGAAGAGGCGGTGAAGAGCTTCGCCCCCTATGAATCAATTCAGGACACCTACCCTGAAGGCCGAGAGGCTATCAGGAAACTCTCCGCGCGAATCACAAAACGCCCCAGCTACCTCTTCGTGAACAACCGATTTGAAGGGAATGCGTTAGGGACGATAGCGGGAGCGATAAGGAGGTAGTTCGAAAAAGTAACTCTTCCCAACCATCTACTGAGTGCAGCTCGGTTTTCTGCCTGAAACAGTTCAATTTACAGACTATTTTACTAATCAGTCAATTGAACGCTAAGTGTTTCCAAATGTGTTATTTGGAGGGGATCGCTCAAGGATGTAAGGCTGGAAGCGAGCTCTCGTGAAATTCAAGCGAGGTGATGTTTGCCATTGAGTAAATTAAATTTACCAAACCCCCTCCAGATCCTCATCTTCAAGCGCAAGCACCCTGTATTGAGGATCTAGCTCGATAGCCTTCGCCAATCGTTCTTTAGCCTCATCAACCCTCTTCTGCTGACATGCGTAGCAGGCAAGGTTGTAATGAACGAGTGGTTCTTCAGGAAATGCTTCCCTTGCCTTGAGCAGTGTCTGCTCTGCGGCCTCAAGCCCAATGTGCCGTCTTTCTGCCCATGCACGATTGATCCAATGACCAGACAGCTCAGGCTCAAGTTCAGTGAGGTGGCGGGCAATCTCAGCCATTTCCATCCAGCGTTTTTTCTCTCGGTAGATTTCCACTCTCATTCGCAGCACTACTGGGTGAGCTCGATCCTCAGCTGGTATGGATTCCAGTTCGTCCCAAGCTGAATCGGGATCCCCCAACTCAAGAAATCCCTCTGCTGCTCGAAGTCGGTGGTACATCAGCTGCGTTTGTGAAAATCAATCAATGGACACTCGCGGGATTGTTCTTTCCAAGGGGAGCAGCAGCAATACCAGCCACCTTCCAAGAAAAGCCCCGAGCATGAATCTCACCTTCTGTAAATTGCTTGAGTTCCGGAGTGAAAGACTGCGGCTGAATTTCTTTTAATTCGACCAGCATATCGTGGCTGATCTTATCCAGAGCTGGCCGGATGTCTTTCTGTAAATCCATGGGGGGACTTGTCGGCATAGGGTGTCCTGATAGCCATCCATCAAAGAGCTCTTCCTGAACTCTCTTGGAGGCCATGAACTGAGGCTTGAAGAGCCAAGCTACGGTGGAATCAGAGATCCCTATCTTGCTGCCCTGAGATTGCAGCGAGGAAAGAACTGCTGCTTCCCGTGCAGGATCATTGATTTTGGAATGTTTCTGAAATTTCGCCCAAGCAACCTCACGAGAAACTTTCAACCGATCCGTGATGGAATTCACCAATTTGACAGCAGTCGCAGGAGGGGTGTAATCAGCAATCAGGGGAACTAATCCGCCTTGGAAAATCAGCACAAGGGATAGAAGAAAAAAGATTTTCACGGATGTTCTACTCCTCTGTTGCTCCACCCAACCATCTTACTCCTGGCCTTGGATCAAATGCCGCTTTCAGTAATTCAAGGGCAAAACGATAAACCTGTGGTTCCTTGCTTGCTCTGGAGCCTGCAACATTGAGAACACCGATTTCATTCCTGACCACAAAGTCAACCAACTGCCTCTCCATCATATAATCAAAACCGGTGTAGAGATGTAGTACTGGCTTTGCGTGCTTTACTGCGAATTCGGCCGTTAGTTTGGAGCCCCCTATGAGTTCCTTACTGATAGTAAAGATGACGGTCCCATCGCTGTCCCTAACATTCCATTCGGTGCGCTGTTCATAGTCATCCGATGGAGTTTCACGGAGTTGGTAGGCTGGGGGAATAACTCCGTCCTCGGCCTTCCTCCCTTTGGGACACCACCCGCAGTGAGGAATGTCGTTGTAAATGGCAAAGTCCAGGCCTGCCCTGTCAGCTCCAGTCTGACCGCCTGAGACGATGGTGAAGTCCTCCATGGTTCAGTATCAGTACTTTGCCTGATACGGCTCTGCGCGGCTCTGATGCATCTTCCAGTTGGCAGCATATTTTGCCGCCAATTCTGGAGCGTTGTTGATCACGAGCACATTCTCGGCATTTCCGTTCTCCGCTGCCTTGGTGAAATTGAAACTACCGGTGATAACGCTGGTGCCATCGATAATGATCACTTTGTTGTGGGCAATTTTGTACTGGGCATCAATGAAGGTTGGTATCCCCTCATTGGCCAAAAAAGTTGCTGCGGTATATCGATCCGATATGTTGCTTTTATCGAGTATGACCTGAACATCAACTCCGCGCTTATGGGCATTCACCAGAGCACGGGCAATGGGGATGCTGGTAAAGCTGTACGCCTGTACAAGGACTGACTTTTTTGCGCTGTTGAGTGAATCAACAATGGCCTGAGTACATCCTCCGTTGGGGCTGAAATAAGGATGGAGGTCCTGCGGCCCTTGCTGGGCATGAAGGGGGATGAGCGCAACGAGAAGAAAGAGTGATAGGAGGAGGCGTCTCATGCCTTGGCAACGGGCAACTCCCGCCAGTTGGTCGTGTAGTTAAGAGAATGCCTCTCAGACTTCATTTTCCAAGTCTGCTTGCAGCGGGAAGTTCCCATTGATGCACGGGTGATGAGGAGATGCCGTGGCTCTCCCATGCGCCTATTGATTTCATCCACAATCTTGTCGATATCGAAACGGTGGTTTGCTGCTGCCGGGGCATCGAAGAGGCTTGGCTGGAACTCACTCTCCGGCACCAGATTGGCCAGCATGATTCCGGTTTTCTTGTAGCGGTAGCCGGGCCGGTAGATGGCATGGAGCAGCTCCCTTGCGGCAGCCATGAGTTCCGTAGTCGAGGCGGTGGGACTCTCCAAAGATCGCCCGGCGGTGGGGTGATACTGCACTTCATCCTTTCTGAAGCGGTTGGTCTGGAGAAAAACTTCCAGATGCCTAGCCAGAAGCCCGAAACGTCTGAGCTTTGCAGCAGCTCGGGCAACATGGTTGGCGAGGGCCTCTTCCAGCTCCTCCAGTGCCTCCACAGGACTACCGAAGGATCGTGATGCCATGACCCCTTTGCGAGAGGGTGGCATCTCCTCCAAGGCGAGGCAGGAGATTCCATTTAACTCCCGAAGCATCCGTTCACCGATGACGCCAAGGCTTCTCCTCACAGGCACAGGATCAGCAAGTCGGAAATCCAGAGCCGTCTTGATACCAAGTTTGGAGAGACGCCGGGCTGTATTCTTCGCAACACCCCAGAGGGCATCGCAAGGGGTCGCGGCAAGGAGTCCATCCGGATCAAGGCATATTGTGAAATCAAAAACCCCACCAGTCCCCTTGTTCTTCTTGGAAAATCGATTGGCCAGTTTTGCAAGCAACTTGGTAGGGCCTATGCCGATACAGACCGGTATGCCCGTCCACTGGAGTACACGGGCCCGGAGTTCGCGTGCCTTCTCCTCATCGAAGAGTTCTGGCAGTTCAAGGAAGGCTTCGTCGATGGAATAGACCTCTATGGCTGGCACAGCATCCCGAAGGATCGACATCACACGAGCCGACATGTCGCCGTAGAGGGTGTAGTTGGAGGAGAATACTTCTACACCATGCCTGCGGATAAGGTGCTGTTGCTCATGCAGCGGTGCTCCCATCGGGATGCCCAAGTCCTTTGCCTCCTGACTCCGGGAGATGATGCATCCGTCATTGTTGCTGAGGACGACAACTGGTGCTCCGGCAAGGGAAGGATCAAAGACCCGTTCGCAGCTGCAAAAGAAGTTGTTGCAGTCCACCAAGGCGATCCTCTTTCTGTAAGTCATGCGCAAAGTCGGGTGGCGTCACTCGGGCCTACGACTTCATCCTCTCAATGAGAGGATCTGCCCTTAATGGAAAGGTCTTCATCTCCTTTGCCTCGAGATCGAAGTCGTTGAAACTTAGCGATTGCATGGCCTGACTCTCATAGCTCTTGAGGTAATAGCTACCCCCCTTGATGTCAGCCATGCTCGTCCATTCCGTAATTTCATATCCACCCACCCCACCTCCATAAGCTCCCCCCGGAGTAAGGGGCAGGGCACCCGGCGGGATGTCGAAATTGTTCATGATATGCCAGGCAACGTTGATCTGCTGCGTTGTGGTCACATTGGTTGACGCCTTGCTGACATAGAGGGAGGCACGGACAAAACGGTCACTACTCAGGAAGCTTCCGGGGAGACCCATTGTGCCCTGTCCGGAACTGGAGGGCGAAAAGACCTCCCCATTGATGCTGAGTGTCGTCGCATCAGGGGAGCAAATATTGCCGTAGTTACCAAGGTTGGCAAGATGCCAAGAAATCGGTGGGTCATTAGTCATGACGCCCAGTGGGTTGTCAGTAATGACGAGTTGCCCCTTGAGATATTCAACCACGATGCTCTGACCCTCCAGATCATGCAGGGTCATGTGACAACGCGGAATTCCTCCCCACTCTTTAAATGGGCTACTGTTGAGCATAATCGCGGCCAGTCCTTCTTTGACCTCTCCGACCGTCGCAAAATTGGAGAGGACATAAATGAGGAGTTGTTGCGGTGCAATGCTGCGGCAGGACTCCTCGTCCGTGGGATGCTGGTACTCCGCATAATTGGGTGCATTCAGGAGTCCCCCGGCAAGCCCTTCTTCATTCATTCCATCGTAGAGATTGGGAAGTCCAAAACCATTGACCCCAATGATGGCATGCTTTGAAACCGAGTTGATGCCACTTCCTGAATTTCCATCGACTCCGATACCTTTGAAAGGAAAGCCGCGGGGAAAAAAGACCAAAGACGATTTGGTCGGTGCCCCAAACTCCATGGTTCTGGCATAGACATGCCCCCCTCCATTGGTTTTCAAAAAAATAGAGGTGCACATAAGGGGGGGGCCGGGGTTAATTCGGTTAAACAGCCTTGTGGATAATATAGGTGACGGCCCCCCATATGACGAGTTCCTGATTCTCGCCGATTTGGATGGAGAGGAAGTCGGAATTTGCCGCCTCCAGAAAGACTTTGCCTGCGTACTTTCTGAATCGCTTCACGGTGAATTCCCCGTCGATCATAGCGACGACAATCTGTCGGTCTACTGGGGTGACAGAGCGATCCACCACGAGGACATCCCCGCTGTGAATGCCGGCATCCCTCATTGATTCACCCTGAACCCTCACACAAAAGGTCGCGACCTTGTTCCTGATCAGCTCTTCATTCAGATCAATGGAGCCTTCCAGATGGTCGTCGGCAGGGGAAGGAAAGCCTGCGTCGACAATTGCCGTCACCATGGGGATCCGCAGTGGCCTGCTTGGAACAATCTGACGGGGCATGGAGAGCTTCATGTCCAAAGATGATACCGAACATATGTTCGTGTCTAGTGCGGAGTATCAGGGCATTTTCTTAGCGAGGCAGCCGCCTCACTTTTGGACTGCCGTTTGCAATACTTAACAAATGGCTCCAGCGGTAGGATTTGGCCTATTTTGCCTCGTATCTTTGGCTATCGTAAGGACCTTTACAGAGGTACTCAAACCCAAATTCATACTACTTGCGCATACTCGCTCACTGCTTTCTGCTGACAGTTTTGCTGACACCTCCCTTGAGACGTCTCCAGCTATAGATAGAGATTTCATCGACGGACTGCTATAACCTGCTAAGGATCCCACTGAACTGGCTCATTTAAGAGCAGAGCACCTCGCTACCAGCCACCTAGGATGATGTAACGAGTTTTAGAGCCGATTAGTATGGAGGATTAAGAAACTCTACGTCTTGCAACAACTATGAAAACCAGTACTCCGATTCCAAGCAAAGCATAGGAGGAAGGTTCAGGGACGGACTGCACCGAAACTGTTCCATCAAAACCATTACCGGGCGTCACCAATGTTTCATCGGACAGAATTTCTGGCTTCGCTAAATATGCAAACTCCTTCGGAGCAACAGTCCCGATGGTTAACTCCAATACAGAGGACTTCTTTGTGAAGCTATAAATAAGCCCATCGTAGTTTGTCGTTTGGCCTAACAGGAGATCCTCTCCCCCAAGGAGAGAACCTGTGAGATCAATTTTGTTAAGTCCACTACCCCCAAGTGTGGTGCCAGTTAGTAGAGGATATGTTCCAATATTGGTCCATGCTCCCGAAAGATCGATAAAGTTATTGGTGCCTGTGATGGAGACTGCCCCACGGGAAAGGATCGAGCCGTAAGAGTTCTCAATACCTATGGAACCATTGCCTCCAAGGGTCAAAGGCCCAATGGAAAGAGTTCCGCTTCCCAAGCTGTCTAGGAATGAAGCCGTAGTCCCTTTAGCTGCTTTTACTAGCAGGGGACCGCTTCCAAGAGAGCTCGCGGCAAGAGTGCCGAGACTTACGGTGGTGCCACCGCTGAAAGTGTTGGTTCCATTAAGGCTCACGGTTCCGCTTCCGCTCACAACCAGGGATCCCGTTCCTGAGATATTTCCCGAATCAGTCAGTCCAATGTTTTGGGACGGTGCATTTAGCGTCAGCGCAGATTTTCCTAGGATGGAGACCGTATTGCCAAACTTCAGTGTGGTGCTTGCGCTAATGGTGCCATTGCCCTCGACATAAACGGAGTCGCTCCCAAAGGCCGAAGAGTTGCCGAGCACGATGGTGCCGCCACTTAGAACGGTACCCCCAGCGTAGCTGTTGCTCCCAGAAATGGTCAGTGTTCCAGTTCCACTCTGCGTAACTGCGCCGCTGAGAATTGATCCTAAAACGTTCGCTGATCCGGCTCCCGTATTGGAAAAGCTACCAATCAGGGAAAGTCCGTTAGAGATATAGAGATGGCCCGATCCGCTTTTGGTGAAGTAGGTGGCATTGATAGTGCCTCCGGTAATGTTCTGATCCAATATGTTGTCAAAGATGACCTGATTAGCCGTCACACCATTGGTCGGAACAGTTAATGTACCTATTGATTGAAAGGTTGCATCGTATAAAAAGTTGTCACTTGGAGCGAAGACAACTGCCGGTCCGCCCGAATTGGTATACCAATTTTTGCTAGTATTGTCCCAAGTACTGTCGGTAAGGGGTTGAAGAGTCTGCCCGTTGGTGGTGGCTACTTCATAGAAGCTGGAACCGGATCGGTTGAAGGTATAGGTTAAGTTACCCGGGCTGGTCGAACTTCCCAGCGCCATCACGACGTTGAGTGTGGAGTTGGTCAGGAAAACATGTAATGGATCCTGAACACTGAGGGGCGTCCCGGGGAGGATAGCATTGGAGCCTGCCTGCCAGGCTCCGGTGGTCTGGATGGTTCCTTTACCAAGCCCGAATGTGATGCTGGGTGTAGTGAGTGTACCGGAGCCTGAGGATGAGGGGAGTGATCCAATGCCGAGGGTTCCAGAGGAGCCCACCTGAGCGGCGATGATAACCCCCCCTGCAGCCACTACATTGCCCTGATTGGCTATGGTCAGGGTGCCACCTCCTGCATTGCCCACAGTCAATGTTCCGCTATTACTCCAAATTGATCCCGCCCCTGTCACCATAACTGAGTTACTCAGGGAAGTGCTAGCAGATCCGATGTAACTATTAAGATCGCTTACCGTTCCCCCGTTGGAGATCACCATGCTATTGCCCTTGCCCGCATCGCCGACAGTGACATTACCAAAATTGTTTAAAGTCGTGTCAGCACCGCTAATACTGAGAAGGTTTTTGGAGGCCTTGGGGGAATATCCCACATAGGTATTAAGATAAGTGTGGCTTCCGGAAATGAAGTTAGTCGGGGTGACTGTAGAATTACTACCGACATAGAGATTGCCAGAAGGATTCCTCACAATCCAAAGGGAGTCGCTATTGCTCTCAACAAAGGAATAATTGGTCACTCCAATCGCAGAGAATTCATTCGTCGTGAAACTTCCACTACCAAAGCTCAAAAGTTCTACGGGAGTTGTGCTGAGGGTAAATCCGCTCAGATTAAAGACATCTCTTCCCGCGCCAGTGAGCGATAATGCCCCGTTCACCGTCAGGTAATCTCCTGCTTTCAAGTTGGGGAGTGCGAAGTTTCCGCTGCTATTCCAAGTGAAAGAACCTACCGAGAGATTTGTGGAAAGGATAAATGTTCCACCAGATAGAAATAAACTACTTGAACCAAGGGCATTGGTGCTGGTCGCCACCAGCGTTCCGTTGGTGATGAGTGTTGTGCCTGTATAGCTGTTATTGCCAGTAAGAGTCGTGCTGCCGCTGCCGAACTGATTCACCGTCCCATTTCCGGACATCGGACTGCTCAGGGTTATCGAGTTGCTCTGGTTGAAATTGAGGGTGGCGCTGCCGCTTCCAAGGGCGACAGATGTGGTCACAAGCGTTCCGGCGGAACTGTTGCCGCCCAAAGAACCGATGTTTAGGGTGCCATGAGAGCCAGCACCTGAACCTATGCTAAGGCTACCAGCTGTAACTTCACCCGGACCGATGAGAGTCAGGGTGCCAGTTCCGCCAGCATTTCCAACCGTGAGATTAGAGTTGGTCCAAAGACCTCCGTTTACAATCACAGATCCAGTTGAACCAGTTGTATTGCCAACAATTCCATTTGCATCTGCAATCGTACCAGTGCCAGAGATGTTGAGGGTTCCTGCCCCGTTAACCCCAACTAAAAAGTAGACGCTGCTTTTCCATAGACCACTACTAACAAATGCCGCTCCCTGCGAATTGGCTTGGTTTCCTATGTAACCGTTCACATCATAGACCGCAGCATTACTGCTTATTGTAAGACTACCGCTGCCCCCAAAACCAACATTAATATTAGCACTGTTGCTCAGGACAGTATTGTTGCCAGTAACAATAAGTGAGTTGTTAGAAGAAACGCTGTTGCTACCAACTAGGACATCGCTGGGATTTTCCCCCGCTACCACGCTCACCTCGGCTCCATTGGAAATCACGAGGCTGTTACCTGAGCCTTGATCCCCTACAACAAGAAAGGCATCACTGCCTGCGCCCGAAATGTTCAACGTCGTGTTTGAACCACTCACGGAGAGAGTATTGTTTGAAGCATTCGCTGTATAACCGACGTAGACGTTTAGGTAGCTGTTGTTTCCTGAAGTAATATTGTTAGGAGGCACCGTCGAGTTGCTTCCAACATATAGATTCCCGCTGCCCGCTTTAGCGGTCCCGATCATTCCCAAGCTGCCTGCCATCATCAACAAGACTGAAAAGAGTATAGCACTACTTGGAGATTTATGGCGCGTTAATTTAGTGAGCGTGCTGGTTAGGTTGTTCACATTCATGGTTCTAAATCCTATCTAAGTGTTAGTTTTTGAGTTCGATCTGGTGAAAAAAAGCTGAAATTCTTGGGGATTAATGCATACGATTCAGATCATGAAGTAAAGAAGAATTAGAATTCGTAGATGTGAAAAGTTCAGCAGCAGAAAATCAGGTGATCGTGCAGTGACGCGGAGAGGTTTGGAAAGGGATAGGGAATTGCTGATTATCATGTCCTAGGAAAACTAAAATCTGCACAATTCGCTATGGGCTTGAGGATTCTCAGCACTACTCAAGGGAATGGGAAGCGCCTCGCCCACCCCGTCCTCTAGGCGTCGGTCTTTATCCGCCAGACTTTAGTTGTTAATGCCTGGTAAGGAAGTTGCAGAATTGGGACTTGTACCAGGCTCTCTTTTAATCTGCTGACAGTTACCCGAAAAACGGCATTCCTGTTGGAGGAAGTTTCTCACAGTGAGAAACTTCAAGAATGGCTCCAGCGGTAGGATTTNNCTGAGCTACGCTGGAATAATGGAGAGGAAGAGGAAACACTGGTAGATATGGGGGTGCAATAAAAAACTTGGCCATCCGGCCCTTTCCGCATGTTCCGTAGAAATCAGGATGAGGCGTTCAAGGCAAGAGCCACTCCCAGGATCTCTTCATCGGTATGGGATTGATGCCAACGATCCGGCGGGAAACCAGATTTGGGCATAAGCCATTGCTGCCTGCTACTGCGAATCCAGGGTGCGAACATGCCCTGATGTTTGCCGGAAAAGAGCACAAGAGTTCTGCAATCAAGAGCGGTGGCCGCATGGGCGGCCGCNNTTCTGAAGATCCTCTGGAATGATAATCTGCGCGTTTATTCCCGGTTCCTCTGACAAGCTTGCCAGAAACTGCTCCAGACTATCCCTCTGATCCCCAGAACCGGTCAGGACAAGCGTCCCCAATGCACCCTGCTTTCCCAGACCGAGCAATAGATTGCGCAGACGGTCCAGAGGGAAGTCTTTTTCTGGACTGCTCGAAAAGGGAGCGCATACCCAGTAAGGAATCCCCAGAGGAGGGCTGGCATGGGCTCTGAGTTCCGGCCAGATTTCCCTGATGCCGATTTCACGACCAAGTGCCCTACTGAGAACCAGACGGTGCGCCGCAAGTTCCGTGGGAATACCCTGTTCAGATTCCGGATAATCGATGATCTGGGTGCCAAAAATCGAGATGAAGACGTTCTCCGTCCATCGTCGGACGGGGCGTCCGTTTCCCAAAAGTAGATTGGCACAGGTGAAGCGTCTCGTGCTGCGAACGCTGGAGAAGAGCACATTCTGCAAATAATCGCGCATGTACCGTAGGGAGATGGACACGTCCGCGTTCGTTTTCAAAAGTTTCAGCCAGGGGCGGAAGCATCGCAGGCAGTTTGCGACAAAAAGGTTGAGCGTGATGCGTCGTGTCCGGAGCGGCAGGGAGATCACGCTTGCCTGCGGAAACTGAGCTCGCACCACCGGTTCCATGACTGGGAGTACGGCAAGGATGAGGTTCTTCTCACCGAATTCACGTCCGAGCAGGCGGACTGCCCCGGATGCGAGGAAGAAGTCACCGATCCCGTCTGGCTTAAACAGAAAACAGCTGCGTGATGCGGACGGAGACATCTCAGCTCCTGTCTAACTTTGAGAGCAAGGAGCATCGCCAAGGGCTGCCGCGCGCTGACGCTGAAGCCAGACCTTGATCACACTCTTCATGCGAGTAAGGAGATAATAGACGGTCTGGCTGCGCACACGGACCAGTTCCGCTCCTACAATCTTGGGAACAAAATCACTCGGGATTTCAAGCACCTCGGCAGGGGCGATGCCATCCAGTCCCTTGCAGAGTATGGAACTCATCGCCCGCGTGAGCGTCTGGACCTGAGGTCCGAGCGTGACGCGGAAATGTGCCTTACCATCGTCATCCAGGCGTAGGAAAACGGCGACTGTGTCGGTGCACTCCTCATCCTTGCGGATATCCTCTAGGGCAAAGATCTCCCCCGGCTTGGGCTCTTGGGAACGAGCCTGATCCGCATAGGAAATCAGGGTCTCTCGCTTCTCCGCATCAGAGAGCCCCGAGAAAAGCTCTATGATGGCGGAAAG
>PLEU01000145.1 GCA_003136515.1 Spartobacteria bacterium
CTACCGCTGAGCTAACCGCGCCATGATCCCTATGCCCACTGTCATGTGGGCACCAAGGGGTATGAAGAGTAATTCCTGCCCGGAAGGAGGCAAATCTTTTCCGCCGCTTTTTTATTGAAAAACTCTTTTATCGGGATCGAACCGTTGCCAATTGCCGCTCCACATACTTTGCAAGCACGTCGTACTCAAGATTGACCTGATCACCGAGTTTTAGATCCCCGAGATTGGTCTCCTTAAGGGTGTGGGGGATGATCCAGAGCCCAAAGGCGTCGTGGCCAAGTGAGGCTACAGTCAGGCTGACGCCGTTCACCGCTATGGAACCTTTTTCAATCAGATATCTAGTGCCGCATGAGGGAAGTGAGATCGAGAGATTCAAGTCCTCTCCTTGATATCCGGCGGAGAGCACTTTCGCTGTCGTGTCGATATGGCCCTGTACAAAATGGCCACCGAAACGTCCGGCGGCGCTCACGGCCCGCTCGAGATTAACTCGGGAACCAAGGTGCAGTGCGTCAAGATTCGTCCGATGCAATGTCTCCGCCAGGAGATCGAAGGAAACCAGTTTGTGATGATCGGAGGTGACTGTCAGGCAGCAGCCATTGATGGCAAGACTCTCTCCGATTCTGAGTTCTGGAGCCAGAGATGTGCCAATTGTCAGACGCACCCCGTCCGCGCGCTGCTCAACAGCATCAACAGTTCCGAGTGCTTCAACAAGTCCAGTAAACATGATCGCACACTATCTGAGAAAGAGCCAACCAGCCAGTACCAGCAAGGGCAGGAGAATAGGCAGGGAATAATGGAGAAGGTAGCCGAAGAACCCCGGGGTCTTCACTCCCNNGAAACGATGCTCTTGACCATGAAGTTGGGGCCGTTACCGATGTAGGTCAGGGCGCCAAAGAAGACGGCCCCCAGTGAAATAGCGATCAGGTTCTCCGGCGTGTGCAGGGCCACGTTGAGCACATCTGCGGGGTTGTTCACCCCCCCCCCGCGCAGTCCTATCTCCACGGAAAGAAAGGAGAGATAGGTAGGGGCGTTATCAAGCAGGGAGGAGAGAATCCCGGTAAAGTAGTAGAAATGATGGGTGCCCATTCCGAGTGCCGCTGCGAGGCCTTTGGCATGATGTTCGAGATAATCGAGAGCCGGCATCATCGTTGCAAAGATTCCGAGAAAGAGCCATGCCACCTCATTGATCGGCGCAAAGCTGAATTCGTTCTTCCTATGGAGTTGCTGGGGGGTAAGAAACCAGGAAAGTAAAGCCGCCGCACTCATCATGGTTTCACGCCACGGTGTCGGCAGAAAAATCGCTCCTAAAATTGCCGCCAGCGGAAGAAGATTGCCCAATCCCTCGACACCCCAGTTTTCCGCTACACCCGGGGGTGTCGAGATTTTAGGTGAAATCAGGAGGTTCCGGCGATCCAGAAGATAGAAAATTGCGGCAAGCAGAGTGATCACAAAGAAGCATGGTTGCCAGAGATGCTCCAACGTCCACCAGAACGGCACTCCCTTAAGGAATCCAAGAAAGAGTGGCGGATCACCGATGGGAGTGAGGCACCCTCCGATATTGGAAATCAGGAAGATAAAAAAGACAGTATGATACCCCGTAATGCGCCCCTTGTTCATGCGAACCCAGGGTCGGATCAGGAGCATCGAGGCTCCCGTTGTGCCGATGAGATTGGCAAGCAGGGCTCCAAGTACAAGGAAGAGCGTATTCATCGCCGGCGTTGATTCTTCCTTCACCCTAATATGGATGCCTCCGGCCACGATGAAGAGGGCGGCCATCAGAATGATGAAACTGACATACTCATGAAGGGCCGCAAGAGGATGCCTCGTATCTCCCATCACAAAGAGGTAATAGGCTACCGTGATTCCTCCCAGAAACAGGGAGACCTTGGCGTAATGGCGCTCCCACCAGTGATGGGCCAGAAAGGGAAGCATGGCAATGGCCAGCAACTGCAACAGAAAGGGAAGCAACATGTATATCCCAGGAAGGGCATGGGTGGGATGGGACGAGGGAAAGGGCACAACATTCTTTTTCATGGACATCAGCCGCCGAGCGAGCAAATTCAACCCCCTTGAACTCAAAATTCCGTTCACTGCTCCTCGTTGGTTGTGCAGGATTCCTCTTCGCCCTCGCAGGCTGCGCCTCGGTCAGCGTTGACAACATTCACCCCAAGGGAATTCCTCCCCGGAAGCTCCCTACGAGGATTTATGTTGAGGAGTTCATCGCTCCTTATGACAATTTCCGCGTCGATCGTGATGGCGAGGATCTGTTCACTTTCGTCAAAAATGAAAAACTAGCTCTCGCCGAAGCATTGGTCGAGCAGCTCTCCAAATACATTGCTCCGGCAGAGATTCTCCCGACTGGAACACCTCTTCCACAGGGGAACTTTTGGCTCGTTCGCGGGGCCTATGACCGGGTGAATCAGGGGAGCCGGTTACTCCGGGCTGGCATTGGCTTTGGTGCCGGCGGCACCAAGATGGAGACTCATGTGCAGATCTCTGATCTTTCCGGTTTATGGCCCGACCCCTTCCTGAGCATGCTGACCACGGGAGGCTCGGGCATGGCCCCCGGGGCTTGGGCAGCTTTCACCCCGGCATTTGTCTTCTACTGGCCTGGAGCCGTTGCCAATGCAGGAGGGGCGTCGCTGAGTGGAATTTCCGTTGACAGGAAGCGAACAGCCCGGGAAATCACCGCGACACTCTCTGAATATTGCTTCCAGCACGGACTCATTCCGGAACGGCGGATGAGAGAACCCAAAAAACTCGGCCTCTTTCCTGCAATCCAAAGGCCGGATTTTGTGATTCCCAAAACAGGCCTTTAGAATCACAGGGTAAGGGGGGCACGGCCGGAGAATTTGTCGACGAAACCAACGATCTCTTTCCAAGAGGCCTTCTCTCTGCTTGGATTCGCCTAGCGGTCCCCCACGCGCAACCTCGGATCTCTCAATTTTATGACAACGAATCTGCGCAAGACCAAAATCATCTGCACATTGGGGCCGGCCAGCGAGACCCCGGAACGCCTCCGGGAGATGATCCTCGCGGGAACCAATATTTTCCGTCTCAATATGAGTCATGGTCAGCATGACTGGGTTCGCAAGATTGTTCCCTCCATCCGAGCCATAGCCGCCGAACTGGATACTCAGATCGGAATTCTTATGGACACGCAGGGACCGGCAGTACGGACCGGCGACCTCTCGACTAAGCTTGATCTCAAGACGGGAGACATCATGGAATTCACCGTGCGCGGCGCCCGCAGTGAGGAACTCTACTCNNCAGGGAGATGTCGTTCTCGTAGACAATGGAGTGATTCATCTGAAAGTCCTCTCCAAGGTGGATAACCGCATCCGTTGCGAGGTGCTGACTCCGGGCGCACTCGGCTCCCGCCGCCATATTAACCTTCCCGGGGTGAAGGTGAATCTCCCGCCCCTCACTGAAAAAGATCTGGCCGACATCGCCGTCGGTGTCGAGGTAGGCGTCGACTTCGTCGCCCTGAGCTTCTGCCGTGAACCCTCCGATATTCAGGCTCTTCGTAAGGTGCTGGCGGAGCACGGGAGTCATGCCCGCGTGATTGCCAAGATCGAGGATCAGAGCGCCGTGAAACTCATCAATGAGATCATCAAGGA
>PLEU01000206.1 GCA_003136515.1 Spartobacteria bacterium
GCATTACGGCATCCGATCGGGTGGCAATGTCGATCCTGCAAGTGATCCGCACGGTGAACTGACGGGGAAGAATGTCCTCATGGAACAATACACGGTTGCCGAAACGGCGGCCCGGCTTGGCATTCCAAAGGAAGTGGTCGCTGAGTCACTTGACGATTCGAGGAAGTTACCTTTTACCCTTCGATCCACACGTCCCCGTCCCCATCGTGATGACAAGATTCTCTGTGCTTGGAACGGACTCATGATCTCCGCTTTCGCGCGTGCTGGAGCAGTGCTGCAAGATCAGGAATTTGCGGCTACTGCCGACAAGGCGGCTGCGTTTGTGAAGACAAGGTTGACCGATCCAGTCTCGGGCGAACTCCGCCGAAGTTATCGGGATGGAAAGGTGATGGAGACCGGTTTTGCCGAGGATTATGCCTTTTTGATCCAAGGCCTTCTTGATCTATATGAGACAAATTTTGAACTCACTTGGTTGCAATGGGCCACTGAACTCCAGACAATCATGGATCTGCTCTTCTGGGATGAAGAGGGGGGTGGCTATTTCAGCAGTCTTGCCGGAGATCCTNNGCGGCCTTGAATCTCCTCCGCTTTTCCCGGATGCTGGATGATGGCAAAGCGTTGAAAATGGTTGGTCGGATCTTTTTAAACTCCGGTCGCACCTTGGGGTCGATGCCCGCTGCAGTACCTCAAATCCTAGTGGCTATCCAATATAGCCTGTCTGCGGGCCGGCAGATAGTTGTGGCTGGAACTCTAGGCGCATCTGATGCCAGGGCATTACTCGCGCAGGCAAGGAAGGGATTCCATCCCGATCAGGTTATTCTCTTTGCTGATGGGGGAGAGGGGCAGGCATGGCTCTCGGAATATGTTCCCTCGCTTGCCGGTATGAAAACAGTGAATGGCCAAGCAGCCCTCTATCTCTGCGAGAATTTTACCTGCACAGCTCCTGTGACAGAGTTGGCAAGTGACGCTTTATTCATTTAATATTATCCGCCCATGTTTTCCCAACTTTCCGATCAGCTTCAGCAGACGTTTAAGAACCTGCGTGGTCACGGACGACTCTCGGAGTCGAATATTTCCGACGCCCTGCGCGAGGTGCGTCTAGCCTTGCTCGATGCTGATGTCCACTTCGCGGTCGCTAAGGAGTTTATCGCTCGGGTCAAGGATCGGGCGATGGGGGAGGAGGTGCTCAAGAGTGTCACCCCCGGGCAGCAGATCGTCAAAATTTTCCACAACGAACTGACGGCACTACTCGGTGGCGATAACGCCCCTCTGAACTACGGTAAGCCGACGCGCATCCTGATTGTCGGTCTTAACGGGGCAGGAAAGACGACTTCTTCGGCAAAGCTCGCACGGTTGCTGAAAAACCCCGGACTCTTCAGCAGTATGAAGGGGGAGACGGCACGCACTCCAATGCTGATCGCGCTAGATCTAGTCCGCCCCGCCGCCATCGAGCAGTTGGCCACCCTGGGTGGGCAGATTGAAGTTCCTGTTTTCTGTCCCGAATCCTCCGAAAAGGATGTCCTTGCCGCCGCCCGGCGGGCGCTCGTTTGGTGTGAAGCGCAGGGGGGAAATGTCGAAATCTACGATACCGCAGGCCGACGTGAAATCGATGACTCACTTGTGCAGGAGCTTGTGCGGCTGAAGGAGTTGATCCGTCCGGAGGAGATTTTGCTCGTCTGCGATGCAGCCACGGGACAGCAGGCAGTGAGCGTGGCGGAAAAGTTCCACGAGGCTCTCGGTTTAACTGGACTCATCCTCACCAAGTTGGATGGTGATGCCCGCGGTGGCGCCGCCCTGTCATTGCGCTCAGTAACGGGACAGCCGATCAAGTTCGCAGGTATCGGAGAGAAGGTGGAGCAGTTCGAGCCGTTCCATCCCGAGCGTCTGGCCGGGCGCATTCTTGGCATGGGCGATATTGTGAGCCTCGTGGAGAAGGCAGCCGAGATGGTCGAGGTGGAGGAGATGAGTCGTCTGGAGGCCAGGATGAAGAGTGTTTCCTTCGATTTGGAGGACTTTCTGGCCCAGCTTCGGATGATCAAGAGAATGGGCCCACTGGAAAATCTTCTTGGCATGATCCCCGGGGCGGCTAATCTCCCTAGTTCCGCAGTGAATGGAAAAGAACTGCAACGGGTCGAGGCGATCATTCTCTCCATGACGCCCGGCGAACGGAAGCGCCCCGAGATTCTCAATGCGCGCCGTCGCCAGCGCATCGCCCGCGGCAGCGGAAACTCCGTCACCGAGGTGAATAATCTCCTGCTTCGATTTGGCCAGATGAAAAAACTCGCCAAGAACACAGGAAAAATGAAAAAGATGATGTCCCGTTTCGCTTCCGGCGGAGCCCGGGGCTTCGTACCAAACCAATCCTTACCGACCCGACTCCCATGGCAGTAGCAATCCGACTCCGACGCGAAGGCGCACGCAACAATCCTTTCTACCGCATCGCTGTGGCAGACCAGCGCAGCCCGCGCGATGGCAAATTCATCGAACTCATCGGTCATTACGACCCAAAGCAGGCTGGTGACAATTACAAGATCAACCTGACCCGTGCCGAGTATTGGCTGAGTGTCGGAGCCCGTCCCTCGCAGACAGTCCAGAGCTTCATTACCAAGGCTCGGAAGGCAGCCACGGTTGAAGAGCCCGTGTCCGCCGCCTGATTCCTTCAGTGATATGGACGAGTTCCTGCGCTATGTGGTGCGGCAACTCGTCGAGCACCCTGAAGAGGCTGTGCTCACACATAGGGAAGCTGGCGGAAAGCTGATTTATCAACTCTCCCTGCGGAAGAGTGATGTCGGTCGTCTTATCGGCAAGGGAGGGAGTACCATCGGTGCCCTACGGGAACTTCTGAATGCCGCCGGGGAAAGACAGGGGATGAAGGTTGCTCTAGAGATATTGGATTAGAATCGTTCTACCTAAAATAGGCCTACACGTGGATGGGGAATCGCGGAGTAGTGAGGGAAAACCCCAGAGGGAAATCAGGGAACTGGCAGTTTTATTGCCTCACCAACCCCTTCGGAATTGTTGATACAGGTCACAAAGTAGAACCTTGCACTTTTCAAATAAGTAATCCTTGACCTCATGAAAACATATCATCATATATGAATATGATGATTAAAAAAGTCACAGTGTTATTATTCTCTAGTTTCCTTCTTGTTGACGCTTCCAGCGCAAGTGCACAGGACACTTATGCCGATTCAGTCGTGAGCTATATCCCAGGGATGGGGATCAGTTCCTACTACACAAATGCAAGCGCGGCGCTTGGAGCACCAGATCCCACAGCCTCAATCATCGCACCTGCCTATGGGACTACCAATATTGTCGGTGTGGGAGTTGGAGGGGAGTTGACTGTGGCCTTCTCTGTTCCAATCACGAATAATGCAGTGGCTCATGCGGATGGTATGGACTTCACCATTTTTGGAAATGAGTTTTTCATTCTCAGTGAGAGCACTATCTCAGGTATTTACGACCATGCTGGGTTAACGGTCTGGGTGAGTCAGGATGACGAGAATTTCTATCAACTGATCGCCCCTGAGAGCTTGTCCTACGGGGTGGATGAACTGTATCCCACGGATGGAAGAGGGAATGCATGCCTGCCGATTAGCCCATTACTCTCCCTGACAAATTTTACGGGCGATACCGCCGCGCAAGCACTTTCACTTTATGACGGCTCGGCGGGCGGTACTTCCTACTCGATTTCCTGGGCTGAAAATACCAACGGCTCCCCGGAAGATCTCCTCTCAGTCTCATACGTCAAGGTGGAAGGGGGGACAAACTATGGCTATGTCGATGCCATCTCCCGAGTGGAGAATGTACCCGAGCCTTCCGAGCTGGCCCTGCTTTTCATAGGTGTGGGAATTATGCTTTGTTACAGAAAGAGACGTCTGCACGTGTGCCGAAATTTTCCACAATAATCCACAACCTTATTTCATATGATCGCTAAAAAATCACTCCTCATCTTATCGGTCGCCGGATCAATTTGCATGACAGCCCAGCTTCGTGCGGATGTAACCACCGGCGCGCCAGTGATCGTTGATGTCGGCAACTCCACCGATCCATATGTCTCCTACCTCGTCATTGATGATACGAGTTTGGGGAATTCGGCCTTCGAATATGCTTGGTATTACAGTGAAACCAATGAACTGGGAACGACGAACCCTCTCACCGGAGATGACCTGATCAATGCGGTGGTCGCCGGGACGACCAATACACCCTATGCCCTGACGCCAATCACCGAAGGGGCTCAGGGAGTCGATGCGGGTGTGGATGGCTTCGAAATCGGAAGCCAAACGTCGACCATTGTAAGCATCTATGATTCCTCCGCCACAGCTTACTGGGCCTACTGGATCAAGGATGGGAGTCAGACGGCCAGCTATCCTCCTTATACCTACGTGACACCAACTAACTGGATTATTGCATTGGATACGCCGTTTGACCGTCTGCTCACCAATGGTTCCTATGACGGTTGGACGCTCAGTACTCTGAATGCGGATTACAATTATGATGGAGCGGCCCCCCTCTCCTCAGCCGCACTGATCCCCGAACCGGCGACCCTGCCGATAATTCTCCTGTCGCTGGCGGCGATTCTTGTGGTGACCCGACGGAAACCGATCCGAAGAGGTTCAACTTTCTGAGACAGAGGGCATTCACTTTTATCGAGATGGTGGTCGCCGTGGCAGTCGTTGCTGTGGCGGCTGCCTTTCTGATTCCAGCTGCACTCAGCGTCTATGCGTCCACCACCGATGCGGTAAGCGCCCACGTTATCGAGCAGCTTAACGCGTCGGCCCAGTCTTACCTTGCAGAGAACGACCAGATCTACTGGCCGTACCGTTCAGCTGCAAGTGGAGGAACACTCTGGTGGTTCGGTTTTGAATCGACAGCCAGTCTCAATTCCCCCGAAGGCCGGCGCTGGCTTGATCTTACTCGGGGCCCGCTGGGCCCTTACATTGCCGCATCCGGCGGGATGTGCGAGGACCCCTCCTTCACTCGCGGCGGTTTTGCGTTAAAGCCTAAGTACGGTCACACCCATTTTGCCTACGGCTATAATCTACTCCTGTCTGGTCTTAACAGGCTGACCTTTTCACAATCTTCGAGAGTTCCGGTCTTTGCCACCTGCGCCCAAGTGAATACCTTCCAGTTACCCGCATCGCCCGCGCACCCCATGGTGGAGGAATTCTACTATTTTGACACGACTGAAAGCACTGTTCAGTTTCGCATCGGGGGCAAAGCCATGGTTGGATTTTCCGACGGCTCCGCAGGTTATCTTCCTATGATGCCGGGGACGCTTGACCGGCGACTTCCAACTGCCAAAATCGGACAAATCGACCCCTCCCTCATGACACCCAATTAAATGACAAACCCCATCCGGCCTCCCCTTTTCTTCTCGCTCTCCCGAGGTGAACTTCTAGCCCTAGTCCTTCTTTTCAGCGGAGTCTTTTTCCGGGTTATCCGGGTTGATTTCGCTCCCGAGGTGCTCCCTAATTTTTCGCCCCTCATGGCGGCGGCGCTTTGCGGTGCGCTTTTCCTTCCCGGCACGGCGGGAATTTTCATTACTCTCATCGCCCTCCTTCTCTCCGATGCGGTGCTCAACATCCATTACGGTGAACAGGTTGCCTCCGGTCAGATCCTCTGGACACTTCCGTGTTATCTGGTGGCGGCCGGTGTAGGCGTCGCATTGCGACGCAACAAGGATGGGAGTTCGGCAGTGGGCCTCCTCCCCGTAATGTGCTGCACCTTGGCCGTATCGCTCCTATTTTATCTCGTGACCAATACGGGGAGCTGGTTAGGAAATGCATCCTATCCCCAGACATTTCCCGGATGGATCCAGGCACTGGGCACAGGACTGCCAGGCTACCCCCCCACATGGACTTTCCTTCGCAATAGCCTGTGCGGGGATCTTCTCTTTGCGAGTCTTTTCGTATCCCTAGAGCGTTGCCTGGCATCCCGCAGCAGGAGCGTTGCAACAGTCTGCTAATTATGCCGGGAGGCGAGCCACCGCAACGCCGGATTGAGACGCTTCTGCCACGAAGCCGATGTGTGCGATCCACCGGGAATTCTGGTGATCCTGAACTCTCTTTCGTCACACCATCCTTTGCCACGCAAAATCCCTCCAAGGTCCCGGTGATAAGGTTCATAACACTCGTCGATGCCAAGGGTGCCATAGTCGCAATAAAGACGGACACCACTGGGCAGCGACAGCCGATCTTCCAGGCTGCGCAACGCCCGCGAGTGGATGGGTGGAGCTTCCTCAAACCCTTCAAACGAAGAGGAGAGGCAGGCAGCCGCGCCAAAAACCTCCGGATGATCGAGCAGCGCCTCCAAGGCGGGGATAGCCCAATGTCCTGTTCCCGCAATCCAGCGGGCACTAGGTGTCTCAAGCAGTCGATAACGAGATGCAATCACGGCAACGATCTCTGCCGGATCCGGAATAGTTCCGGTTGCAAGTTCAGGCGAAATCCCGGCGACGAGGAACTCCGGGACTACGCCCTCGGCATTCAGAGCAGCCAAACCTGCGGCTGCTTCAAGATCCCCCAAGGAGAGCAGCAGAGGATAGCGGTGCGATGGACGTACACCATAGCCGGCCGGGAGAAAAAGGTGGAGTCCCACACCACCGGCATCAATCGTTTCCATAGAACTCTGCATTTCCAAACGCTATCCTGACGGCCAGCATTCTCCAATTCCTTCTATCGCCTTCTGATCATGCCCACATCACTTCCAGAGCACCCTTCCGCTTCCGCGCTTCGCGAGCTTTTTGCACGCCGTATTACCATTCTTGACGGGGCGATGGGTACGATGATCCAACAACATCCCCTGACAGAAGCCGATTTCCGCGGTGAGCGCTTTAAGAATCACGGCCACGATCTCAAGGGTAACAACGACCTGCTCTCCATCACACGTCCTGATGTAATCAAGGGTATTCACCGCTCCTACTTCGAGGCGGGTTCCGACCTCGTCGAGACCAATACTTTCAGCTCCACCACGATATCTCAGGCCGACTATGCGCTGGAGGATGCCGTTCGCGAGATCAACCTTGCCGGAGCGAATTTGGCGCGCCAGGCGGCGCAGGAGTTCATGGCGGACAAACCGGGGAGGCAAGTTTTTGTGNNGTTCGGTTGGTCCGACCAACCGAACCGCATCAATGTCGCCAGATGTGAACAATCCCGGATACCGTGCCGTGACCTTCGACAGCCTAGTGGTTGCTTACACCGAGCAGATTGAGGCACTGCTTGACGGTGGCGTTGATCTACTCCTATTGGAGACCGTCTTTGACACACTCAACCTCAAGGCAGCAATCTTTGCCTCCGAGCAAGTCTTTGAACGCCGGGGTATGCGATGGCCGGTAATTCTCTCGGTGACGATCACCGATGCCTCAGGGCGGACTCTCTCCGGACAGACCGTGGAGGCCTTCTGGAATTCCGTCCGGCATTCCAAGCCATTGGCCGTCGGGATTAACTGCGCCCTCGGAGCTGCCGAGATGCGCCCATATATCGAGGAACTCTCCCGAATCGCCGACTGTTACATCAGCTGCTATCCCAATGCTGGTCTTCCGAATGCCTTCGGCGGGTACGATCAATCGGCCTCGGATATGGCCGCCCTAGTGGAGGAGTTTGCCTCCGAGGGATGGTTGAATATGGTGGGTGGTTGTTGCGGTTCCACGCCGGAGCACATCGCCGCGATAGCGGAGGCTGTCAGGCATCATCCGCCCCGCAAACCGGCAACGCCTTCCTCCGCGCTCCGACTCAGCGGCCTAGAGGCACTCACGATCTCCTCTGGCGGTTCCTTCATGATGATCGGCGAGCGGANNGTGAATGTCGATGAGGGAATGCTGGACAGCGAGGCAGTGATGGAAACCTTTCTTCATCTCCTAGTAGCCGATCCGGAGATTAGCCGAGTTCCGGTTATGATCGACAGCTCAAAATGGTCTGTCTTGGAGAGGGGGGTGAAGTGCATCCAGGGGAAATGTATTCTTAATTCGATTAGCCTGAAGG
>PLEU01000049.1 GCA_003136515.1 Spartobacteria bacterium
GCCGAGGCAGAGATTCAGGCGATCAGGGCTGACCTGAAGTCCATCCTCAAACACTTGGAAGAGAAGTAGGCGGGTTGGGCAACCGACCAGAGGTATACTTTCCCCATGGCGACCTTGACCCACAATCCGGAGTCCGCCCCGCAGGAGCCGCTCACGCGAACCGTCACGATGGAGGTTCCCAACCTCGATAACCCTGAGGTCGCCGCCGAGTATCGCCGCCAGCGCGAGATCATCAATGCTGCCTATGAGCGGCAGCGCGAGGAACTCGACTTCTGGGAGGCCACGCAGACGCACGAGGGTTGGGTGTGAACCGTGGCGATATCGTCCTGGTCGCTCCACCGGGTGAGTTCGGCAAGCCGCGACCCGCGCTGATCCTTCAATCTGATCGGGCATTCTCGACAGGCTACTTTACCTATCTCCCCATAACCACCGATCTGCTGCGCGTTCCGAATGTTCGTGTACCCATCATCCCAACTCCTGAAAACGGTCTGCGATTGGAATCCGAAATCATGGTGGATATGGTTCAGACAGCTTCGCTGCGCAGATTTCGTCCTCGAGTCGGCTCGGTCGATTCCGAGACGCTCCGCCGGGTACAGGACGCGCTAAGCATTCATCTTGGATTTGTGTAAGGGACGGCGGGCGGCAGCCGGCGACGCTAGCTCATGCACCAGGCTCTTGCGCTAGCGAGGTCTGACGTCAACCCAGCCCACACCCTCACATTTCACGCATCGCGACCCATCGGCTCTGCCTGCCCCTCGGCACCGATCACATTCCGCCCAATCGTCTGTATTCAACCTACTGCCGTTGACTCCACGGCATCGCTTCCCGCCACTTGACCGGCCGCATGGACCATTTATTAGATTGAGGCTATAGGACACGTGCCCACAGACAGTGCACACGGCACATGGTTTCTGTTGGCTCATTACACCTGTTCTCCTAAAGGTCTTCGATGAACATCGTGTAGGGGCGATGTCCGGCGTTCCAAAGTGTTCGCTGTAACTCACAAATTGCTTCGTCGTGACCATCACGACCTCGATCAAGAAGAAGGGTAACCATTTTGTTCTTTCCGATAAACCTAACTCCTTGATCGCCATCGCCATCGTCAACACACTTAATATCCATTACTTCAAAGGACTGGACGGCCATATTCCTCCTCTAGGGTTGCCTAATAACCAGAATACTCTTGTAGCTTCGTTTCCCTGAGCTGGTAACTACGTTGATATGTGTTTTCTCGTCGTGATGTAGTCGATTCAGCCCGCAAGAAGAGAAATCGACACTTCAATCCGACGGAAGATCTCCTGAAAAGTGAGGACAGGACTCTCACGGCGCGTGGCCCACCCTTTACCAAAGAACGACAAAGGGTGGCCACCCGGCTCGTCAGGAGGGCAATGCGCGACTTTTCATATCCGCCATCGCGCCCAGGAGGTTGACTGTATCGTTCACGTCGAGAGTTTCGCCCTTATAACGGAGCTCAATCAACCCCTGAAGATTACTAGGAAGCTTTACTCCGTCCTTCACAACGAGTATGAAGCGCTGCCCGAAGAGAGCCATCGCAGCTCCGATCTCGATCAAGACGTTGTCATTGAGCGCGACCTGCGGATTCCCCTCAGCGTCCACCCATGTCCGTTCGTTCTCAACGAGGATAATAGCCGCACCGCATGACCGCATCTCCTCCATGATCTTCGACGGAACTGCAAGCGATGCTGTAGGAGAGTTTACCGATACAACCGCCTTCAAATCTCCGAAGGCCGCCAGCTTCTCGATCGGATCGATTAGAGCCCGATTCTTACCGTGCGTGATGAACACTCTCTTTAGGCGCGTATCATTTGTGGAAAGCGATCTAACACTTGCCGCTGTAGCAACGGCGGGACTTGGGTCCACTTCGGCTTCACTGCTTACAGATTCAGGTACGACTTCGGTGTCGCGGCTGAGGGAATTTGTTGTCGTTCCTTTTAGATCGACAAAAGTTTTTTCGTTGATCTGACGGAGAAATCCAACTGCCTTAGCATTGTCCAGAATCATTGCCAGTGCATCTTTCGTACGATCAGCAGGCACTCCTAATGTGAGAAGTACATTCTGAGCGATCTCCAGTTTCGGGAGAGCCGCATTGTCATATTTCCGAAGGAACTCCCCCACGATTTTGGGGAGGAGAACTGCCTCTCGCTTAGCACGTTCTACGTCGACTTCGTCTCCAAGTGGACGAACAATACGGAGGCCGAGATTAGTTATGGAAATTTCACTGGCTCCCCAGCTTGCTGATGTTAGTCCGTAGGCCATCGAAGCGCCTGTAAGCATCCGAAACCCGCCAGTAGTGGGTACTACGCCAAGTGCGCTTGCAATGTCCAGTGGACTCGCGGGCTTAAAGGCATAGTTGTCACCTATTGCCTGAGGGATCGCTAAGGCCCTTTCCAATGAAAATGCAGGAATGTCGCTCTGGCTGAGGCGCGCGCGCTGTTCGACCTTAGGGGAAGGTGGCTGTTTTTTCGACTTCATGGGATCCTCTTTTCTCTTGGTTATCAATCATTTATTGACATCCTGAGAGGACCTGCCCAATATAGAGCAGCAGGTCCTTCAGGGCCGGCGTGAGCACGAGTCGCCACCTCTTCGATGGGAATGGCGGCTCGTGCTTTTCTCTCGTGATGAAACTCCGAGAATTTAGACACCCTAAAAGCGTAACACTGCTACGCGACTCTGCGTCAAGAGGAAAACGGCGCCATTCTGTGGGAATTGCGCTAAGTGGCCCCAGTATTGTGCTCGGTGGAGAATATTTGAGGCCTACAGAATCGGCCAAGGCGAAGATAAGCAGAAATAGCTGCGGATATCTAGAGCAATAAAGTGACCTTATCTATTCCCAAATTCTGTCCCTCGGATGGATGCATCTCGGAAATACTTTCAGATGAATAGACCTAAACCAAACAAAAGGAACATTTTATGTATCTGAAAAGCATCAGGTCGTTTTCTTGGCCTATGACATGTAAAGAACTTTGACGGGAGGCATCTGTAGAGCCGAGGGATCCATCCGTCCGCGCTCATCATGGCCGTGTCGGTGCGAAGGGCTTCTATCAGTCGATATCCTGTACGTCCTGACACCCTCAACGGCATCATGACCGGGGCAACCATCAGGCAACGGATGCTCGCTGTCGTCCGCGCTCCCGTCACAGATTC
>PLEU01000090.1 GCA_003136515.1 Spartobacteria bacterium
CAAATCGATCGAATTCACAGGGAGCGGCGATGATGCTAACATTGCCAGACTGACTGCGACAAATGGAGATGTGCTGGATGTGCAATTTGTGGCTGCGACGCTGCCCATACAAACCGGCTTCGGAAAGTCGGAGGTGCCGATCAACTTGATAAGTATGATTAAGTTAACAAATCCAGCCGGACTTCAGTCGGTTAATTTAAGCAGCCTGATTCAAAATCCCAGCTTTGAAACTCCCGATGTAACGGTACCAAATCCCTACTTTAGCTACAGCACTGACCCTACGGATACCGGATGGACATTCGTGAATAGCGCGGGCGTGGCCAAAAACGGCAGTGGAATGGCGTTTTATAAATCAGGAACATCCTATGGAACTCAATTTGCATGGCTACAGGGATTGCATGGCGTAGGAGCCTCCATGTCCCAAACCATTTCCAATCTGCGTGCCGGCACCTATGCATTCAAGTTCATCGCTTCCCAGCGGGATCAGATAGGCCGTGATAACAGTCAGAATCAAACAGTTACCGTACTTGTTGATGGAACGAGCGTTGGTTCATTCACTCCTCCGGATATTAACTGGCAGGATTTTCAGACCACACCTGTTTTTCTTACCACTGGAGATCACACCCTGACATTCACAAATCTGCCTGTGCCAGGAGACGCTATGATTCTAGTCGATAATGTCAGTATTGAAGAGGTTGATGCTACGGACACAAAGCCTGTAGGACCCATAACGGTTGCTTCTCCAAAAGAGACACGGTCGCAATTAACCCTAGAGCTTCGGGATGGTTCTCGTGTTATCGGGAAGATTCTGGATGATCCATTGAAGTTTCATTCCCCATCGCTGGGTGATCTCAAACTGCCTGTTACGGGGATCAAATCCATCGAATTTGTCGGCAACGGAAATGAAAATGAAAATCTAGTCCGCCTGACTGCGACTAATGGCGATGTGCTGGATGTGCAGTTCGTGGCACCCACAATTCATTTACAGACAGGCTTCGGCAAATCAGAAGTGCCGATGAAAATGATCAGGAAAATCAAGGGGTCGTCGACCAGGGGCGACCTGGGATTAACCTCGGAATTTCCACTAGGACTCGTTGCACTATGGTCGGGTGATGGAAATGGTGAAGACAGTGCTGGAACAAATAACGCAATCGTCCAGACGGGAGTAACATATGCATCCGCAGGATCCGGAGAGGGCTTTCAATTTGACGGTCATTCCGAAGGGTTAAGCATTCCCACCTCATCATCACTCAATGTCGGTAAAGGGGATGGCCTCACATTGGCTTGCTGGATCAACCCAACCTCTGTTGCCACACCACAACCGCTGATCGAATGGCGAGGTGATCCGAATGGCATCAACTGGAATCTCCATTGGGGAGTCCACTTTTGGATTTCTGATCTTCCCGGTAACATTCCAAGTCCGGGAAACCTCTATGCGAATATCATTGGGACTGATGGGAACGTACACATTTTTTCAACTCCCCCAGGGACTGTCCAGGCAGGGGTCTTCCAATTTGTTACGCTTACCTATGACAAGGCCAGCGGACAGGCAAAACTCTATTACAACGGCTCACTTGTCACATCGAGTTACCTTGGAAGCTTCATACCGAAAACCGACACCACTATGTTGATTGGAGAACGATTGGATGGAGGGGAATTTCGCTATGAGGGCATCATGGATGATATCTTCGTCTTCAATCGCGCCCTCACAATGGACGAAATCCAAAAAATATATGCCGCCCAAGCTAGAAATCAGTCGGTGATCATGGCGCTTCCCAAAGCCCAGCCTTCTGTTCCCCAGTCACAAAACGGAGGTGCCGACCCCTTTGGTCCAATCCGCAAAACGATCTTTAGGAGCATGGAGGACGCCGACACACTATTGCAGAAGACATCTGAATAGTCTGTCCGTAGCGATCGGCGCAAATCAGTCCATTCTGACGGTGGTGCGCCGGGACATCTTCAGCCTGGCGATTGTCCCTGAATCTATTCGCCCACGGCCGCCAGAACATCGCTAAGGAGTCTTGCGAAATCGGTAAAGCCTGTGCCTGGAACGATCACAGTGTTGCGTCGACCCTGCGATTCCTCCGTGATCCGCAGGAAGCGGCCGCGGTCATTTTCGCGAACTTCGACGCGGAAAAATTTTCTCTCCACTTGAATCTCTCTGCTTTCGAGAACTTGGTCCCGGGAGTACTGGCGGTAGGCATTGGAGTAGGAGGAATCTTGATCGTCGTTCATGAAACGAGGTTTTTTAAACCCTAAACCATCGCCTTATCAAGAAACTACTCTTCAACAAATCCTCGCAGGAGAGCCATGGCCTCCACATCTTCGGCAAGATCCTTGCCTTTGGGGGTCTCCAGAATTTTAGGAATGGTTGTGAGCTCCGGCGCATTCATGATCCAACGGAAGGGTGCTAGCCCAATTTTTCCCCGTCCGAGATTGTCGTGGCGATCAACGCGGGAACCAAGCGTCGCCTTGGATTCATTCAGATGAAGAAGAGCAAGCCGTCCAAGACCGATGACGCGGTCAAATTCGGCAAATGTTTCTTCAGCTCCCCCGGGAGCCGATAAATCGTACCCGGCAGCGAAAACATGGGCCGTATCGAGACAAACCTGCAGGCGATCCGGATCTGAGACGCGTTCCAGAATGGCAGCGATCTCTTCGAAGCGGGCCCCAAGGGCCCCCCCCTGGCCGGCGGTTGTTTCAAGCGCGATGCGAACGTTCAGTCTGGAATGTTCCATATGGAGACGATCGAGGTTGCGCACCACACATGCGATGCCGGCTTCGGTGCCTGCGCCAAGATGGGAGCCGGGGTGAAGGACAAGGGAGTGAATTCCGAGCTGCTCGCAGCGCAGCATCTCGTCGGAAAGCGATCGGAGAGATTTCTCATGGTTTTCGCTTCCCTCCACGCCGAGATTGATCAGATATCCAGCATGGGCTATGACGGCTCCGAGACGACCGCGCAGAGGATGCTCCGTGAAGGCCATGACATCTGCATCGGGAAGTTGTTTTGCGAACCACTGCATATTGTTCTTCACAAAGATCTGAATGGTCGTGCAGCCGATCGCCACCCCGCGGTCAATGGCGGAGGCTACACCACCGACTGTCGGGACATGGGAGCCCAGAAGAGGATAGAGAACTTTGGAAATGCATTGACGGCGAACCATAGCCCCATGATACGTCAGCCTCGGACCGAAGATAAAAGCCTAATAAGAAACCTTTTCCCGCAGGCAGGCAAACTGCTACCCAAGTGCGATGTCGAAGCGCACGATCCTCCTAGCTTATGTGCTTCCCTTTGCGTTGTTCATGGCGGGCCTCGTTGTTGTGACAGGTTTTCGTTATCTCGGAGTCACACATTTTGGGGGGCTTACACTCGATCCGATGTACTGGATTTATCCGATTCAGACCGTCGTGTGTGCGGCTGTATTGCTCTGGTTCTGGCGGGCTTACGATTTCAGCGGAACGACCGTGGTTAATTTGCTCATGGGTGCAGGAGTGGGGGTGCTCATTTTCGGACTTTGGATTGCACCACAGGAAGTTTTTCATCAGCCCCGTCGCATGGAGGGATTTGACCCACAGGTGATCCCCATGATGTCGTTCTGGATGCTGACGGCACGGTTTGCCAGGCTAGTGCTCTTGGTGCCGCTGGTGGAGGAGTTTTTCTGGCGTGGATTTCTGCTGCGGTATCTGGTGAAGGATGATTTTACCTCACTTCCATTCGGAAGCTCTTCGAAGTTTAGTTTCTGGGCGGTGGTTGTGGCCTTTGTGGCAGTGCATGCGACGATAGACTGGCCGGCAGCTTTTATCACGGGTATTCTCCTGAACCTCGTCGCGACGCGAACGCGTAGCCTTGCTGCCTGTGTGACAGCGCACGCGGTCGCGAATCTTGGTCTCGGTCTCTATATTTGTACCACGCGACAGTGGGGATTCTGGTAGAGTGAGCGCATGAAGATAGGGCTCGCTCAGATTAACACCACGGTCGGGGATTTCGAGGGCAACGCAGGGCTTATTCTTGCCGCTTATCGTGATCTGGTTGCGCAAGGGGCGGAGTTGGTTATCACCCCGGAACTTGCATTGACGGGTTATCCACCCCTTGACCTAATTTTTTCCGGGGAATTTGTGGGACGTAATCTCGTCGCCCTAGCAAACCTACACGACGCGATCGCACTGGTTGGGGATGTGCCGCTGGTGGTAGGTTTCATTGATCTCAACGAGAGTGGCAGGGGGAAGCCATTTTTCAACGCAGCGGCCCTTTTAAGGAAAGCCGAGGTTCCGGTTGTGGTTCATAAAAGACGTCTTCCCACCTATGATGTCTTTGACGAAGCACGTTACTTTGAACCCGGCGGGGCCTCCTCGCCAGTCGAAGTAGCAGGGAAAACGGTCGGCATCACTATCTGTGAAGACTTATGGACACCCGAGTTTCTACCAGGTCCCTTTTACCGCGCCGATCCACCCGCCGACCTGATTCGCGCTGGTGCCGAGATGCTGATCAATCTGAGCGCCTCACCCTATGAGCATGGTAAGCCAGGTTTGCGTACACAGATGTTACAGCATCAGGCTGAACGACTTAATGTTCCCATTATCTATTGCAATTCAGTCGGCGGTAATGATCAGCTTGTCTTCGACGGCCACTCACTAGCTATTTCGGAGACAGGTCGGATGCTTCATGCCTTGGGAGGCTTTGAAGAGGAACTGGCGATTGCCTCTGTTGTTTGTGGCACCCAAGATATAACGGCTGCGGTTGCCGATGTTTCAACTCAGCGAGATGAACTCGAAGAGCTCTATCGGGCCCTGACGCTGGGTGTGCGAGATTATTTTCACAAGTGCGGTTACAAGAAGGCCGTCCTTGGTCTGAGTGGAGGTATTGATTCCGCCCTTACGGCTGTATTGGCGGTGGAGGCCCTTGGTAAAGAGCATGTTACAGGAGTGGCGATGCCCGGCCCCTTCTCCTCTGCAGGAAGCATTCAGGATGCCCAAACCCTTGCGGAGAAACTTGACATCAGCTGCCTGACGTTGCCGATCACCCCGACTTTCGAGGTCATGAGAGAAGGTTTGGCCGCGGTTTTTGCAGATATGCCGGAGGATGCCACGGAGGAGAATCTGCAGGCACGACTGCGCGGAGTGACGCTCATGGCGCTCTCGAACAAATTCGGCAGTCTCCTGCTCTCGACCGGAAATAAAAGCGAGCTCGCGGTCGGCTACTGCACCCTCTACGGCGATATGTGCGGAGGACTAGCTGTAATTTCCGACCTTCCTAAGACCCTTGTCTATGATCTTTCCCGATGGATTAACCGGGAGGGGGAGATCATTCCATCCAGCACGATAGAAAAGCCTCCAAGTGCAGAACTTCGACCAAATCAGACCGATCAGGACAGTTTGCCGCCCTATGAACTCCTAGATGCCATACTGGCTCTCTATGTGGAGGAGAACCTCTCGATTCACGAGATTGTTGACCGTGGATATGGTGAAAATTTGGCCAGACGCATCGTAGCCATGGTGGATCGGAACGAATACAAGCGCAAACAGGCAGCTCCGGGAATCAAGGTTACGGGCCGGGCATTTGGAATGGGCCGTCGCTTGCCTCTAGCCCAACGTTATACCCCGTGAGGGTTCCCTTGACCCCGCGCAAGGCCCGTCGCATTCTTACAATTCATGGATCAACCCTCGCTGAAAGCCGTACTTGGGCAGGCACAGGCCTTCTTTGCTTCCAAGGGATTGCGTTTCACCAAGCAGCGTGAGGCGGTGACCACGCTCATTTTCCGGACGCACGAGCATTTCCGTCCCGAGGAACTCTGCGAACGGCTTCGCAAGAGCGATTCCTCGGCATCCCGCGCCACCATCTATCGGACGATCCTCCACCTCGTGGAGAGTGGTATGCTGCGAGAGATCTCATTGGGAGGAGGGGAGCGGCTTTACGATCCAAATTTTCTTCAGAGTCCTCACCATAATCACCTCGTCTGTGTAGACTGCCGTAAGATTGTGGAGTTTGAGGACCCCAACCTTGATATCATGCAGAACTGCATCACACGTCGCATGGGTTTCTCACCGACGGAAAAGGCACTCAGAATCGAGGGCCGTTGCGATCTGTTGCGACTCCTTGGCAGCTGCAAGAACTTGCAATCATCAGGAAAACCATCCCGCAGGGCAAAAAAGGTTCCAGCCTGAGTAACTGCTGGGATCGCCCTCTTCTATACGGCGGCTTTTTCAGGAGACGTCGTAGCTCTTGATTTCCTTTTTGGCACGGCGGCTTTCTTTGCGGTGACCTTCTTGATTTTCTCCACCTTGGTGGAAACAGCACCGGTAGTAAGATTTGGTTTCATCGGCTTGCCAAAGCGGTTGCGCGGGACACCGGCTTCATTTTCCTTCTTGGGAGCCCTTGGTTCGAATTCGAAGCCAACCTTTTTACCATTGAGCGTAAGATAAGCCGCAAACTTGCGTCCTTTCTTGGAGAGAAACCCGGCGATGAGATCGCTCTTGCCAGTTTCGGCAATCTTGACGACTTGTTCCCGCGGAATGTCCCGCTGGAGAATGGTTTTGCCCATCCGGAAGTCGCATGTTTTTTCCAAACCGNNCCAAAGCTGATTGCGCCTTCGCGGATCTTCCCTTTTTTGCAGACGGGGCATCCGGCGACAATTTCTGCATTGCGCAGCGCCTCCTCGGCCGCAGGATCGCCTTCGCGTTCACCAAAGACAAACCTCAGCTTGAACTCCGCATCGAACTCCAGCTCGGCGGCGAAGGGTTTGCCAAAACGGCTACGAAAACCCTCCAGCGGCCCGACAGTTTTCTTCGTGAGCAGTTCGGTGATTTCGGTACGTTCTAGCGGTCGGCTGGCAAGTGATTTCCAAAGACTGAGGTCGCAAGAGCGGCATTTGAATTGACGGACGGTTTCCTTGAAAGGACCTTTACCGCACTTCGGACACACGACCTCAAGATCGGGAAAGGCACCTTCCGAGTCATCGGTGAATCCCTGGGCTTTGGAAACAATCTCGCGGGTGAAGCCCCTGATTTCCGCCATGAACTCCGGACGCTGAAACTCGCCGGCCTCCATGCGCTTCAATTTGAATTCCCATTCGCCGGTCAATTCGGGAGAGGTGAGGGCTGCGACTCCCATGTGGCGGAGCAGGTTAACAAGAGCCAACCCTTTGCTCGTTGCCGACAAGTCACGTCCTTCGCGCAGGACATACCCGTCGCCAAGTAGTCCCTCGATGATGGCGGCTCTTGTGGCAGGCGTGCCAAGGCCGCGCTGGCTCATCGCCTCGCGCAACTCTTCATCTTCCACCAACTTCCCGGCCCCCTCCATGGCACTCAGCAGGGTTGCCTCAGTAAATCGGGCGGGCGGGCGTGTCTGAGCCTCGTGGACTTCAACGGATTCAGTGTCGGCGGTTTCGAAACGCCCGTCTTTCGCGGAGACCGGGATAAGGATCTTGGCATCATCGTCTCCGGAGATCTGCTTGCCGTAAATCGCCAGCCATCCGGGATCCGTGAGAACTTTCCCCTCGCTCTTGAACGGTTCGCCCTCAACGCGGGTAATGCGTGTGGTCACGTCAAAGCGGGCCGGAGGATAGAAGACGGCGAGGAAACGCTGGGCGACCATCTGGAAGAGCTTTGCTTCGGTCTCATCGAGACCGGCAATGGAGGCTCCGGTCGGAATGATGGCATGGTGGTCGGAGACCTTGGCATTGTTGAAGACCTTGCCGGTCTTGATCACCCAGTTGTTGCTCAGGGCCGTCTCGGCGTGTTTTTTGAGTTCCTTATCCTCAAAGGATTTGAAAGCCGCCTTCACCGCCGGGAGATTATCCTCGGGGAGGTAGCGGGAGTCAGTACGCGGATAGGTGAGCACTTTGTGATGCTCGTAGAGGCGCTGGGCAAGCTGGAGGGTGCGCTTGGCACTGAAGCCAAAGCGCCCATTGGCCTCGCGCTGGAGAGTCGTCAGATCACAGAGCAGAGGAGAGGCTTGCGTGGTCGATTTTTTGGTCTCCTCGATGATACCGGGCTTCCCGAGGCATTTGCTGCGGATTGCTTCGGCGCGGGACTGATC
>PLEU01000020.1 GCA_003136515.1 Spartobacteria bacterium
GACCCGTAGGGACTACTCACCACCACATCATAGGTGCCGCTTACCTGCACATTTGTAAGAGAGAGACTGGAGTTGGTGGCTCCGATGATCGGCATGTTCGTGTTGGAGTACCACTGGTAGCTTAAGGGGCCGGTTCCAGAAGCCACGACTGTGAAGGAGATGCTGCTTCCCTTATTGGTCGAGAGCGAAGCGGGTTCGGTCGTGATGGAGGGTTGCTGAGGTGCCAACTGAAGCTGCAATCCATTGACAATGGCATAGCTTCCTCCGGCAGGGGTGGAGGCTGTGATGCCTAGGGTCCCGTTGGTCAGGGTGCCGGTGAATGTTTGGTAGGCAACACCGTTCCCAAGGGAAATTTGCCGTGAGGTTGCTGTCGTGGTGAGCGTGCTTCCAGAGTTGCCTCCTGCAGCTCCGGTCAGCTTCAGTGAAGCACCCTGTCCGCTCTTATCCCCAGCCCCATAAACCACCAGGGTGAACGTGTCTCCCTCATACTGTGAAAGTCCTGTCAGGCTTACCAAGACCTTTGTGGGGGAATCGCCATAGGCATATTCTTCCATCAGGGGGGTGGTGGCAGCGTCCATGGGACTTCCGCCTGAGTCGTTGAAGATGCCCTGACTACTAAAGGTAAGACTCACTCCGCCGAGTATCCCGCCTGAGGAACTTGCAAGGTTGGTGGTCGTTCCGGTAATGACATTCCAGGTGTCTCCCGAGAACCCCAAGACCGCAGCTCCACTCTGGGTGGCCGTGTTGCCAAACTGCACATCAAGGAGGGTTAGTTGGCCCGGAATCACCGTCAGGCCCGCAATGGAGCTTGTGAGCGATCCATAAGTATTGGAGACGACGACGTCATAGGTGCCGCTTGCCTGCACGTTGGTTAGAGTCAGAGCCGCATTGGTGGCGCCGGTGATGGGGGTGTTCGTGTTGGCATACCACTGGTAGCTTAAGGGGCCGGTTCCCGAGGCCACCACCGTGAAAGAAACCGTACTTCCCACACTTGCTGTTTTGGAAGTGGGCTCGGTAGTGATGGAGGGTGTCGACGAGTTGCTCACCACGAGACTTACATTGTCAAAGTCGAAGTAGGAGGAGGCGACCGCGGCGGAGGGAGCATTGAAGCCGACAATGATGTCCCCGTTGCCACCCTCGCTCCCTGTCCCCGTATAACTCACCGAAACATTGGTGAATGCTCCCAGGGTGAGTTGATTGGTTTTGATAGTGGTCGAGGTAACCGGGGTGAGGGAGGAGTTGTAGAACCCAAAGGAGCTGCCGGTGTCAAAGCTCTGGGAGGTCTGGAGTCCAAAGGCTGCCGTTAGAGTATAGGTGGTTCCGGCGACATATTTGATACCCGTATCCTGATAAACCATGCCGCTGACCCCGGCAGATGAGGCATAGATCTGGCAGTAGTTGTTCCCATCTACTCCGGGCACTGGGAGGGAAGGCCACGGCTCTGCGCTACCGGTGCTTCCGGGACTGATTACAGCGGCAGCCGTTCCGCTTAGGGAGGAGTTCCAGTCCGTGGGAGTAGCCACCAAGTAGCCGCCCTGGGCCACGCTCTGCGCCTCAAAGGAGGCGTTCACGATCGGCGGCTTGCCACCCGTGGTGACGGTGAGGGTTGTCGCATTGGTGCTTTCGTAACCGGGAACTATCGCCGTGATTTGGTAGTAGTAGGTCGTATTGTAAGATGCACTCGCATCGCTGTAGTTGGTTCCCGAAGTCAGCGTAGCCAGATTGACAAAGGGCCCACTCGGGGAACTGGAGCGGGCCACGTTGTAGCCGGCGGCTCCGGAGACCGGGTTCCAGTTGAGCACCACGGAACCGTTGGTTGCGGAGGCCGTCACATTGGTGGGTGAAGTGAGATTGGGAAGAGAAGTTGATGTCAGGGTGAGGACTTCCCCCACTTGGGTTTGGTAGTTGAGGATGGTTCCTGAGAGGTTGGTGGTTCCGTTGATGCTCGAGACACATTGCACGCTGGAATTGGTCCAAGGATTGACCAGTTTGAGCGGCTGTCCAGCCGTGCTCTGGATCTGTATGTAGTCAGGCTCGCCCAGGGTGATGGCGCTCGAGACCAAGAAGCCCCCACAGGCGTTCAGGTTTCCAAAGGAGGCCGATTGATTCGTTGGCCAGTCCGGAAATACGTGCATGTTCGTCTGGTAACTCTGCAANNCTGGCCAAGCACCACCACTAATGGAAATGATAAAATTCAACTGGGCATAGTCGCTCAGGAAGTTATGAAGGTTGGTCAGAATAGTGTTTGGGTCATAGCCGACGCAGGCAGCTGAGGTGTAGGAGAAACAGTTTGCGTTGAAATCAAACCAAGCGCCCATCAGCCAGACGGTATTATATCCTGCCTGAAGGGTATTAGAGTCGCTCTCCAATCCTACCTCCCATCCCGGGAAAATAGCCTGGGCACTGCTTTCGCCGGAACCGCTCCCTTGAATCTGCTGGCTTTGGTACGTGGTGACATTCACGCCTGCAAATTCCGGACCAGACTGAGTTAATCTGATCACATTGACTCCCGGATTATCATAGGGAGCTCCGAGTGCTGCGATCGCGCCGATACTACTCGCCGGGACAATAGTTTGAGGCGAAAGATTAGCAATGATGTTGGTCCACAGGGGGCGGTTGGTGGCATCAACATTGAGTGCCTCCGACATCTG
>PLEU01000003.1:0-18362 GCA_003136515.1 Spartobacteria bacterium
ACGCCGTGATGCACCTCGTAGCGTTCCTTCAGACCGCGCAGGATGGCGATGGTGTCCTCAACGCTCGGCTCGTCCACCGTGACAGGCTGGAAGCGCCGCTCGAGGGCCGCGTCCTTTTCGATGTACTTACGGTACTCATCAAGAGTTGTCGCCCCGATTGTGCGGAGTTCGCCGCGTGCAAGCTGGGGTTTGAGAAGATTGGAGGCATCGACGGCACCCTCGGCGGCCCCGGCGCCGACAATGGTGTGAAGTTCATCAATGAAGAGTATGATTTCTCCCTCGGAAGAGGTGACTTCCTTGAGAAAAGCCTTGAGCCTGTCCTCAAATTCCCCTCGAAACTTCGCCCCGGCGATCATCGATCCGAGATCCATGGCAATGAGCTTCTTGTTCTTCAGTGAGTCCGGTACGTCCCCACTGACGATACGTCGTGCGAGCCCTTCGACGATGGCGGTCTTCCCGACACCCGGTTCACCGATGAGTACGGGGTTATTCTTGGTGCGACGTGAAAGCACCTGCATGGTGCGGCGGATCTCCTCATCGCGCCCGATGACTGGATCAATCTTACCCTTCCTCGCTAACTCGGTGAGATCGCGCCCGTATTTCTCAAGCGTCTGATATTTCCCCTCGGGATTCTGGTCAGTGACACGTTGGCTTCCGCGCACCTCCACTAGCGCCTTCATGAGGCCCTGATGGGTGACCCCGTTTTCCTGAAGAAGCTTTCCCGCAGTGCTCTTTTCCTGACTCAGGGAAAGCAGATAATGCTCGGCGGAGAGAAATTCATCCTTGAGCTTCGCCATCTCCTTCTCCGCAGCATCGATGGTTCTTCTGAGTTCGTTCCCGACAAAGGGTTGCGCCCCTCCATGCACTTTGGGAAGCGCCGCTGCTGCGGATTCCAGCTTCGCGGTGAAGGGGGAGATGGTGACACCCATTTTCTCCAGAATCGGGCGGGCGAGTCCCTCGCTCTGCGCAAGGAGCGCAAGTAACATGTGCTCGTTGCCGATCTCCTGCTGAGCAAGCCCTGAGGCGATCTCAATGGCACCGTTCAAGGCTTCCTGCATCTTTGCTGTGAATTTGTCGGGTCTCATGGGTGATGATTAGTGTCTGGTGGGGGTGCCGATCTTAATTCCCTTACGAAGGAAGGTGGGTATGTCAAGATCCTCGCCCGCCACGATCGTTGGCTCGCTCTTGTCAAAGCGGCCTCGTTGGTAGTTCTCCAGGTCAAGAACGCCCTGAGTTTGCTTGGTGCCAACCTTGCTCGTTCTGGCAGATGGTTTGGGCGCCTGCCTGGGAGTCGTGGCGGCATTCGTCCCCTGCGCGGAAGATTCTCCGTGGGCTTGGGCTAGATGCGGGGTTGCCGAAGCAGCAACCTCACCTGCTTCAGATTGCCGGGCCAACTTCACTGAAACACCCGAACTGGTGATTAGGGAAAGCTCCAGCGGCGCTCCGGCAGTTCCGGTGGCATGTACTCCTACCCTGACTTGGGAATTGTCTCCGGCGATGCGCTCGAGTTCTCCCACGGCACGCTGGACTTCGGCAAAGGAGAGATCCGAAGGGCCGCTCAGTAGGAGAAGAACCATTCTGGACTCTTTGAGGGCGGAACCTTTGCCAGGGATGGAGAGGAGCGGACTTTTGAGCGCCTTCTCCAATGCCTCGTGCAGGCGGTTGCTTCCCTCCGCATGGCCATATCCGAAATGGGTTGCGGCTCCCGGGATTCCGAGGACGGAAGCCAGATCGCTGCGGGTAATCTTAACCGGTCCGGACGTGGAAAGCATCCCCTGCAATGCAAGGATCGAAGCCTGCAACATTCTATCTGCGGCACCGAATGCCTCTCCCACGGCTGCAGTCGAAGGCACTCCCCCCGAGAGTCGGTCATTATCGATAACTGCGACGGCATCGCAGAGATCGTGAAGTTTCCTGAGTGCGACAGTGGCCGACTCTCGGCGATGTCTTCCCTCAAAGGCAAAGGGCATCCCTACGCCTGCCAGCGTGACAACGCCGTTGGCCTTGGCCAAGGCGGCCAGGGCCGGTAGCAGAAAAGAGCCTATCTCCCCTCCGAGGCCACCGCAAAGAACGACGGAAGCGACTCCAGTCAGGGCACTCTTGAACTCCGTTTCGATGGCAAGGAAGCCCTCCCGTAGATCCTCCCCTGGAACATGGATCTTACGATCCACGACAGATGCAGCAAGCGACTCAGCGTCATTATTAACCACCATCAATCCCTTCATCCCGGGACGCTCTAACGAAATACGGTCGAGCACGGTGACACCGGCATTTCCGATGCCTACAAGGAGTCGAAGCGGGGTGGTGGAACTCATGGGGTTATTATCAGCGTTTTTTGAAAATCCCGGTTAATCCCTGGGCCATTCTCTGCAGGAGACTCTCATCGGGAGCATTGGCGCTTACAGCCATCGCATACTTCGTTAGCCCGATTGCGGTGGAGAACTGAGGATTCTCAAAGGTCTGAGTAGCTCCTCCCACCTCTCTGGCACGGGTAAGCTGGACAGGAAGGTCAAAGATATCCTCCGCGAGCGTCGCGATGTCACGCAGGCGTGCACACCCTCCTGTGATCATCACGCCCGATCCGAGCATCCCGAGAATTCCGTCCCCCGTGGATTCGATATCACTACGGATTAGTTCGAAAATTTCACGCACCCTGAGATGGATGATCGTGTCAAGCGCCCTTCGGTCAATCTCGCAGCCATGAAAGCTGGGATCGTTCTTCAGAGTGATCACCCCCCCCTGGGAATACTGGGGATCGACGGCCGACCCCTCCTGTATCTTCAGGATCTCTGCCCGAGCTATCGGAAGGCGAAGGCCGATGGAGATGTCGTTGGTTATGTGATCCCCTCCTAGCGCCAAAACACCGCTGTGCCGGACTGCGCCGTCAAGGTAGACGAGGTAATCCGTCGTGCCGCCACCCATGTCGATCACGAGTGCCCCGAGATCCTTCTGCTGCTGCGTCAGCACAACCAGCGCGCTTGCCAGTGAGCTGAGCACCACATCCTCGATTCCAAGTTTCAAGGACTCAATGCAGCGTAGGGTGTTCTGGATGCGGGTCTTGACCCCATGGATGATGTGAAAATCGGCTTCCAACCGGCTTCCAACCATATCAACAGGACTAAGAACGTTCTCGTTTCCATCCACATGGTAGCTCTGGATAATGGTGTGCAGGAAACTATTGGCGGCAGGCAGCGATACTTCCTTGGCATTGGTTTCCACTGTCTGGAGATCCTCTTCGATGATCACGTCCCGATCCTCGGGGAGTACGAAGGTACCCCGGTTATTGAAACTCCGTAGGTGTGATCCGGTGACGGCCACCCAGACATTACCGATCTCGACGTTGGTCTTGTCCTCGGCGTCGAGCAGGGCTTCGCGGACACATTCGCTCACGGTGGCAAGATCGACGATCTCACCCTTCCGCACCCCGCGGGAGGGGGTCTCCCCGACCCCGAGGATGCTGATGGTGCCGTCGCTCCTTCCCTCGGCCACAATGACGCAGATCTTCGTGGTGCCTATCTCAAGTCCGACATAGATCTGGTTGCTGGCCATCGTGGGAGTTTTTGTGGAAGGGGGTTAGCGGTGGGTGTCTTTTTTGACAGTTGTAACCGGGACGATTTTGGAGGTCGGCGTTTCCGGTGTCAGCACGAAGGTCACGGGAGTATTCCGCACGAGCATGAGGTTGGCCGTGTCTATCTGGCGTCCGACTTCCTGAGAGTTGACCAGGAGTTTTCTCAGACGCTCCATCTGACCAGGCAGGTCATCATTGCCAAAGGTATATCGGGCATTAGAGGCATCCGTCACAACCGCCGCATATTCCTTGGAGACATCAATAGAACGGATTTTGAAATTCACCTCCGGAATTCCAGAGAGAGCATCTTGAAGCGCGATCGCGTAGTTCAGACGTTCATCTTCCAGACGGCTGCCGGGCTTCGCATCAGCAGGATCAAACCCCTTGAGCACGGGGAGATTGAGAAACTCGGGATCGAGCCGAGCCGGCTGCATCAGGACACCATCGTGGTCGCAGAGCAGGCTCTTGCCGCCGATAAAGGACTCTGCGGCATCGCCGGTTCCAGCTATGAGAAAAACTGGGATGCGGCGCTCCAATGTAACCTTGATCGTGTCGGGCCATACCCTCTCCAGCGACGCAGTACGGACTTCCGGCAGTGCCTCCAGCCTCTGCTGCGCCTGCCAGATGGGAAGTAGGAATATATTTTTTCCGTTCTCTAGCCCCGTCAGGTTCACAAGCTCTTCCTGCGTCATCACTCCGTCCAGTTGGGCGTCAAGATGATGCAGTGAATACTCGGGATTACGGAGAAAGAATTTTTCAACGACAAAAGCTGCGCTGGCAACAAGCAGGGTCAAGACAAGAAAAGATGCGAAGATTCTCCAGATGATCCCGTTTGCCTTCTCACGGCGCTGTCGCTTCAGGCTTGCCGTGCGGACATTGAGTTCGAGGAGGTGATGACGTGCCGAGGAAGCCCCCCCTTTGCGGTGGTTTCCAGTGGAGCGTCGGGTCGTCATGCGCGGGAAGTCAGGGAAAGTGAGGCGATCTTAATGCAAAGTCCGACAAAATCGAGCCCTGAAGCAGCGGCGGCCTTGGGGAGTAAACTTGTTTCCGTCATTCCAGGAATGGTGTTGATCTCAAGCACGGTCGGGCCTTCCAACCCGAGGAGGACATCGACCCGGCTGTAGACCTTCAGACCCAGAGCCCGTTTGGCGGCAAGGGCAACGGCTTGGACGGCTTCCGTCTGTATCTCACTGAGAGGAGCAGGCACCAGATACTCGGTCGCACCCTTGGTGTATTTGTTAGTGTAATCGTAGAAGCCTTCATGCGGGCGGATTTCCACGACAGGGAGAGCAGCTTCACCGAGGATGCCCACTGTCAGTTCCCGCCCGCCGACCAGCTCCTCGACAAGAACCTCATTTCCAAACTTCAGGCAATCCGCCAGCGCGGCGCCAATCATCTCCTCCGAATGGATCAGATGCACGCCGACACTCGATCCCTGGCATGGGGCCTTTATCACAATCGGCAACGGAATCGATGGTAACTCCCCGGCACGTAGAATCTCCCAGCGGGGTGTAGGCACACCGGCTTTTTCAAGTGCCTGCTTGGTCAGGATCTTGTCGAAAGCAATGCGGCTTTCTTCACTACCCTCGCCGGTACAGGGAATCCCGCGCTGCTCCAGAATCTTCTGCAATCCGCCGTCTTCCCCGAAGGTTCCGTGAATCATATTGAAGACAAGTTCCGTCTCCTTCTCCAAGTCAAACTCGGTGCCCATGAGTTCGACTTCCTGAACGATGGCGCCCGCAGACCTCAAGGCATTGGCCACGGATGCGCCGGATCGGAGGGAAACCTCACGCTCGGAACCGGGCCCACCTTTCAGGACGGCAAGGTGACGGTTACGGGGATCAAAGGAAGCCGATTCTTTCATAAATTCTCACGGAGTTCGGGATCTTCGCCGATGATGCCCACCTCGGTCTCCAGTTCGATGCCTAGTTCGTCGCGCGCCTTTGTGCGGATGCGCTCGATAAGTGCCAGGATTTCCGTGGCAGTGGCCCCTCCGTCATTGACGATAAAATTGCCGTGGACTTCCGAAACTCGGGCACCGCCGACGATGCTGTTCTTCAGACCGAGTTCCTCGATCAGTCTTCCCGCCGACCTGCCACCAGGATTTTTGAAAATGCATCCCGCACTCGCCGCGATCGGCTGGGTCTCCTTGCGGTGCCGGAGTGACGAACCGAGAAGTTCGTCGATGCGAGTGACCGGAGCCGGAACCCCCCTCAGGGTGGCTGACAGGGCATAATGATCGCGGAGCACTGGTACATCACGGTAGCGGACTTCCATTTCTACGGGTGTGCGAGAGACAATGTTGCCGTCACGGTCCGCAAAACGGATGCGTACCACTTGGTCGAAAGTCTGCGTGCCCATCGCCCCGGCATTCATGCGAAGGGCGCCGCCTAGGTTCCCCGGAATCCCATCCATCCATTCAAAGCCACTCAGCCCGGCGTTTCGGGCCAGTGTGGCAAGTTGCTTGAGCTTGAGTCCTACCCCGGCATTTATTTCCTCACCATTGATACTGCTCGCGATGAAGCATCCGCGGGCAAGATACGCCACCACGCCGGGGAATCCTCCGTCACGGACGATAAGGTTGGAACCCCGCCCAATGACCATAAAGGGTATCCCCTCGTCATGACAGACCCTGACAAGCTCCGCGAATCCCTCCTCGGTCTCGGGCTCAGCCCAGAAGCGCGCCGGACCGCCGACACGCATCGTCGTGTGACGCGAGAGCGGTTCGGAGAGACGTAAGATTCCCTGTCCCATCGCTGCTAGGAGCCTGGAACGCAACGCCAGCTCGCCGGCCAGATAGGTCCCTGCCTCATGAATATTTCCTGCCCCGAGCGTGAGGATGAGATCCTCTTCCCGCAGCACGGCTGAAGCGGCTCTTGCGACAGCCATGACGGAACCGGCGGAGGTGATAGCTGGATGCCCAGCCTGCTTGGCGGAGCGGACTATTGTCTCAGCGTCAATTCCTGGAATAACCTTTTCTCCAGCGGCATAAACGGGTGCGACAAAGACCAGATCAGCATCTCGGAAGGCGGAACCAAATTCCCGCTGAAACGCTGCGGTGCGGCTGTAACGGTGCGGCTGGAAGAGGACTACCAGACGCCCCTCTTTTGGAAGGGCCTGTCGGGCAGTTGCCAAGGTTGCTGCAATTTCAGTGGGATGATGTCCGTAGTCGTCGAAAACCTGGTATGTAGCGTCTCTATATTTGAGTTCGAAGCGCCGCTTGGCTCCTTGGAAGGCTTCCAGCGCCTCGGCTATGGTAGCGAACGGGATACCGAGGTCACAGGCTAGGGCGATAACCAGAAGGGCGTTATGCGCATTGTGGGCCCCCGGAATGCCCAACTGGATGCCGCCGAGCAATTCCTGCCCTCGACAGACCGCAAAGCGCGTGATGAACCCGATCTGCTCCAGTTCGGCCAGACGATACCGGCAGTCGGCACCCGTTCCAACCGGAATGGCATGCGTCGCGTGTCGGCAGACACGGGATGCCCCTTCATCATCGGCCCAGTAATAGACGGCTCCCGAGGTTTGCTCCAAAAGTCTGAGGAAAACCCCGTCAATTGCGAGTTGATCGGCATAGTAATCAAGGTGCTCGGGCTCGATGTTGAGCACGAGCGCATGACGGGGATGATAATGCACGAGGGTGCCGTCGCTCTCGTCTCCCTCAGCCACCAGATGCTCTCCCTCAGAGTCCCATCGAGCATTGGTGCCCAGGATGGGGATCTCGGCCCCCACATAATGGGAGGGCTTTAATCCCCCAGCACGGAGAACGTGGGCCGCCATCGCCGAAGTGGTGGTCTTTCCATGCATGCCGCAGACAACTATCCCCTGCTTGCCATGCATCACCGCGGCAAGCACTTCCGCACGGCGGGCCATACGCTTACCCTGTGCCAAGGCAGCGTCGTAGGCGGGGTTCCCTGATCGGATCGCGGAGGAATAGACCACCAGATCGGCATCCCGTACCAGGGATGCAGCGTGGGGGGTGGAAAATTTAAGGCCCTTGCGACAGAGACGCTCGACTTCGATGGTGTCGGATTTATCCGAACCGCTCACACGGTGTCCGAGCGCCAGCAAGAGTGCTGCTATTCCGCTCATCCCCGATCCGGCCACGCCGATGAGGTGGATGTTCAGAGGATCAGCACCAAGAAGGAGGGTCGAGAGTTCCTTGTCCCCTGTCTTTTTGTGCATCGCTTGGATGCCCCGGCTCATTGGGCAGCCTCCTCAAGCACGTCCGCCACAAGCCCGGCAGCCCCTCGGGGTAGCACAGCGCTCGCGCCCGCAGCCATGCGTTCCCGGCGGCGTTCGTCCGTGAGAAGATTGCGGATCAGCAGGGCGAGTTTCTCCGGATCAGTCGTTTTTTCTTCGAGCAGTTCCGCTGCCCCTGCATCCCGGAATGCCTCGGCATTGCGATGTTGGTGCTCATCAGCCGCAAAGGGAAACGGAATAAGGATCGAGGGCAGTGCGAACTGGGAAAGCTCGCTCAAGCTCGCGGCACCGGCGCGTGAAACGACCAGATCGGCCGCTGAATAAGCATCTTCCATCCGGTGATGAAATGGGGAGACATGGGCGACAACCCCCTCTCTCTGATAGTTGATCGCGGCAAGATTGTCATCACGCTCTCCGGTGAGATGGATGATCTGGATTGGCTCCCTGCCAAGAAAGGAAGCGGCACGGAAAAGGAGCTGATTGATGCCGGAAGCTCCCTGGCTTCCTCCCATGACAAGGAGNNTCGGGATCGCGGGATCGAGACCAAAGGAGGCGCGTGCGACACTTTTATCCAACGCAGTTCCCAGGTTGCGGCGCACGGGCGTTCCCGTGACGATGCATTCGCGGCCAGGAAACGACGCCTCGCAAGCCGCCAGTCCCAGAAGCACTTTGTTTGTCCATCGCGCCGAAAGGCGGTTGGCCCTGCCGGCTATCGCATTGGACTCGTGAACAAAACAGGGAATTTTCTTCTGTCGTGCCGCAAACAGCGGTGCAGCCGAGGTAAATCCTCCCATGCCCAAGACTGCGGCCGGAAGATAGCGGTTATAGAGCTGCCGACAGGTGCTAAAACTCTCCCAACTGCGTTTGACAAATCTGGGGAAGGCAGGCGAGAGGAAAGATGGCATCCCGATGGAGGGGAGCTTTTCACTCCGGAACTCCGGATGATCCCGGAGACCGACTGTGTCGATCTCCTTCTCCGAAACAAGCAGTAGGATCTCATGTCCTCGTTCGTGTAGGGTCTCCGCGACGGCTAGGCCGGGAAAGAGGTGCCCTCCCGTGCCCCCACAGGCGATGACAAATTGCTTCGGAACGGACATTGCTGATCGATCCTAGATTCTCGGTACCGAGCGACCGGTAAGCACGGCATGGCGCTCGGGCATCGGCCCGATCGGCATTCCAATCCGGTGAATATTGACAAGAATTCCTACCATAAAGAGACAGACAGCGAGGTTGCTCCCGCCATAGCTGATGAATGGAAGGGGCATTCCCTTATTGGGAAGCAACGATGTCGTCATGCCGATATTGACCGCAGCTTGCAAAGAGATCAACAGGAGGATTCCAGTGGCGAGTAATTTTCCAAAACGATCCTTGGCATTGGAAGCGATCAACCCCCCGCAGAGAATGATCAGGATGTATCCCATCAGCACTAGCCAGGTAAAACAGAGACCCAGTTCCTCTCCAATCATCGAGAAGATGAAGTCGGTATGCGCATACGGTAAATAGAGCAATTTCTGACGCCCGTTGCCAAGACCAAGACCATCAATTCCTCCCGAACCAAAGGCAATGAGGGCCTGCCATTGCTGAAGCCCCTTCCCAAGCTTGTCTCCCTCAGGATTGAGAAACGTCATCATCCGGGCTGCCCGTTCCGGAATCAGCATGGCGACTCCGATCAGGCCAGCGAGTCCAGTGCCAAAGAGAGCGACGATCACCCCCCAGTTGGCGCCGGCGACAAAGCAGAGCGCAAGGGTTGTCGCCCCGATTAGGGCGCTGGTTCCAAGATCGACTTCGGCTGCAATGAGTCCAATCAGAACAAAGACGATAGAGAAGGGGATGATGAANNAATCCGTCGAGGATTTTTCCCGCCTCGGTTTTCTCACGTGAAAACCACCACGCCAGAAAAATGACTGCTGAAATTTTGGCAACTTCGCTCGGCTGAAAAACCGCCACCCGCAGATTCAGCCAGCGCAGTGATCCGTTGATGCGCATCCCGATATGAGGAACGAAGCAAAGGGCCAGCAGCAGCACGGCAACACCGAACCAGATACCCCAAGTCCGGCGCCAGATGTGGTAATCGGTCAGGGCACCGCCGATACAAGCTCCCACCCCGATGACCAGCCACATCGCCTGTCTCTTGACGAAGTAGTAGATGTCCCCATGGCTATCCTGAGCGAACGCACTGGTACTGAAGAGCATCACCACCCCAAGGGTGACAAGTCCCACAACCGATAGGAGTAGGACGTAAATGCTGCTTCGCTGCATGTAAATATCGAGGTCTTCTCAAGTTCTTCCAGTCTGGCGGCGGGATCATCGCCTATTTGGCGACTTTTGTGGAGGCCGGGATTTTCAATTTCTGCCCAATCTGGATTTTCTTGGGATCAGTGATGTTGTTGGCCTTCATTAATTCCACGGTCGAAATTTTGAACTTCCGGGCGATCTTATAGGGGTTGTCCCCTTTCACAACCGTGTAGTCGGTCATATTCGCTGTCACGGCATCAGCAGCCGTTGTTGCCGGTGCATTTGTTGTCGACACGGGCGCTGTAGCAGGCGCTTGTGGAGCTGCTCCAATTGAGGCGTCGACGGTTGCAGGAGTCTCTTCCTTTGCCGGAATTGTGAGTTTTTCTCCTACCTGCAGGACGGAAGTTTGAGTCAGTCCGTTTGCCTTTTCCAGATTCAGGATGGTAACTCCCGTCGATGAGGCAATCCTAGTAATCGTGTCTCCCGACTTCACAACATAGGTGCCGGGTGTTGTTGCTGCCGGAGTTCCCTGCACGGGAGCGGTCGACTGGCCCGCCGTCTCAGCATTGGTACTCTCCTGGGCTGCGGCGGTTGTAACTGTACCTGCTGCTACGAGGTGGCCCGTGACCCTGCGCAGCGCAGCTTTAAGCGTTGCGAGCAATCCCTTGTGAACCGACGAATTTTCGATCTCCGCTGTCTTGGGCACCATGGGAGGTTTCTCCCCGGAAGGCGTCGGATTATTTCCGGGATCCTCCTGACCGGGGCCCGGTTGCCCCGACGGATCGGACTGATTGGAGGAATCGGAGGAGGGTTGAGTCGGAGTGATCGCCTTGGCGGCGGCAAGTGTGGGATATTTGTCCGCCCGGAACTTTTGGAAGGCGTAGATTCCTCCGACGGCGATGACATGGAGCAGGAGCACGACAATAAAGGCGTGGGAGAGCTTCATGTTCGGTTCAGGACCGTAGTCTTCAAACTCGTCATCCTGTTGGTTTATGGCCGCTGCGCGGGCGCGAAGACGACGCGTACGTTTTGGGATCATGGGATTCATGGTGCGGTAGGGTTGGTTTTAGCTGCGGGTTGGTTCAGAAACAGTGAGGTGAAAATCGCCGGTATCAACCGGGGAATGTTTTAGAGAAATTTCATTAACGAGGCGCCTGAAAGATTCTCCCCGTTCAATATAATCCCGGAACATGTCGAACGATGAGGTGCCGGGTGAAAAGAGTACCGTCGATCCCGGCACAGCCATGTCCGCTGCCAAAATCACAGCATCCTTCAGGCTATCCACGACGGTGACTGGGAGGGGTTCCCAGTCCCGGGCGATGCGGTGGCGCATCTCACCAATAAGAATAGCAGAGGAAACCCTATCCAGGACCAGAGGAGCGATCGGCGAGAATTCAAAACCCTTGTCCTTCCCTCCCGCGATGAGGATCAGCGGCCCCTTCACTGAACGGATCGCCTGCTCCAGGGCGTCCAAATTCGTCGCCTTGGAATCATTTATCCATCGGATGCCCCCTATCTCACTGATGGTTTCACAACGGTGTGGTGGTGTCGTATAATCTCCGACAGCAGCCGCCATTTCCTTCAAATCGACCCCGAGAGCGATCCCGCAACCAAAAGCACCCATAAGGTTTGCGGCATTGTGCGGGCCACTGAGTTTCGTCCGGGCCATGTCCAAAAGCACGCTACCACGGTGCTGGATTTCAGTTCCCTTGAGTACTAGGTCGGCTTCCATGGAGGTGGTGCTAAATGTGATGCGTCTGGATTTCAACGCAGGCAGTTCTTCTCCGGATGGAACCACACTCCAATCCCTTTCAGTCTGGTTCTCAAAAATCCTCAACTTGGCCTCCCGATACTCCTGCATGGAGGGGTAGCGGTCAAGGTGGTTGGGGCTCAGGTTAAGCCAGAGTGCAACCTTAGGACGGAAGGTGACTATCCTCTCCAACTGGAAGGAACTCACTTCCGCAACAAGGATGTCCCACGCTTCACCTGTCCCCATGAGTTCTGACATTGGCGTTCCAATATTGCCGCATGCGGCAGTCCGAAATCCGGCCCCGGAAAGCATCCGGTTCGTCAATTCGGTTGTCGTCGTTTTTCCATTGGTTCCAGTGATCGCCACCACCGGGCATTTGCAGAGTGTGAATGCCAGCTCCAACTCCCCGATAAGAGGGATCCCCTTGCGCGTCACATTGGTAACAAGAGACGTTGTTTCCTCAATGCCAGGACTCAGGATCGCGAGATCGTAACGGGTGGGGTCATTCTCTGCGGCGGCTCCCGTAAGAACGAGAGCCCCTTCCCCATGAAGCATCGCTGCCCTCTCCAGCAGGGCGGCCGAATCACCGCTATCACAGATGGTCACCACTGCACCGCACCTCAGCAGTAACCGCGCGGCAGCCATGCCGCTCCGCCCAAGTCCGAGCACAACGGTGTTTCTGCCGCTGTAGGATGAGGTTGGAGTGGTCGTTTCCATGAAAGGGTTAGCGCAGTTTGAGGGTGGCGATGCCAATCAATCCGAAAACGATGGCCATAATCCAGAAGCGCACCGTGACGGTGCTCTCCTTCCATCCGGAGAGTTCGAAATGATGATGGAGCGGGGACATTTTGAAAATCCGCTTTCCGGTCAGCTTGAAGCTTGCAACCTGAAGCATGACGGAGATGGCCTCTGCAACGAAGACCCCACCGACGATGGCAAGCAGCAGTTCCTGTTTGCAGCAAATCGCCAGAACGCCAAGCATACCACCGATAGCCAACGAGCCGGTGTCACCCATGAAAACCCGGGCCGGATGGCAGTTCCACCAAAGGAAACCGAGAGCCGCCCCTGCAAGCGCGAAACTGACGACCGCGAGTTCCCCGGAGAGAAAGTAGTAGGGGATCTGAAGGTAAACCGCTGCCTTAAAGTTACCTGCAAGATAGGTGAAGATTCCAAAACAGGTCCCGGCCATCACCGTACAGCCTGCAGCAAGCCCATCGAGTCCGTCGGTAAGGTTCACAGCGTTGGAGGAACCGACGATAATTAGCAGGTAAAACACATAGGTGAAGACCCCCATGTGAGCTATCAGCGGCTCCTTGAGAAACGGGATATAGAGCGCCTGCGCCTGATTTATTAGCGAGGGGGAGAGTAGGAAGAAGGCTGTGATTCCGGCCGCCAGAACACACTGGAGAAAGAACTTCAGACGACTACTGATTCCATCGGAACTCTTCTTCTTCACTTTGAGCCAGTCGTCATAGAAGCCGAGTCCCCCCAAGAAAAGGCCTGTGACGAGCACCAGCCAAACAAAGGAGTTGTCTGGTCGAGCCCAAAGCAGAGAGGAAACAACCACCGCTCCGAGCAGCAGCACCCCGCCCATGGTCGGCGTCCCCTTCTTCCCGCCGTGAAGTTCATTGAGGCGATGCACCTCATCGGCACTCCTGATGGGTTGTCCGAATTTCAGCGAGATGAGGCGTCTGATGACAAAGTTCCCAAAGATTAAGCAGAGAACAAATGAAGTCAGTCCGGCACAGAGTGCTCGGAAGGCAATGTACCGAAAGACATTGAATGCCTTGAATACGGGGATTCCGCTGTGAAGTTCGCTAAGATGGGAAAGGTAGTAAAGCATCAGCGTAATTTGTGAAGAATTTCCTCCATGCGGGCACTCCGACTTGCCTTCAGTAGCACAAAATCACCGACCTGCGTTATCAAAGGAAGGAGGAGGGCAGCCTCATTATTATCCGAAACAAATCGCACATCGCGGTGACCGGCAGCTATCGCGGCATCCCCGATCGCAGATGCCTCCGCCCCCACGCAGATTAACGAATCAACAAGACTGGCAGCTGCTTCGCCCACGCCCGCGTAGGCAGCGGCGGCATGGTTGCCAAGCTCCCCCATTTTGCCCAGAAGGGCGATTTTCCGACCCTCTGCGGGTAATTCCGCAAGCGTCTGCAGGGCAGCAACCATAGAGTCGGGGTTGGCATTGTAGGTATCATCGATAAGAGTTACCCCCCGATGGACAAAACGGGCTAGCCTTCCCCCGGTAAGCGAGCATCCAGTAAGTGCAGCAGCACACTCAGCCAGCGATATTCCTGAGAGCAGGCCTGCGGCAACAGCCATGAGTGCATTCCCGACCATATGGCGCCCTGGAATGGGTAGGTTGGCTTCCGTAGTGCCAAAATCTCCTTCAATGACAAACCGACTCCCCGTAATCTCCGGCACGATTCGGGTTGCCCTGAGGTTTCCAGTATTGAAACCCGTTTCCACAACGCCGGCCGATGTCCGGGATCTCAATTCAGCGGCAAAATCATCATGTGCGGGTATGATGGCCCACCCAGTAGAAGGAAGCCTCTCCAGAAGATCGCCCTTTTCTCGTGCAATCTCATTCCTGCTGCCAAGATACTCAATGTGGGCCATCCCGATTCCGGTAATGATGCCTATCTCGGGTCTGGCAAGCCCGGCCAGCGGTGCGATCTCCCCGCGGTGATTCATGCCGATTTCCCAGACCGCGATTTGATCCTCGGTGTTGGCATTGAGAATGGAGAGGGGAAGTCCGATGTTATTATTCAGGTTACCTTCTGTCGCTGTGGTTTTGAAACGACTACGCATCACCGTCGCAGTAAAATCTTTCACGGAAGTTTTGCCACTGCTTCCCGTGATTGCGACGGCGCGGAGCTGCAATCTAGAGCGCCATGCCGAGGCAAGAAGCATGAGTCCAGTGAGTGAGTCGGGTGTGGAGAGTATGCCGAATTCCCGCGGCAACCCCGTCGGCGCCTCGCCATCGCAGAGTGCAGCGACAGCACCCTTGTTTGCAGCTTCAGCAATGTAGTGATTCCCGTCAAATCGTTCTCCCCGGATAGCCACATAAAGATCTCCCCGCTCGAGACGGCGGGTATCTTTGCAAACCCGTTGGACGAGTTGCTCGGAATCGCCCGTTATTAGGTTGGCACCGCTCATCGCGGCTAGGTCGGAAAGCGATAGCGGGTTCATCATCAACGAGTCTCTGTGGATGGTTTCTCCGCCATGGCCCGCGCCGTCATGCTCACATCATCAAAGGGAACACGCCCCGCAGAAGTCTCCTGATAACTCTCATGCCCTTTACCTGCAATAAGGATGATATCGTTGGCTCCAGCTAACTCGATGGCCCGCCGGATAGCGCTCTCCCGATCGACATATACCTCGTGTGTTGTCCGGCCAAGCCCCTTCTCGGCATCGCGTATGATGGCCATCGGTTCCTCGCTGCGCGGGTTGTCGGAGGTGATGATCACCATGTCTGAATAACGTTCGGCAACCGCAGCCATCAGGGGACGCTTGCCTTTGTCGCGATCCCCTCCGCACCCAAAGACGGTGATGATTCGTGCGGCGGCAAGTTGTCGCAGGACCTTGAGCACGTTCTCAAGGGCATCGGGCGTGTGGGCATAATCTACGTAGGCCTGAAAATTCCGATGACCGGCCACCCGTTGCATCCGCCCCGTGACTTGGGGAATGCTTGCGACAGCGGTAACGACACGCCTCAACTCCAGTCCCATTGCCGAAACCGCTGCCATTGCTGCGAGCGTGTTATAGACATTGAAAAGACCGATCAGAGGGGTTCGGACGAGATAGCTTCTTGCCTTGGCATCAAGTCGGAAAACCGTCCCGGCGGAGCTATAGTGAATGTCGCTGGCCCTGAAGTTGCAGTTACTGCCCTGTCCGTAGCTGATCAGAGGATGAGATCCCATGCGATCCATGAGACGCCGTCCATATCGATCATCGGCATTGATGATGGCGCGGCCCTTCTTCTTCTGGGTTGCAAGCATTGTGAAGAAAGTGCTCTTTGCCTCAAAATAAGCATCCATTGTCCCGTGGTAATCGAGGTGATCCTGAGTCAGGTTTGTGAAGACGGCGGCATCGAACTCAATCCCACGCACCCGATGTTGAACAAGGGCATGACTGGATACCTCCATGGATACAGCCCTGAAACCCCCGTCCCGCATACGAGCTAAGAGCCGCTGAAGATCAAGCGACTCCGGCGTGGTATGCAAAGCTTTTTCCACCATGCCAGGCAGTACGTACTCAATGGTTCCGATGAGTCCGCACGATCTTCCGACCGTCTCGCATAGATGCCTCATGATCCAGGCAGTCGTGGTTTTCCCATTGGTGCCTGTTACACCAGCCACGGCAAGGGACGAGGAGGGAAATCCGTAATAGGCGGCCGCCACGTCTGCCATTGCTGGACGTGCGGAGGGAACTCTCACAACTGGAATGACAAGTCCGTCAAGTCCCTGGTCGGAGACCACGCCAACGGCCCCCCGCTCCTCGGCTTCCAGCGCAAACCGACCACCATTCTCGCGGGAACCAGCAAGTGCAAAGAAGAGGTCGCCCGGCACAATGCTCCTAGAGTCGCAACTCAGGCCGCTTACCATCACCCCGGCATTTCCGGTGATGGAGAGTACTTCGGTGCGGTCAACCAGCCCCGTAAGAGCAAAGGATGTCGGAGCGAGTGCGTTCATCGAGGTGCCGTGGGTGAGGTCCCGAAAGCATCCGACTGCGCCATTGTCAGGCTCGAGTCGGGCTGCATATCAAGATAGCGGGCTGCCTTCCCGCCGATGCGTGAAAAGACGGGAGCGGCCACCATCCCCCCGTAGTTGGCCGAGGCGCCAAGCGGTGCATCATCCACAATGACAAGCCCCATAAGTCGCGGTGACTCTGCGGGAAGAAACCCGGCAAAGGAGACGATATAGCGATTGTCCATATAACCTCCATGGGGTCCGATTTTCTGTGCTGTTCCAGTCTTTCCGGCAACTGTGAAACCATCAATGTGGGCCAAGGGTGCGGTTCCCTGGGCACTTACAACTTTCTGGAGTGCGGCGGCGATGTAATGCGCAGTTTTTTCTGAGACGACCTGTCTGAGAGGTTGGGCCGTTTCATCAGCACTCCCTTCACCCATATTCAACACGAGGCGCGGCTTCATCAGTCTGCCGCCATTGGCAATGCAGGACATGGCCATGACCATCTGGATCGGCGTCACAGCCACAGACTGCCCGAAGGCCATCCGGGTTTTCGTCAGCATATCCCATCGATGGGGCGGGTTGACCATCCCTGAAATTTCCCCCTGCAGGGGAATTCCCGTCTTCTCTCCGAAGCCGAACCGACGGACATAATCATAAAACGACTGATCGTTCATCCGGAGCGAAATCTTCGCAGCCCCAATATTCGAGGACTTCATCAGAATTTCAGGAATACTCAGGTCTCCGTTGCCATGGTGATCCTTGATAACTTTGCCTCCATAGGCAAAATGGCCGTTCTCGCAAAAGATGCGCGTCTTGTCATCGACGATTCCCTCGTTGATAGCAGCGGAAGTGACGACGATTTTGAAGGTCGAACCCGGCTCATACATGTCTGAGATGGCCCGGTTGCGCATCTGATCTGGCTTGGCTTCATTGAAATGATTGGGGTCGAAATTCGGCCTGCAGGCCATTGCAAGGATCTCGCCCGTATTCGGATCGGCTAGAACGGCTGTCACTCCTGCCGGGTGGAGTTGCTTGTAGGTCGCATCGACCTCCTGCTCCACGATCGCCTGCAATCCCATGTCAATGGTCAGATGAATGTCAGCCCCCTCCTCCGGAAGCTGCTCCTGTCCCCGGTAGGTCACAATTTCAAGCCCTTTGCGATCATGCTCGATCATCCGGAAGCCGTCCTGTCCACTGAGTTCCTTGTCAAACTGCTTCTCGATGCCATCCACTCCATGTTCGGAGTGATCCACAAATCCCAGCACGTGGCAGAGCATTTCGTTGTTCGGATAGCTGCGAATGGATCCCTCCTCCAAGTAGAGTCCGTGAAGCCCCGCCTTGTCCATGGCGCGAATCATGTCCTGAGCCTTGTCCTCGCTGACCTCCCTGCGGATCACGATATACTCGCGCTGGGTGGAGAGTTTCTGGGTCAGGTCCGCCACGGACATGTCCAGGTAGGGCGCGGCCAGCGCAGCCACCGCGGCGGGATTGTGAATATGGGTGCCATCGGCAGTAACCGTCCTTACCGGAATATTGACCGCCAGTTCCTCTCCGTTACGGTCAAGAATGCGCCCCCGTCGCGCAGGAATGGTGATGCGGATGCAATGCTTTTCCGCCGCAATCCGTGAGAAGTAGTCGTGCTTGGTGACCTGCAGGTCGATCAGCCTCCAGGCAAACAGGGTGAATACTGAGACAAGGAGGGCACAAACCAGTCCGATGCGGTCGCGCGTCTTCCTCACCTGCTGACGGCACGCAGGGGCACCCCGGCACCGAACCGGCCATCCGGATCGCTCGAGGCGGTGCGCAAAACCCCTTCGGATTCGGCTGGTTGGGCAGGCGTGATCCGGGCAATTGCCGTGTCACGAATCGGTTCCAGCCGAATATATCCCTCGTCAACACG
>PLEU01000003.1:18379-18512 GCA_003136515.1 Spartobacteria bacterium
CCGATAAAGAATACGGCTACAAGCCAACGGGCCAGGAAGTTGACCTCAATCGTGTTGGTGGGACGGCGCCGGTTTCCGTTCATGTTGCCACAATGTTGGATCCCGCGCCGCTTCGCTCCACCACACGGAGGCG
>PLEU01000178.1 GCA_003136515.1 Spartobacteria bacterium
CTTGAACTCGGACTCCGCTGTATTATTTATTTCCCAGTTGGTAATCACGAAAACAACGGGGCGGTAGGTGGTGATTTTCTGAACGGTCTCCTTATAAAAGCGATCGGGCGGAATCATCGCGTTATCGACATAAAAGTTATATTCATACGAGGGTCGATCAGTCATGAAATTGATCTCGGGATTATAAGGATAGCAAATGACATATTCTCCAGTCCGGGAGGCCGAGGTGATGATTTTATAGATCGCCTTAGCATCAGCATATTCCGTAGCGCTTAGTTTGACATGCACACCGTTGGCTGCATGAAAGTCGAGGCTCTTGTGCTGAATGACTGCGATCCCACCGCTGGATTGCGACTGAAAAGCATTGATATAATAAAGAATCAACGTGAGCAGGCAGGTGCAAAGAACCAGTGACAGAAATATGCGCGCTAGTTTGTTTGAAAATTTCCAAACTGCAGTCGAGACATGGCAACCGAACAGGATGGTCAGCGTCATCGGCACCATGAACTCGCTGAGATGAACCATGTCTGGGCGCCAGAAAAAATATTGGGGAAAGAGTGTGAGCGAACATCCTAACGAGGTCAGCAGGGTGAGGGATCGTTCCGTGGCCTCGCAAATGCGACAGAATAGACCGATCATACACCCCAAGACGCCCCCCATTGCCAGCACTCCTGCAGCGAGAATAGGCAGGTATATATTTAAAGCAGTCATCCTGTCCCGCGCCGAATCCGCTGACAAGGAACGACGAGCCAGTGTCGTCTCGGAAATCGCGGATGCGGAGGGTACAGGATGGGGCTGTGAATCCTGTAACTTTGACGCAATCGGGGCAAGCGGCATGCTGGGTAGGGCCGCATGAGGCGCTGCGCTGATTGCACCGGCGGGTACGGTTGAAGCAGGCTTGGACACCACAGGTCTTCGCGCCTCCGTGATCACCTCCAAGACCGATGCTGCTGCATTCCCAAGCATACGTTTACCTTGATAGTCAATCATCGAAGGCCACTGCTGATACTGGGCGACAAACTCAGGCCCAAAACCACGCCGCACGGCATCCTGATAAAAGGGTAGATGGATCAGACAAAAAGAGACCGCTGCGAGAAAAAGTCCCGTCAGAACTAATCCCGAACGTCTTAGAAATAGATCTGCATGATCTCCGGCAAAGGGGTAGATTACGATCAGCATGATCGCGATGCAGGCCAAAAAAAAGCCGACATCGACGCGGATCAACCAAGCCACCGCAAGCGTCACGCCACTTGCGGCCATCCATAGCAGCCGTGTCACCGTGCTACGGGCCGGGAGCACAAAGGCAGAGAGAAACGTCGTCATGTTCAAGACTACAATGAAGGCCATGTAGTTGCGGTACATCTGCCCCGGTATCATCAGCACCAAGAGTCCGGTCAGGAAAGAGAGCCTGGCGCATCCGGTGCTCTTGAGGACCAGTCGGAAGGAGATCAGTCCCGTCAGCGTGCAGAGAATGAGAAAATATATCCTCAGCGCCGTATAGCTAGGACCGAGGATTTTGAAAATGCCGGCGATCGGATAGAACCAGAGAACATTATATCCGAGGAAAGTATCCACCATAGGCCTCCACCCCTCCAAAAGCCGGAGTGAGATCATTCCTTCCACCCCTCCCTCAGCAGCCGGATATAGCCCGGCGCGATAGTAACTGCCGTAGTAGCAAAAAGCGATCACGGTCAGGATCCATAATCCCCAGCGGCTGAAAAAGCCCTCTATTCCTCCTTGGCAATCAAGGGGCCTTAACGGTTTCTCCGACATTCCCATAAGGTTCCCTCGGAACTAGTTAAAGATCCCTGCTGCATAGAAAGCGGATTTTCAAACCTAGGGCGTAAGAACTCCGGTACAGCCAGCGGGCGCATTCATTCCTGATCTGGTAGGGGTAGGTGGTGCGCCAGCGCTCTTTGGAGGGGAGACGCGGTTGGGAGTTTCCTTGGATGGCACTGGAAAAGACCTCTTCAGTCTGTGAAATGGGAAACGGAGAAACCGAAACGGCACGAAGTCCTAGCGGCCATTCACGATCCGCCGCATGATCCCAGGGCAGCCACATCGGCAGAAGGCCTCCTACCATTGCTGCTGCGGCCTTTCGATCAATAATATAGGCGCCGCATCCTTTCAGACGGCCCAACTGTACATTCATCCAATATTTGTTTGATAGTGAGGCTACCTTGATGGGAGTCCCCGGAGAGAGCCCGGAAACCCGCGCGATGTTCCAGACAAAGGAGGTCTTCATCAGATCACGGAGAACGGTGTCAGTATCTGGCTCGGGATGAAGATCATCCTCACAGATCATGGCATGACTCTCCGAGGAAGAGAGAAAAACGCGTATCGCCTTGAGATGACTTAGGTAGCAGGCCACTTCAAAGATATTGACCCCGCGGCCGTGAAACTTTCGGAAACGAACCTCATCAAACTCCTCAATCGGTAATTGAAGCGAAGTACCCGAAATAGCTTCGACACGCTCAACCCGAAAAGGAGTGTCTTCAAAAGCTGCCTGCATGTGAACCCACCGTTCAGGTGCGTTTGCAAGATTGATCACATAGGCATTCATCATCCGGCGGGCTCAGGCAGACAGAAAGACGGCCATGCCGTGGGGAGAAGACAGCGCTTCACCATTGGATACCCAGCAGAATAATGCCCTTCGGCTTCTCCGGTTTATCGGGATCCCAACTGACATTGTCGTGCCCGTCTCCATCCTTCGCCGGGGCGAATGGACTCAGCATCTGCAGGGGTTTCTTCATCTTAAATGCCTTTGCCACAATGCCGCCTATATCGTATGGAGCCGGCTTTTCGGTCTCAACATTATCCGGAGCGGCCTTCGTTGGGACGGGTGCTACGAAACTTGTATCCGCAATTGCCTCTTGCGCATACGTGGAGGCATTGAGAAGCAGACCCAGCACGATTGCCAGTGCGGGAAAGATAACATTTACCTGTCGATCATGCACTCTGACATTCATGACTTGATCATAGATGCCCTGACTATTGGGGGGCAAGCCTGTCGAGAAACGAAATGGTTTTGTCTCCTGTAGAAGCTATCCGATAGAATCAGGACGTTACGGGCGTACGTTTGCAAAAATTTCCCTGATCGTACCCAGAAGTAAATTGGGACTGAAGGGTTTGGTCATGAAAGAATGAACTTTCAGCCCCGCTGCATCCTGTCGAATGTGCGTCTGATCCCGTGCCGTTAGCATGAGTACCGGAATTGACTCTCCTGAAGCAAGTTGCCGGATATGCCGCAAGGTCTCCACTCCATCTTGATCAGGCATGGAGAAGTCTAAAACAATCACGTCTGGCACTCCGACCGTCTTGATATGGTTGATCGCTTCGGCCCCAGATTTCGCCCATGACAGGCGTGCTCCAAGAGGCTTAAGCGTGGCTTGCACAACGCGATACATCAACTCCTGATCATCGACAATGAGGATGTTCGGGGGATTGAGTGCGCTCATTTGGTGCGGGTGATTAAGATGATTGTGCGATCGTCGGAAGGGGCTCTTTCTCCGGAGAATAGGGCCACCTCGTTCAAAAGCTTGTCCACGGTATCGCGTGATGACAAGGAGGCAGATTGGGAAAGCGCTAATTTTACACCCTCAATTTCAAACATCGTTTCACCATCCGTCGCTTCGATGATCCCGTCGGTGTAGAGCAGAATCCTATCTCCTGGCTCGAATGCCGTGCGTTCCGAAACATAGACGCTTTCATTGAATATCCCTACAGGGATGCCCGTGCCTTCGATTTCGTTGATGGTTCCCCCCTCCTTCTGGAGCATGGCCGAGAGATGACCAGCACTTGCAGTCAGGACCTGACTTCGATCAGCAGAAATCCAGACACAAACCATGGTGATGAACATTTCCAGCTTGATCAGATCGTTGGACATAAGCCGGTTGACCTTGGTTATGATGTCGCCGGGATATGTGGCTTCGGAGGCGACAATCGCATGTAGATTGGTGCGCAACATAGTGGCGAGGAGGGCAGCAGGCAGTCCCTTACCCATCACGTCTGCCATGACACAAAGTGTAGACTGATCGGGAAGGGTCAGGATGTCGAAGTAGTCGCCACCGGACTGGAGAGCCGGACGACACGTGCCGTAGAGATCAAGTCCCGGGAAAGAGGTAAAATTCTGCGGCATCAGGGAAAGCTGAATCTGGGAGGCAATCTCGAGGTCACGCAACGCAAGCTGTTCTGCAGCCCGGCGCTTCTGCAGCTCACCGAGAGCGATGATGATCCCGAGATACTCGGCCACCATGCGAGCAACCTTAAGTTTTCCAGCGTCAAAAAATGGCGCAGGATGGGTTTTCCCCATGACTAGGACGCCTCGGATCTGGTCGTTGAAGATAATAGGCGAGACAAACCCGCTTGAAAGAATATCGGCCAAGGGGTCATCCTCCAGTGGCTTTGATCCCTCCGGCAAGGTCAGTTCTTTTCCAGAGCGGTAGACCCCTGCTTCTACATCACTCACACCGCAGAGGAGATTCTCCCTGATCGGATTAAGTGACTCTCCCCATTCCCGGAGCATCTGAAGCTTGCCTTCCTTCTCTATGCGGACATAAGCGATTTCGGCTCCCGTGACATTGCAGAGCTTCTCCAGCGCTCCGTCCATAAAAGCAATCATGTCCTGCGCCATCGCAAGCCATTCTCCCAAGGAGACCATCGTATTGATCAACTCGTAGCTGGAAACCAATTCCTCGGCAATATCGGTTACGATCTGATCCGCCTGACCTGGACGATACTGCCAACCCGCGACGGCAAATCGCTTGCGAAGCACTAGGACGTGGCATCCGTTTTCCTGCTCATGCAGGAGCTCGTCCGTCAGGTGATTCATGATGAAATAGCCGCGTCCACCTTCCTGAAAGGGATCGTCAGGCAATGCCGGTTCGATGACTCCGGTGAAATCGGAAGGATCGACAACCCTTAATTCCACGTAATCGGACCTCAAATAAAGGCGAGCACGGAAAAACTTCTGCTGACCTTCGGCACATCCATGTTCCGCAGCATTGTTGATCGCCTCTGCGGCAGCTAACTCGAACTGGTTGAGAAAAATATCGTCGGTCACGCCGTGGTCACGCAGAAAGCCGACAAGCTGTTCCAGAGCCTTGGGAACATCCCCCAGTACGGGATCCTCGACATCAAGACAGCAAGTTAGTTCACATTTCATGTTCTTTGGGGATTGGTAAATGCTATTTTTAAAATGGAAACCAAGGCGTTCTTTTTGTTCATAGCTGCGGGGCTGCCGGCTTGGAAGACTGCATGTATCCACTCGTCAGGGTCTTTGGGAGAATGGCATTGATAAAGGTCGGAGAGGGCAAAGACTCCTGCGGAGGTCTGCTCGAGCACCGAACGTGCCTCCGGTGTCAGGAGACCCCAATCTTCCTTGGTGCGGGGCAGCACTCCGAAGAACTTCATTTTCCCCTTTGCAACCATCTGGAGCCAGGCAGATCGCTGTACGCACAGTGGTCCCCTGGCATAAGTACGAAGGCAGACTGTTTGAGACCGCGACATACGATAAAAATTTTCTTCAGGTTGCTCCTCCGGATTCATCAGCCTAGCGATCCACTCTAGAGGCATGCTCATTAAAAGAGCTGCTACGCGCTCAAGAAGTGAGGGCGTGGAGGAAGAAGGCGCCATCGAAGCCATCACAAACTCATCAAGGACCTCGACCCCGATCCCTCGCTCGAAATCCATGAGAAGACCACCCTGAGCAGCCATGCGGTTCAACGTGATATGGGGGCCAACATATGTTTCAGCGCAGACGATCGACTCAACTACCTCCACATCCTTGTCCAAAAACACCCCCGGACCGATGAAGGCGTGAGGACCGATGCGGCATCCTGTTTCAATCCTTGCATGATTCCCCACCCAACATGGCGGGTGAAAACTGACATCCGCGCTTACCTTGACTCCCGGACCAAACCAAACACCGGGCTTCGCTTCGTGGTCGAGATGGATGATCCCGCTGGAGCGTCGCCGAAGCGCTTCCACCTGAAGGTCATACCAACGCTGCATCAGTTCCTTGGCAGTACGAACCGGTTCAAGCCCCTGCTGACCGGGAAGGCCGGTGACTAGGATACACTCCTTTCCTTCCCCTCCCCCCGGCTGGGACTGGATATCGATGGAACGTGACCAGAGGGCACTCCCGTCGAGCCATTGCCTGATAAGATGGGGTCGATCAACCGCTTCGATGCTCACTGAGGGAATGCCGCGACGAACGGCTTCATCCAACCAGTAGGTGAGCAGGGGCTTCTCGCAGACGGGCCAGAGCAAAAAAGGCTTCGGGGAACGCCAGATTGTATCAAGTTCCGCCCATTCAGGCGCAATCAGATGCCATGACTTCATCAACGGCTCAGTAGGCTCCTTTGCCAAGCAAAACTGCGGGAACGGTCTTGAACAAAAGCTTGAGATCGGCCCAGACGCTGCTCGACCGGATGTATGCCAAATCAAGCTGGACCTGTCCCGAAAAATCGATTTCACTGCGCCCGCTTACCTGCCACAGACAGGTAATACCAGGCTTCACCAACAACCGCTGTCGCTCCTCTGCGGAATATTCGGCCACTTCCTTTGGTAGTGACGGTCGCGGCCCCACCAAGGCCATGTCGCCTATAAGAACGTTCCAGAACTGTGGCAATTCATCAATGGAGTACTTACGGATGAACTTACCAATCCAGGTGATGCGAGGATCCTGTTTCATCTTGAAGATGATGCCCCCGCTCACTTCGTTCTGTTGCTGAAGCTTGTCCTTCATGGCATCGGCATTCACCACCATAGAACGGAACTTCCACATCTTGAACAGTTTGCCGCGATACCCAACACGGGTCTGCTTGAAAAAAATAGGCCCACGATCCTCAAGCTTGATCAGCAGGGCAGTGATGATAAAGATCGGGGAAGCAAGGAGCAGGGCAAACAGGGCGCCAGCGATATCCAGAATGCGCTTGAGTCCATGCGCAAAGAAAACAACCGCCTTCCACAGCCATAGCTTTGCCTGGAATCTCAACTTCAACTGAAAACGACCACCGGCCGTTGAGCTGCGAATCCAATAGTCGATTGTGTAATCGGGGAGTTGTCCGGAAGATTTAGGTGACTTCTCAGTGTTCATCATCGGATCAGCTCAACCATGTAACGCAGGATATTCCTCCCCTTTAAAAAAGAAAAGCACTTCGATTTGTAGAGCCTTCAGGAATTCTTCAATAACTCTCATCAAGGCAATTTTTGGACAAAATTATGATTTTAAGGCGTGAAGCGCAGAGGCGACAGAGATCCGTGGGACGGCTTATGTAGAATTGCCGAGGGGCAAAACCGCACTTGGAGAGGGATGCGGTAACGTGCGTGTCAATACCCTCGCGGCTTTTGCCAAAGGGAGCAATGCAAAACCAAACCTCTAGTTAGAGGAGCCGAGAAACCTTTCGAAATAAAGATCCCAAAGAACGGTACTGCGTCGCGAACAACGAGTGCCACATGGCACGAGTTAGCCTCAGGAGCCACGGTCTTGCCCGAGCCTGATATCAGAGCCAATCCTTCGGGGCAGAAGCGCAGAGTGATGCAGTATGGAGGCCTAGTCGGATATGATCTCAAATACCCCCCTTCTTCAACTCGGTTCCAGATTCCCAGGCAACACTCCCGTTAGGGCGATTTAGTCAGCCTGTAGCAAACGGCATCCGAACGCCATGTTTCTAGCCAGGACGACCCCTTCCATCCTTTTCCATTGCAACTCTCCAACACTCCCCTTAAGCATTACGTTCATGACTGATAGTTTACGCACGAAAGTCACCGGAGATGTTCTTCATATCTCCCTGAATGTCCCCCGATTGGATGCAAACTCCGCTGCAGCCATCAAACATGAATTGAATATGGATCTCGATCCGGCAGTTAAGCGCGCTGAAGTAGAGATTGGCAATGTCCGCTTCATCGACAGCTCAGGTATCGGTTTGTTACTGGGCATCTACCGCAAGCTCCCGGGTAACGATGCCGAGGTTATCCTCCGCAATGTCCAACCCAGTGTGCAGGCGGTTCTGGAACTTTTAAGACTTCATCGGGTCTTCAAAGTGGCCTAGCCAGAAGAGGTGGCGAGAGGCTCCTAAAAGGCAAGGGTCTGGATGAACATCTTTTTCTGTTTGGGTGATGAAGCCCTTCTTCGTCAGCACGCCGCCCTGCTATTTTCCGGTCATCTAATTAGTGGGGCAACGCTCGCCTTTTTATGTAGTTGCAAAAACCGGGCACCCACCGCAACCGACTGCATGTCGTTATGAATACATCGGCCAACCTTTCGGCAGATGGCTCTCAAAACCCCCCCCTTAACCTCGGCTATCTGGTGCCGGAGTTTCCAACGCAGACACACAACTTCTTCTGGAAGGAGATCAATGCTTTGCGAGCCCAAGGGATTGAAGTTCACATCTTCTCGACCCGTGTTCCCGATACGGCTACTTCTCCGCACCTGTTCCGTGAACAGGCGCTCAGGCAGACAACATATCTCTTCCCGCCTTCGACGATTCGTACAGTTTGCTTCGCACTGAGTCATCCGGGAAGGATCGCCCACGCCATTAGGTATATCCATGCATTGTCCGAGGCTTCCGCCGGTGAAAAAATTCGACTTATTGGACTTATCCCCTCTGCAATAGAACTTCTCTATTCCTGCGCCGAAAAGGGGGTCACTCATGTCCACTGTCACTCGTGCGCGACAGCGGCTCATCTTGTAAACATCTGTCATCGACTCGGCGGCCCCTCATTCAGCCTGACCCTCCACGGCGACATGCCTGTTTATGGACGTGATCATAAGGAAAAAATGGCTGATGCCCGCTTCGTTGCATGCGTCACCAAACCCCTCCAGCACGATGTTCTTGAACTGACAAGAAAACCGGTTGATCAAGTCCCCGTGATCCGGATGGGAGTTGACACCAGGGTTTTTACTCCAAGTGCAGAGCACCAAACCCAGGTTGGAAAATTAACACTAGTTACGGTTGCCAGGTTAAATCCCTCCAAAGGAATTGAATACGCCTTAAACGCTATCGCGGAATCAAAGCGAATGGGGTATGAAATCACTTACCTCATAGCTGGTGAAGGACCGTTCCGTCAGCAGTTGGAAGAGATGATTAACAGATTGAATCTTAATGGTTCGGTTCATCTTCTTGGCACCACTCCTGAAAATGAAGTGATTGACCTCCTTCATAGAAGCGATGCCTTCGTACTTCCAAGCACCGGTCTTGGAGAAGCTGCACCTGTGTCAGTTATGGAAGCAATGTCTTGCGGTGTGCCGGTCGTGTGCAGTCGCATTGGTGGAACCCCAGATATGATCACCGATGGCATCGATGGGTTCCTTACACCACAGCGTGACGTGAAGGCTCTGCTGCAGGCTTTCACCACTCTGGCCGATGACCCGGTCTTGAGAAACACCCTGGGTAAGAATGCGAGGGTCAGGGCCTTGAGGGAATTTGACTATATCTCCATGGCGAAAGAGTTGCTCCGACACATAGTGTCTGGAGCAGCGTAACGAACAGCACAACCTGAGGAGGGTTTTTGCTGGACCACCGTTCGCACTTGCCCTGACGAGCACGAGGTGAGATCAATCAGGCATTATCATGGGTTCGTCAGCCAGCCTCGTAGTCATTATTCTGAATTTCCGAACCCCGGATATCACGATTGATTGTTTGAGAACTCTCGCCCCGGAAGCTTTGCAAAATCCGGGAATGAGGGTTATTCTTGTCGATAATGCCTCGGGCGACAATTCCGTGGAAAAAATCGAGAGCGCCATCAAGCAGAACGGATGGGATTCCGGTTGGCTAGAGTTTCGTCCTTTGCAAATTAATCTCGGCTTTGCCGGAGGGAATAATCTGATCCTTCGCGAGCAGATGGCCCTCACCTCACCTCCAAAATATCAACTGTTGCTCAACAGCGACACCTTGGTTCGTCCGGGGTGCATCGCCACCTGCATAGCCGTCATGGAGGCGGATCCAAAGATCGGCGCTCTCAGTTGCATGCTAAGAAACCGTGATGGCTCCGTGCAGAACCCATGCAGAAAATTTCCTCACCCCTTCATCGCCGGCATTAGTGCTATCGGACTGCCTTGGCTTCTGCCGCCGCTCTTTCGCTGGGCCGATCTCGATGATGGAGGATGGGACCGAACAGTTGGGCCGCGTCAAGTAGAATGGATCGGCGGTGCCTTCTTTTTCACCAGGATGAGCACGCTCCAGGAGGTTGGAATTCTTGACGAGGATTTCTTCTTTCTTGGCGAGGATTGCGAGTGGTGTCACAGGATCCATAAGCATGGCTGGAAGATCCTCTTTGATCCCAGTGCGGAAACCGTTCATCTAGGCGGCGCCTCCTCTGATAGCACCCGAGTCCGGAACTTCACCAAAAATGTCCATATCTGGCGGGCCCGCTTTCTTGTCCAACGCAAATGCTACGGGCCGTGCGCGGAAAACATTCTCCGCAATATTTACCTGCTGATGTTTTGGCTGAGACTTGGCTTTCTCACTTTAACGCTGAGAGGCCGTTCGGAAAAGGCTGATTTCCTGCGCGGTGAGGTTGAAGAAATATACGCTTCCATGAAGGGGGAGAAAATCGCGTGAAGCGTTCCCCACCTGCCACAATGCCTCCTACGGCAGTAAAATGAAAACCATGCGCGTGGCCTTTGTGCTTCCAGGGCTTCACCGGGTTTGTCGTGGCGCAGAAGTTGCATTTGAATCCGTGGCTACAGAGCTTGCCCTTATTTCCAATGTCGAGGTCACGCTCTTCGGCTCCGGCCATCAAAAACCCAAAGTTCCCTACCAATTTGTTCATGTCGGTAATATTG
>PLEU01000048.1 GCA_003136515.1 Spartobacteria bacterium
AGCGGGCATGAGGTGGAACTGGCTGAGTTATGAAGCCGTGTCGGTGAGGTTGGCCAAAGCCGCATGATAAACTTCGCGCACAGAAAAAGGAGCCAATTATGAAGCAACTTGTTGACGACCAATCCTCTCTCCAATTTGGGGCGGATGCCCCAGAATGGGCTTTTCTGTTTGCGTCACTTGGTAAGCAAACCCGTGACCTGCTATCTCGATACTTGAAAACCACCAAGTCATTCTCTGATCCATTTGGACACCATACTCAAGTCGAGCTAAAGAATCTGGTGGCTGCTCTTGAGACCTGGAACGAAGAATCAGCGGCAAGACTCCTAGAACATCTTCTTCAGTCTGCGGGTCCTCGTCAGCTAGACCTGCCTGCGATTACCCGCTGGGTATTACTACACAAGAACGACCCAGAGGGCGTATCAGCCTGTATGGATCTGTTAGCGCCCGAACAAATGGAGGTAATACGCCTATTACCGCGAACCGGAAGTCAGAAACTTGTATTTGAGGCCGGATGGGGCCCTCGGCGCAGGCCGGTCGTCCTAAAGCGCCTGACTGGTAGTCCAATAGATATTGCTAAGGTCCAATCGCATGAATTAAATAGCCACCCTCTGTCAACTAGGCACCCCAACATAATCGAAACCCATTTCATTAGCAATGGAAGCGAAACCTTTCTAGTTGAAGAGTGGCTGACCAACGTTCTGTCGGACAACTGGCAACCAAGCGGAATGCTGGAACTGGCGAGTCTTGCATATGCACTCGCGAGTGCGGTGGCGCACATACACCAAGGGGGATATGTCCATGGCGACATTAAGCCGGACAACATGGGAAAAAAGGATGACCGCTTTGTGCTTCTTGATTTTGGGCTCTGTCGGCTAGTTGAAGATTTCACACCTGACACGTCCGCCACGGGTAGTCTCAGAACTAGAGCACCTGAGCTACTAAAGTCTGACCACTATGAAGTATCTGCATATGCCGCGGACATTTGGGCAATTGGTGCCACCTTATTTAACTTCGAGGAAGGTCGGTTCCCATTCCTAGGTCGGAATGAGCCTGTCCCGAGGGTGTCCTCTATGGAACAACGCGAGGCATTCGAGGGTAAGCTTGCTCAGAGGGCAGAAGCCGAATGGGATCAATGGGTCCGGTTTGACAAAACACCCGCCTCGCTACGAGGCATACTTCAGAAATGTCTAAGTCGAAACCCGCAAGACCGCCCCACCGCCCCACAATTGCGCGAGAGTATAGCTCGCGAGTTGTCGGCCTATATTTCGGAAGGCGCAGTCGGTCAAGAGGCAACACTCCCACCGATTGTGGAGCTACAACAACTGTCACATCTACTGGAGCGACTCGATGATGTTTCACTGCTAGCACCCGATGACCGAGGTCGCTTGCATAGCCGCATAAAGAATATCAGAGATCGACTCGCTGGTTCTGACGATAAAAATAACACCTCCATTTTGAGCAAGTTGGAAGCAATCACAATTGCCTAAGACGCATATAGTTCGGATTCAAGAGGCGGTTCATGGCCTGATGGAATTTCGAGGTCTGGAAGCGATTGTCGTTGATGTATTGCGAACACCAGAGATCCAGCGGATGCGGAGGATCCGTCAGCTAGGGCTTTGTCATTATGTATTTCCAAGCGCTGAACATTCGCGCCTTGTGCACAGCCTTGGAGCATCCTGGCTTGCAATTCGCTTCGCTAGGCAGTTGAAAGACGCGACAAGAGGCTATCTTTCGGATGTACTCCGCCCATCGGAGACTGCGATCGCCGATCTCGCATTAGCAGCCTTATGTCACGATATAGGCCATGGCCCACTATCACATGCCTGGGAGCGCGAAGTTATCGGTCCCGACTTCGACCGAGCCGGATTGTTCGACGCGCTCGGAATTCCGATAGAGCTTAGGTCACTCTTTCTTGATGCCCCGTGGCACGAAATAACAACGGCCGGGCTGCTGCTTTGGAAGGACGGCGAGCTCAGTCAGCTCCTCGAAAGCTACAGTAAGGGGTCCGCACTCAGAATAGTCAGGCTCCTCAGGGGAGAATATTGGCTCGAATACTTGCCGGGCCTTCTCGGGGGCGAGATTGATGTTGATCGCGCTGATTACATACGCCGCGACACACATCAAACAGGAGTGGCCTATGGGAGATACGACCTCGATTGGCTAGTCTCGACCTGTACAGTGGGTGAACGCCCCACTAATAATAAATGGGTTGTAGGATTTGATTCTAGAAAAGCTCCAAGGGTCATAGAGCAATTTCTTGTGGCGAGGATCGCTCTCTATGAGACGGTCTACTGCCATAAGACCGTCCGGGCAGCCGAGGGAATGGTAAAAAATCTGTTCCGTAGACTTAAGGAAGTCGTTCGTGAGGGTATTGAACCTATAGGGTCCGAAGCATTCCTGAAGGCAATCAAGACGACTTCGGTCTCTCCAGCGGATATTCTTGGCCTTGATGATTTTGCGCTGTTTGTGCTTATTGAGCAGCTAGCTAAGACTGCAGTTGACCCAATTGTTAAGGATCTATCCCAGCGTATACTCAGCCGGGATCTCTTCAAAATGGTTCCCGTATCAACTGAGGAAGTGGAACAATTCCTTATTAACGAACATTCCTATGAAAAGTTACATCAGGCAATGAAGCCGTTTTGCCCTGGAGACCCGCAATACTATTTGGTGCGCGACGACTATGATTTCACTTTTTTCAACGAAGCACGGGATGATAATGGAGATTTAGAGGGAGCATCATTTTTGGTTGACTCGCAAAGAAAAGCCAGAGTATTGCGGGAGCATAATGACTTAAGAATGCATAAGACTGGAATAAAGGCTGTTCGCCTATTCACGCTTCAGTCGTGCGTGCCGAGAATAATCGAAGTTCTCAAGCATCGAAAGGCGTGAGGACGGAGAACTCTCCTGGCCTGTAGCCCATTCATCGCGTTCTTTGCGATGAGTGGGGTGTGGGGGTGGGTGAAGTAGAGGATAGAGGGTAGAGAAAGCAGGTCCCTGCGGGATGACAACCAGAAAGGCAAGAGCAAAGGCGAAGGGCGCGGACTGAAGTCCGCGCCCTGGTTTTTGGGGGGCTTGTTACGGCACGGATGAATCCGTGCCCTTAACGAGGCGAAAGGCGAGACGCAGATTCCCTGCGGGAATGACAAACAATTACTGCAACAGCGTGCCGTTCTCCGCGATGGGTTTGGGGTCTTCGGGGGGGATGAC
>PLEU01000056.1 GCA_003136515.1 Spartobacteria bacterium
GGGCCCTTGATGTGGGGGCCCTTATGACGGTCGAAATCCGGGTCGACCAGGTGGTTGTCGATGGGCTCGGCGGAGGCGATGATGGGGTGCTCGGGGTCGGGGATGCGCTCGACCGGGCGGTTGCCGTTGTGGTTGACGTGGGACATGGGGTTTCCCTCTTTCTGTTGCTCTCTAGACGGATGGCGTCGGGGTGGGGATAGATGTCTGGTGGGCACCCTGCGAACCAACATCTCAGAGGCGAGATGTGGGACACCCAAATTTATTAGGACTCCTGTGTGTGCCACCTGCCCGATCCCACTTGCGTCTGTATGCCTAAGACATCTTCCCTACACATTAGCCGAATTCCATTCTGAGTAGGCCACAGAAGCTCCTCTGGAATTTCCGTTGGTATTGCGGTTACGTCCTGAAACCAAAGGATACAGACCTCAGGATCAGACCATTTGGAATTCGGTGCCAAGGCGAAAGCCATCGCTCTATTTCGTTGATACTGTTCCAGTAAAGACTCTCGCGATAGCTTCGAAATCGAAAACCACGCGGCGGCTCGTTCTAACTGCTCTGGCATCACCCACCGGGCTGATCTATCAATGTTCAGGGTTGTGGCCAAGAAGAGGGGGGCAAATAGGGTGAGACAAGTGGCGGCGATGCGCGCCGATACGGGGTAAAGGAAGCACAATTCGTCAGCCACTCCAGGAATCAACACCCATTTTGAGAGATCGCCCACAACCACATCAGCTCCGAGGATATCTATTTCTGGAAAGCCAATCGAACCGGCATGAGAATAATCTGCAATCAACAGCGGACATGCATCGCCGAATCTCTCTCGCAACTGTCTAAATATCGAGGGCAAAGGAAATTGCTTTCCTTGCCAAGAGACGATGCTCAGGAGTACGGCTTCCGGCCGCGTCATCTCAATGTCTCTAATCATCGCCTCTTCGGTAGATATCGATACGGTCAGAGGTGCAAAATGCTGCTCGCTACAATATTCATTGGGCCCGAGCATGAGCGACTTGATCTCCATTCCAGAGAGCAAAGTCTTGAGTGCGATCGTCGTTCCCGGAGCAAGAACCATGTTTTCGGGATGGTGGCAGCAAAATAGCGCGGCCAGACCTCGGCGTAACTGGACGGCAGTTTCATGAATCCCGGTCAGTGCAATTGCGGAAAGACGACTCATGGCTGCATCAGCTCTCCTTTCGGCTGCATTGACATTCCGGCGAATAACAGATCTGGACGAGAAGAGAGTCTTCTAAGGCTCGAACTTCAATGCCTCCCGAAGCCTCCGCCTGATTGGTGCCCGGGCCGTTCTTGAAGTGAGCTACCTTTCCATAGTCAAGCAATATCGCCCTGTCGTCGTGCTTGAGTAATACCTGTCCTTTGAGGACGATCCACGTGGCGAATGTACCCGCCATCATCATGCTGCTCGTGTTGAAGATGCCGAGCTTCTTATTCTCGTCCTTAGTTATCTTGGCTACGAATGAGTGAAGCAGGTGGTCAGGCTCTTGCTGGTAACGATCAAATACCGGTGTCCATCCGGAAGATCTTGCCTCTAGAGGCTCAATGTTGAATGCCCTTGCGGAGGCGCGAATTTGTCGCGCGAAGCTGAGGTGCAATATTCTGCTAATCCTCTGCAATAGCTCTAGGGAGCAATTCCCGCGAGCATCCTCGATGCGAGAAAGAGAAGAAGCGCTTGTGCCGACCCGAGTCGCCAACTGTTCAACTGTGAGTCCGCTCCTCGATCGGGCTGAGCGGATCGACTCGGAGATCCCCCAAGCCGTCATAGCATATCGGCCCGGTTCTTTGAGGTCTGACGGGGCCACCCGCCTTCGAGGCTGGCCATCTCCTGAGCCCCGTATCAACAGAGCGTCCGGTGTGCCGGAGGGATGGCGAAACACCATCCAAGCTTGAGCCGTTTCGGACTCGGCCCAAGTGTGGTGGGGGATAAGGGGGTTAATGCGGATCATTGAGCCAGGCGCCACAGGCGAATCCAATTCAATTGGGGATGGAACTGAATTCGGCCTAGCCCAAAAGAAACGGTACATGATCTTTCCTTCAATTGGAATCAGCAGCTCTTCAGCCTCGTGGAACATGAAATCGGTCGTGCCGTGAGAGCTGAATGATGCGAGTTGAATGGAATAAGGAAGATTCCACAGGGGATTCGGATCGAAGCTGAGATAAGAGATGCCGTCTTCTTGGGAGACGTCGAGCCGATCGATCGGAACTCCATGGTCGATTACTGCGATGTCCCGGTCAACCCCCTCGGGTCCAATCGACCTTTGCAGCAGTGCAATCGCAGCCTCGGCCCCTTCCGCGAAGGAGACCTGCTCGAGCAAAGCTATACCGGAAGAGGATGTCTTAGAGGCCATCTTAGATACGCAGCACAAGTAAAATATTGCACCATATCCAGATCACGTCAATACCCAATATTATTTCATTACAGGATAAATTTGCCTCTTGACAGAATTCACCATGACCGATTAGCGTACCTATTACCCAATAGCAGTGCTTTGGGTTGCCAGATCAGTTTCGCGATGAGTAGGTGAACTGGCATACCAAAAAGCAGGAGGAGTTCAGATGACCTAAGGAGACAACCATGACGACAAAATCCAAAACGGAGGTACCATTCGACGGTGGCTTTGTATACTTTGTTGCAACCGTCGCGATCGCTGTAATTCTGATTTACATCACAGGCGGAAGAGCGGTTTGTATGATTTCCGGAATTGTGATGTATGTGCTGGCGGAGCAATTCATCTCGCGCCATCTCCATTCCCATCGTGGAATCCGAACCCTACTCTCACTTTTTTTTGGGAGCTGGCTGGCATTGGCGATCTGGTTTATTCACAAGACCCTGGCGTAGTAGCTGATGGAATCAGTTTGGCGATCTGATTCCGGTGAGCAGAAGGCGGGCACTGAAAGCGGACAAACATTATTTTGGGGCACAGCATTTAGCTGCGCCCCGGATTTATTTAATCCGCTCCAAAGAAAACAAACTACTGCAGCAGCGTGCCGTTCTCCGCGAGGGGTTTGGGGTCTTCGGGGGGGA
>PLEU01000087.1 GCA_003136515.1 Spartobacteria bacterium
GTTACATGCAGGAGATGATCCCATTTCTCGGGCCGTATGTTGATGTTCCCGCACCCGACATGGGGACGAATGAAAAAATTATGGGCTGGATGATGGATACCTATTCCAACCATATCGGCTACAATTCCCCGGCAATCATCACTGGAAAACCGCTCTCTCTTGGCGGATCGCAGGGGCGGCTTGAGGCTACAGGTGCGGGGGTAGCCTATCTCGTTAAACTCTATCTTGCGGATATTGGCATTCCAGTTTCGGAGGCGACGGTGGCGATCCAGGGATTCGGCAATGTCGGCAGTGAGGCTGCACATGCCCTTGCCAACTATGGGGCAAAGATCATTGCGATTTCCGATTACACAGGAGGCATTTACAACGAAGCTGGCATTGATCTGAGAAAGGCGCGGGAGTACGTGAAAAGCCAAAGGGTGCTGAAGGATTTCGACGGAGGTGAGACGATCTCCAATGAGGAGTTGCTCATGCTGAAGTGCACGGTTCTTGTTCCGGCCGCGATGGAGCGTGTGATCACTGCAGGGCTTGCCCCTCGGCTTCAGTGTCGCCTGCTTGCAGAGGCCGCCAATGGCCCCACGACCAATGACGCCAGCCGTATCATTGAGGAACGTGGTGACATTGAGTTGATTCCCGACGTCCTCTGCAATGCCGGGGGGGTGATTGTCTCCTACTTCGAGTGGCTTCAAAATCTCCAGAGTTACTATTGGAGCCGTGATGAGGTGTTGCAAAAACTATTTGTGATCCTAGATCGGGCCAAGGATTCGGTTGAGAAACAAAAAAAGAAGTTTCTGTTCAGTCGCCGCCTCGCCGCCCTAACCCTCGGTATCCAGCGCGTCGCCGATGCGAAACAGAGCAGGGGATTGTTTCCGTAGGCTGATCAGATCCCTTTTCAGGCTTTTCCCACTGGGCTCTCTCTGATTCCGTCATGGGATGTTGAGTGATCATTACAGTAGCCTCCTTGCCATTCACAGCATACTGCGCTGGTTGATTCTCCTCTCTGGGATCGGGGCAGTCGGCTCATGTTTCCTTGGTATTTCCCGCAAGCTTCCCTTTGCGCCGCTGGGCAGGCGTGCGGGGCTGATTTATGTCTCGTTGATTGACACTCAGTTTCTCGTGGGAGTGCTGCTATATTTTGACAGCCCACTTGTGCATACCCTCTGGGCGGACCCTGCTGTCGGAATGAAACAGCATGAACTCAGATTCTTCGGCGTGGAGCATACGACGATCATGGTGATCGCTCTGATCCTAGCCCACATCGGGGCTATCCGCAGTAGGCGGGCCAAGGAGGCGCTCAAAGCCTATTCTGCGGCCCTCATCTGGTATGCCATTTCGCTCGCCCTGATTCTGTTCGGAATCCCCTGGTGGCGTCCCCTGCTCGGTTACTGATGAGACTCTGCATTCTATCGACCGATGTGATTGCGCATCTGGAAATCGAGAATTTCCCGCTTGTCATGGATAGTGCTAAGTTTCTCTCTACTCCTGCCTGAACTATAGTCGGCAGGATTCGGCCATAACGGCTCCTGCTTCCCAATCTCTTGGATTGAGACTGCACGACATTAGATCGTTGATCTCTCCCGCACATCCTCTCACGGTAACACCTAAAAATTTATCAGCCTACTTATCCTCCCCTTTCTCCTTCACGGGCAATACAAGCTGCGGGCCGGCATTCAACGGGATATAAACCCGGTTGGCACCCTTGATATTCTCGGCTTGGAGGTACTGGATGTAGAGGGGGCCTAAGACGGCTGTGATTGAGGCAATCGCCTTGGCCTGTTCAATGGCTTCGGCTGAAGCGCGTGCACCGTCAGCCTCACCGTTTTTTCGTTCGATCTCGATGTTTTTCTCCGCAATTTGTTCCTCAATGGCCTTCTGTTCTAGGGTTTGGTTCAGAGCCACTTTTCCTGCGATGGCTACGATGACCTGCTGTGGGGGTGAGGCATTGCCCATCACGACCGACATGACTTCGAAGGGGGTGTTTTTCAGGAGATCTTTAACCTGAGTCTCGATATTTTGAGATATCTGCGGCAGTGACTCATTGACATCGAGGCCGTTGTATTGCGCCACGACGGATCGCGTGATGGTGCGGAATGGCTCCTTGATGAACTGGTCATAGGCCTGCTGTGCAATCTTGTCGGGATCTCCTGTAGCTTCCCATCCGCCGAATTCCTCCATGAATCGACGCACGGATTGCTCATCCGGTTTCAGCCGCCAGACAATATGGGCCTGACTGGAGAGGGGGAGCTTGTCCTTGGCAAGGATGGCACTGTCGGAATCGAACGTCTCCGAGTAGGTGAAGGGAGTGATGGAGACAGGCTGTCCGGAGAGGCGCCAGCGTAGTCCTGTGGAAGCGGGGCCGAAGATGACCTCCTTGAACTCCCCCTTACCAAGAATGGGTTTAGAATAGATATAACTGGCATAGCCTGCTGTAACTGGGACGTTGGATAAATTGGGAGCGAGGAAGAGTGCCGCGAAAATACCAATGGCGATGATGGCAATGATGCCGACGGGAGGTCTCTGCATGGCTCATGGGTGACGCAGGCAGGCGGGGGAAGCAAGGCGGAAAAAATTAGCAGTTCGGATGATAGCATCCCCTATGAACCGCCAGAATGCCGTGGACCCCGGGAACATCATACTCCTTTTGAAAATTCCCGGACACTTTTCCGCATTTCCCAGGCCACGGGGTCATGGTAGGCAGATGGGGTGAAGTTTTGCCGTCTGTTGCTCCCGCTCTCTTTCTGTGTCTGTTCGTGGATTTTCGCGATGATTGCAGCCACGGCGCTTGCTGAGGCTGCCAGCAACCTGAACATCCCCGTTAGTGGGACAGCTTCCATGTCGGTCGCTTCAGGTAGGCTGAAGATCGCTGTCTTCGAACGTCCTCCTTACAGTTTCAAGGACAAGGATGGCAACTGGACCGGTCTGAGCATTGATCTCTGGGAACAGATAGCGGGACGGCTTGGCCTTTCTTTTGATTACGTCGAGACACCTCTTTCAGAAGTCTATGTACAACTCCAGTCAGGCGCGTGTGATCTCTCTCCGGTGATTCCGCTTTCACAAGAGAAGGCAGGACTGGTGGATTTCACTGAGCCTTATCTTTTCAGTCATGGAGCGGTGGTCATTCCCAAAAAAACGTTTCTGGATACTCTCAAGACCCTTCATTCCTATATCTGGAGCCGTGAGGTATTCATCATTTTCCTTGCGATGCTGATCGGAATGACCGTTTTTAGCTTCCTTTTGATGTTGGTTGAGAGGAAGCACGTGAGCGGGCACTTTAGTGGACCATCGATGAAGGGACTCGGTTCGGCTCTCTGGTTCTCCGCCGTCACGATGACGACTGTCGGCTACGGGGATAAGACGCCGCTTTCAGTTGTAGGCAGATTGATCACCTTTTTCTGGATGCTTGTAGGAGTCCTGTTGATCGCCCTCTTTACTGGTACGGTAGCCTCCTCCATCACCACCGCGCAGATTCAGAACGGAGTCGTCCGCTTCGATGATCTTTCCCGTTTTCATCTGGGCTGCCTCGAAGGCTCCAGGATGGATTTCCTCCTGAGAAACAGGGGAATCCCAGCTATTCGCTATACAGGTCTCGACGGAGGTTTTGAAGGTTTCAAGAGGGGGGAAATCAATGCCTATGCCGGGGATTCCGTAACGCTTGAGTATTGGATGACTCACAATGCTCCGGGAAAATTCCAGATATCCCTCATCCCCGATTCCGCGATGATCTACGCCTTTGCCACAAGACATCATCTTCCGCAGTTGTCGGAGATTAATCGTGAACTTCTCGAAATTGCCCTAGCTCCTGATTGGAGGTCCAAGGCTGAGAGGTGGACCGGGCCTCTCAGCTTCTGATGTGCGCTGAGTCATGCTCACCAAAAGCACCCGGGAGATTTTACTGACGGTACTCTGCGGTGTGGTGGGTTGCCTAGTTGCTCTGGCATTCGGCGATGGGATCAATCGGCTTTTTGACCTTCTCTGGATCCCTCTCAAGCAGGGTGGAATCTGGCATTTCGCCGTCGGAGGATTTCTAGTTCTTTCGGCGGCAGGACTACTGACGGGTGGCTTGCTGAGTTTCTTTGCTCCCGATGCGGCTGGAAGCGGCATCCCTCAACTCAAAGTGGCCTACTGGAAGGATATGGGCTGTATCCGCAAGCGCACTGTAGTGGTGAAATTTCTGGCAGGCATCATCTCCATGGGGGGAGGAATCAGTCTCGGCAAGGAAGGGCCCACCGTTCAACTGGCGGCAGGAGTTTCTGCGCTCCTGGGGCGGAAGCTTGGCGTCATCAATCTGCAGAATCGTGCGATGTGTGCCTGTGGGGCAGCAGCGGGGCTAGCTGCAGCTTTTAATACACCGATTGCAGGAGTGACATTTGTTCTGGAGGAGATTTTGGAGAATCTCAACAGCCGATTGATCGGGCGGCTGCTCCTTGCATCGTTCGTCTCAGTGGTCGTCCTTTATGTGCTCAACGGCGACCACGCGGTCCTAGGTTTACATCAGGCCATCCATTTTTACTGGCGTGCCTATCTCATGATTCCCTTGATCAGTGCTCTGGCAGCCTTAGTTGGTGTATATTTTCAAAATGCGGCTTTGGGGTGGAAGCGGCAGATTCGGACACAGGCAAAAATTCCACCGGCGTTGAGGCCGTTTGTCGGAGCATTGACAACCTGGGCTGCGGCCACTTTGGTTTTTGCGGCAACGGGGCATATCGGGGTGCTGGGACTAGGTTACGAAGATCTAAACGCATGCCTTGCCGGTTCACTGGGATTAGTCGCATTGACACTTCTCCTGCTGGGAAAATGGGTTGCCACGACTGCCAGTTATGCCTGGGGAGGATGTGGGGGAATCTTTGCTCCCACTCTCTGCCTAGGTGCCTTTACCGGAGCGCTCTGTAGCGGTCTGCTGGCGGGTCCGTTTGGCCTTTCCCGCGGTGCTGTGGAATTGCTTACAGTGGCGGGTATGAGTGCCTGTCTGGGAGCGGTGGTGAGGGCTCCCGCTACTTCTATCATGATCGTGTTTGAGATGACGCATGATTTTGCTTTGGTTCCGCCGCTTATGCTTGGAGCGCTGATCAGCCAGTTCGTCAGCCGACGTTGCTGTAAGGAGAATTTCTACTCCCAGGTGATCATCGACGATGGGATCGATCTCACCCTTCACCGCACGGTTCAGGATTTTTCCGATTGGAAAAAGCGGAGAGTGGCTGCCTTTGCCACCATGCCCGCCCAATGTGTACGGCCGGACGATCCGGATTCAGCCCGCGAGGTGCTTGAGGCCACACACTTTGCCGCGTATCCCGTGATCGAGGGGGCGGAGGAGAGGCTCATCGGGGTGATCAGTCGGGAGGATTGCCTGCACGCCCTGCGACGGAATCAAAAATGGGTGGTGCAGCCAGCGGAAGCGGTTTTGTTGGATGCCACGTTGGATCAGGTCGGGAAGAGCCTTGTGGAGGCTCCCCTTGGAGTGCTGGTCATCCTGAATCGCGCACACTGTGTTTGTGGGATTTTCACTCTTCATGACTTGCTGCGCTGTCAACAGGCAGTGATGGATGCGGAGTGAGGCTGCCTAGACAATGACTTCAGCACTGGCTGTAATCGTCATCTTATATTTCTGACCGGTTCTTTGAACCCTGACAGGAGCATCGAACATTTGTGAAAGTTGCTTGGAAGTGATGCACCTGCTGATCGGACCGGAGGCAATCGACTTCCCAGCACGCAGCATCAACAGATGGCTGAATATCGGTGTGATCTCTTCAAGGTGATGAGTGACAAAAATCAGCGTGGGAGGGGATGGGATGGTCGTGAGGCGTTGGAGAAACAGGAGGAAATTCTCTCTGGCCAACGGATCAAGTCCCGCACAGGCTTCATCCAGAATGAGGATTTTGGGCTGTGCCATTAGTGCGCGGCCAATAAGCACGCGCTGGCGTTCACCTTGGGAAAGGGTTTTCCATTCCTGATCTGCGAGACGCCTGCATTCCACAAGCTTCAGGATTCTCATGGCCGCCTTCCGATCCGCTGGGGTGGGGGATTCCCATGTATTGATGACGGCATATTTTCCGCTCACGACAGCCTCAATTGCCAATTCGGAATCTTCAATGCGGTTGCGGATGGCAGAACTGACGATGCCGACGTACTTTCGCAGATCACGCCAGTCTGATTCGCCAAAGGTCTCTCCGAGCACACGGATTTCCCCGGAGGAGGGAAAGAGATAACCTGTCAGTGCGGCCAGAAGGGAAGTTTTGCCAGAGCCATTCGGCCCTAGGATTACCCAGTGCTCGCCCGGCAGGATTCTCCAGTTGATCTCATGCAGGATGTCCCTATTCCCGCGATGCACGGAGAGATTACTGATTTCAACTAGTGGCAAAGAAGGTGGGAGCGATTTCATAGGGAGACACTTGGTCTGGATGACTGCCAGCCGCTCAGAATTTCTTCTGCTGGGCCATGGAGAACCAATCCTGAGCGGCTGGCTGCCCGGAGCCGGTACGATTGGAATGGGTGCCATCACGCTTGCCTCCTAGGTTGCCGACGCTCACGCGCGGTGGATTCTCGCGAGGGGTGAGATCGACTTTTGATTTAAGTGAAAGCGCGATGCGTTTGCGAGGAAGGTCGACTTCGACAATTGTCGCTTGGACACGCTGGCCGACCTTGAGAAAGTCGGCGGGATTTTTGACGAATTCGTCGCTGATCTGGCTCACATGCACGAGGCCATCTTGATGGACGCCAAGATCGACGAAGGCGCCGAAGGCTGTGACATTCGTCACGACTCCCGGGAGCTTCATTCCGGCTCTGAGATCCTCCATTTTCTCGACGCCCTCGGCA
>PLEU01000030.1:0-166 GCA_003136515.1 Spartobacteria bacterium
TGATCGCCAACGGCGATCTCCGTACTTCCGCCAACCAGAAGTGCGAAGAGGCCCAACGCGCCATGGAAGCCCTTCTCATTAAGGCCATCGAGAAGGAGGGCAGGGCGGTCACTCGCGGCCATAAATTCGATTCCAAGAAGGGACACAGCTTCATCGACAGCCAGAA
>PLEU01000030.1:240-4090 GCA_003136515.1 Spartobacteria bacterium
GGAATGCTCAATCTGAACGGTTCACTCACCAAGGCGGGGGTAAAATACAGCACTCTCTGGAGTGAGGATTTCACCGATGAGGAATTTCTCATAGGACTTCGTCAGTGGCTCACCACCGGCAGCGTCACGCACAAGACCTCTCATGTACGAGCTTATGAAAACTCTTCCGTCCCCGCTACCGACGAAAAACTCGGCGTCGATTTCGCCAGAAAATTCCGGGAGCAGAAGGCTATCATGGGTATTTTCGACGAAGGGTGCATGGGGATGTTCAACGCGATCATCCCCGATGAACTGATTCATAAAACCGGTGTGTTCAAGGAGCGCCTCAGCCAGTCCTCCCTCTATGCCCGAATTCTTACCGTCAAGGACGAGGAGGCGCGCGCCGTCTATCAATGGCTACTTGGCCGGGGCATGACCTTCCATTTCGGCCCAAGTGAAGAGGACGACCTTACCGAGAGGCAGGTGCTGGAACAGTGTAAAATGTACATCGCTGCCATCCGGATTGCCGACGACTTCGGTTGCTCAACCATAGGTATTCAGTATCAACAAGGTCTCAAGGATCTTGCCCCGGCCTCCGACCTCGTCGAGGGACTGCTCAACAATGTTGAGCGTCCCCCTGTCTTCCACGAGGAGACGGGCAAGGAACTCTTCGCTGGAGAAGCTCTTCCACATTTCAATGAAGTCGATGAGTGCGCCGGTTTGGATGGTCTGATCACCTACAAACTCTGGCGCGAACTTGGCTTCGATCCCGAGAATACGCTCCACGATCTGCGCTGGGGCCGTCACTATAAGGGGCCGGGCGGGGCTGATCTCTCAAACGAACTTGACGCCTATGTGTGGGTCTTCCTGATTAGTGGAGCAGCACCTCCGGCCCACTTCATCGGCGGCTTCAGTGGCACCAGCAGCGAACGCCAGCCCTCCATGTATTTCCGTCTCGGCGGTGGCACCGTCAAGGGCATCAGTAAACCAGGCTGGATCGTTTGGAGCCGTATCTTCGTCGATGGTGGTGAACTCCGCTACGACACTGGCCTCGGCGAAGTCGTCGCGCTGCCCCAAGCTGAAACCGAAGACCGCTGGAAGCTCTCCACACCACAGTGGCCGATCATGCACACCGTGCTACCCGGAATCAGCCGCGACGAAATGATGGCCCGACACAAGGCCAACCACATTCAAGTCGTTTACGCTCCCGACAAGGAAGCCGCCCGCAAGGGACTCTTTGCCAAGGCTGCCGCCATGCGTGAACTCGGCCTTGCCGTCTCCATCTGCGGAGAAGTCTGAGGCAACCTTATCAACTAGGGAATCCTTCCAATACCAATTCACCCTCCCAAATTCCAAGAATTAGAAGATGCCTTCTGAACTCACGACAAAACTTATCGGCCTCTGCCATGAACTGGGCCGCGAGGAACGCGGCATGGCCATCCTCGGCGAAGGTAATGCCTCGACGCGGGTTGACGATGAGACATTTCTAGTCAAGGCCAGTGGCCACTGCCTTGGCACCCTTGGGGAAACGGGACTCACCCGCTGCCGATACTCCACGCTTCTCCCGTTACTGGAGGGAACCTGGGCTGATTCCGATGTGGAGCGATTGCTGATGGAAAGCCGTACCGATGAGACGGCGGCGAAACCCTCCGTCGAGGGGCTTTTCCACGCCTATCTTCTCTCCCTTCCCGGCGTCTGCTTCGTCGGTCATGTCCATGCGATAGCCGTGAACCAGATCCTCTGCTCACCAAGAGCGAAAGAGTATGCCACCAAACGCACATTTCCTGATGAAATTGTCTGCTGCGGTACCGAATCGGTGCTTGTCCCATACACCGATCCGGGCGTTCATCTTGCCCGCACCATTGCAGCGGGCGTGAAGGATTTCTTGGAACGGCATGGCGAAGCCCCCCGCATCATCCTACTGCAAAACCACGGCATTATCGCCCTCGGAGGGAGCCCCAACGCCGTACTCGCCTCGCTCCTAATGGCAGAGAAGGCGGCGAAGATTTTCGTCGGCGCTGCAGCCCTCGGAGGCCCCGTCTTCCTCACACCGGAGAACGTCGCCCGCATCTCAGGCCGATCCGACGAGCACTACCGCCGCAAAGTCCTCAAACTCTGACGAAAGGAAAACCTGAAAACGGAAACTTGAGATGTGAAATAATTAATATGCCAATTTCATACCATCTCTTTTGTACCCCTCTTCTCTCCTCCACCGCTGATTTCTAGTCTCATTTACATTTTTTAATTTCACCTTTCATCCGTTTCCTTCCTTCCCATCCCCCGCTCCCAATGTCCACTCACTCCCATTATCTCGCTATTGACCTTGGTGCCGAGAGCGGGCGTGTCATGCTCGGCACCCTCTGGGAAGGACGTCTCACCCTCGAAGAACTTCATCGCTTCTCCAATGGAGCCGTGGTGATCAATGGCTCACGGCGCTGGGATCTGCTTCATCTCTATGCCGAGATCGTGAACGGCCTCCGGAAGGCGGGCGCGCGTGAACTTCCCATCCGCTCACTGAGCACCGATTCTTGGGGCGTTGATTATGTCCTGACGAAGGGCTCCGAACCGTTTCTCTCCGCCCCATATCAATACCGCGATGAGCGCACGGATGGTACTTATGAACGGCTTGGCGAGGTGACTCGCGAGGAGATCTATGCCGCAACCGGCATTCAGTTCATGACCATCAATACGCTATGCCAGCTCCATACGGATCTGCTCGAGCGTCCCGAAATATTAGCCTTTGCTGATCGTTTCCTGCTTATCGGCGACACCATCAATCATCTCCTCGGTGGAGAGCCTGTAGCTGAGGCCTCTCTTGCCAGCACAACGCAGCTCTACAACCCGGCAAACCATGATTGGGCATGGCCGCTGATTGAGCACCTTGGCTTGCCCAAAGATATTTTCCCCAATGTTGTCCCTTCAGGAGCCGTCATCGGGGCTCTCACCCCAGAGCTTCAGTCCGAGACACGCCTTGGCCCTGTTAAGGTGGTCGCCACCTGTTCCCACGACACGGGTGCAGCTGTTGCCGCCGTGCCAGCCAGTAATGAAGAGGGTTGGGCCTATCTCAGCTCCGGCACATGGTCACTCCTCGGTGTGGAATCAAAAACGCCTGTACTCACGGAGGCGGCGCGTCAGCTCAATTTTACCAACGAGGTCGGCTACAACGGCTCGATCCGCCTGCTCAAGAACATCGCAGGCCTCTGGATTCTTCAGGAGTGCATGCGCTTCTGGCGGGAAAGCGGCCATGACCATACTTACGGCGATCTTGTTGAACTTTCCCTCGAGGCTCCGGCCCTCGTCTCACTGATTAATCCGGGTGATCCGCGCTTCCTTCGCTCCGGCGGCACCGCGGCCTCCGGCGGAATGCCCGCCCGCATCGCCGAGTTTTGCACGGAAACCGGTCAGCCCGTCCCGCAAAATACAGGTGCCAATGCAGTTGGTGCATTGGCCCGCTGTATCCTAGAAAGTCTTTCCTTGCTCTATCGCAAGACTCTCGGAGAGCTGGAGCAACTAACCGGCAAGCAGATCAACCGGCTCCATATCGTCGGGGGTGGTACGCGCAATGATCTGCTCAATCAATGTGCCGCCAATGCCACGGGGAGACCTGTCATTACAGGGCCGATTGAGGCTACCGCCGCTGGTAATATTCTCATCCAAGCAATCGCATGCGGCTCAGTTGCCTCGCTCGACGAGGCTCGTCAGATCGTTGCCCGTTCCTTCCCCCAGAATAGCTATACCCCGCAGGATATGACTGTCTGGAATGGCGCTTACTCCCGCTTTCTTACGCTTCCCTGATTTCCATCCGAACACACAAGACACCTCACCTCCATCAGTCAAAACAAAGAACACATGAAACACACACCACTGCCCA
>PLEU01000146.1:0-286 GCA_003136515.1 Spartobacteria bacterium
CTCGTGAGCAAAGTCTCCGAAGGGTGGTAGGCCGAAAAGGCTGAAGGCTGAAGGTTGAAGGCTGAAGAAACCGAGAGAGAAGGGGAGTCCGCTCATCGGGGGCTTCCCCCCCTCACGCTGATTGCGACACCGATCGGCAATCTGGGAGATCTGACGCTCCGGGCTATCGAGACACTCCGGCATTGCGACGGAGTCATTGCCGAGGATACCCGCCGGGCCGGGATGCTGCTTGCCCATCTGGAGATCAGAAAACCTCTGATCAGTTTTCACGAGCACAATGAGGAGC
>PLEU01000146.1:322-12699 GCA_003136515.1 Spartobacteria bacterium
AATCCGGTTCCGGACGGAGAACGGAACTGCGGCGAGCCGTCGCCTCCGGCATGACCTCCATCTATTTTGAATCGCCCCATCGGTTGATCAGTGCTCTGGAGGATCTCGAAGTGATCGCGCCAAAAAGCCGCCTTTGCGTGGCGCGCGAGCTGACTAAAATCCATGAGGAATATCGTCAGGGCAGCCCCCAGGAGCTGGCTTCCCATTACCGGGAAAATTCTCCCCGTGGGGAAGTCACCCTCCTAATCGATCCGATCTCCAGTGCGCTGGAGGAAAAAAAACTTCACTCCGAAAAGACACCCATTCCACGGAACTTCGCATAGCGTTCCTCAAGAAGTTTTTTCAGCGAAATCTCATTCAGGGCATCAAGGGTCGAGCTGATGGTCTCTGTCAGCGTGGCGGCGATTGCCTCGCGATCCCGGTGGGCTCCTCCCATGGGTTCCGGAACCACACCATCAATGAGGCCGAGTTCTTGAAGATCATCGGCAGTCAGTTTCAGAGCCGCCGCTGCTTCCGGCGCTACTTTGCGGTGCTTCCAGAGGATCGCCGCACATCCCTCGGGAGAGATGACGGAGTAATAGGCATTTTCCATCATCAGGACACGGTCCGCCACACCGATGCCGAGGGCACCGCCGCTTCCCCCTTCACCGATGACCACGGCGATGATACGGGTTTTGAGCAGCATCATTTCACGCAGATTCACCGCAATCGCTTCGGCAATGTGACGCTCTTCCGCGCCCACGCCGGGATAGGCCCCCGGAGTGTCGATCATGCAGACCACGGGTAAGGAGAATTTTTCAGCCATCCGCATGAGACGAAGTGCCTTGCGGTAGCCTTCCGGGTGAGGGCTTCCAAAGTTGCGGAGGACATTCTCCTTCACATCGCGTCCCTTCTGCTGGCCGATGATGACGCAGCGGTGCTTCCCAATGCGTCCGATGCCCGCAGGCATGGCCTTGTCATCGCCGAATAATCGATCGCCGTGAAGCTCCACAAAGTCGTTTACGCAGCAGCCCACATAGTCCAGAAAATAGGGGCGTGCAGGGTGCCTAGCTATCTGGACGCGCTGCCAGGGAGTCAAGTTTCCATAGAGCAGGGCCCTCTCCTTTTCGAGATCCTGACGGGCCGCCATCAGCAGCGGATCTTCCGAGGGTCTTTTTTCAGCAAGTTCCGCGACTTTGTTTTCAAGATCGGTGATGGAGAGTTCAAAATCGAGAGGTTGTGGATTCATCGTAAAATTTGCGGCAATACAGACTTGTATCGGGGTGGACTGAAAAATCGAAATTGAATTAGTGAATGATGACTGGCGTGTTTCGGGAGACGAGAGGGAAAATTTCCAACAGGTCACCCGAGGAGAGAACATAGCCTCCAGGCATAGGGGCCTGCGGAGGAGCGGACATCGTAGAACTATTCGCGGGGGTGGCTGAGGGGGAGGACGCTGGAGGGAGTGCCACAATAGGAGGGGATTGCACCAGCATGATACTCCGTTCACTGAGGGGATAAGCCTTCTCCCCAAACGCCACGCGCTTGTTTTTCACTATGCAGACCTTGTCCAGAACCTTGGAATTCTTGGTTTCCTCCTGGCTCGGCGCCGGGGGTGCGGAAAGCAATTTGTACTCGGTGAGAAACGTGTCATGGTCGAGAAGGGTTAGTGTTTTTGCCGACCGGTCAATCAGAAGCGAAATTTTCAGTGACGGAATCACCAGTTGCTGGCCGATCTGGAGATTGATATTGGGCAGTTGATTGGCTCGTTGGATCAATTCGGCGTTTGATTGATGGCGTGCGGCGATACGTGCAAGGGAATCACCTTTCACGACCGTATAAGTTACAAGATTTGTGCCACCCGGTTGGAAGAGGAGGCTCATGTTATCTGCCCCTAAAAGATGACGGGCTTCGTCGAGAAGGGGGGATTTGGGATTATTATTGACCCATGCGTTCAATCCATCCCTCGACTCCTCAATTTTGCCCGCTGTCTGGAGAGTCTTCAGTCGCTGGAATTCTGGTGCTCCAGGATCAGGAGTTGCCGTGGGAGCTGGAGCGGCGATCTGAGCGGCCCTCTCCATTTTCTCTGTCTGGGCCGGTTTGATGAAAAGTTCGTATCCGAAATATCCTGCTGATCCGAAAATCAGCAGCGCTAGAATGAAGAGAAACAGAAATTGGAGCGTCTTCATGGTGATCGTCAGATCAGCCCCCGACGTTTCCATTCCGCGACATTCCCACCTGCGGAACGCTGGATCATATCCAAGGTAAATTTCATCAGGCAGACCTCCCAGGCATCATCAATTCCCTCAATCAGCACGTTTAAAGGGTTGTTCTCCTGATGCAGCTGTGATTCGAGCCTGAGCAGGACTTCCTCTTTAGACTCTCTGAGAAGTTGTTCGGAAAGGTCCGTTTTTTTTAGGGAAAAGCCATAGCGGAGGAGATGGAAGTCTTTCTGACCCTCAATCCAGCCTGCAAACCCCTGGGCTCTCTCCCCAAATCCCTCAAGGAGCAACCGGCTGATATACTGAGGGGCCAAGATTCGAGGTCGCTCTGCATGGATGACCCCCTGTCGGAGGCGGACGCAACCGATTTCATCCATCGGCTCGGTTACCAAGCTGAACATGAAGCTGGTCTGTCCATAGGTCTCAATTGCCTGGCTGGGTGCTACCACAACACGTGTGTTTTCCATCGCATATTGAAAATCGTCTGCCTTGATCATTTGTCAGCTCATAGAATAGGAGTGATGGGGCGAAAGGTCAAAGAAGGAAGAGGTCATTTAGCATAGCTCATTTGACATGTAGGCAATTTTACGGTTTGTAGCAGGGATGAAACACGCCCTTCGATTTCTACCATTACCCATTGTCCTCATGATGCTCTTCATGAGTGGATGTAGCCAGTTCTCGATGAAGCAGATTTATGACCAGCCGGCCTACAAGCCGAACGACCCTTCCAAGGTTGTCGTCAGAGTATCCCTTTCCAAACAGATGGTCTATGTCATGGAGGGAAAACGCCCTTTGCTTGTAACGGCCTGTTGTGTCGGGATGCCATCGCATCCCACCCCTAAAGGGAACTTTTCCGTTCTGAGCAAGCAGAGGAACAAACGTTCCGGTGAGTACGGATTTGCCATACTTCACGAGGCCATCGTTCCCGCTGAAGTTGATCAGGCCCATGGTCATTACGTCGGTTATCCCATGCCCTATTATGTAGAATTTACCCCCGGTTATGGATTCCATCTCGGCTGGGTCTGGCCGGTACCCAAGAGTCACGGCTGCATCCGTCTTCACGCCAATGATGCTGGAAAATTCTTTGCACTCGTGAGAATCGGCACACCGGTTCATATCGCCAACTCGCAGGCTGAAGATGCCACGCTTGGGGCCAACTTCAGACGCCCTCAGGATTACAATGATCCCGATCTTCCGGCGGCTGTCCTGACCGCACAGAGCTATTTTGATAATCTCAAGCCGGTTATTCTGCATTAGTCTGATTGCGTGAGTAACACTCCAGCTCTATCTCCCAAGGTCAATCTCCGGACTCCGGAGGTGATGGCGCGGGTGCAGGAACAAGTTGAGCACCACTACCACAGTGACCTTGTGGAAAAGCTAAGGGCTCGGGGCTCCGTGCTTGTGGCTGGAAGCACGACGATCAGGTTGGCGAAGCAGTTTGGATTCTGTTACGGGGTCGAACGGGCCATTGATCTTGCCTATGCTGCTCGGAAGGTATTTCCCGAGGCTAGGCTTTTTCTCATCGGCGAGATTATTCATAATCCAGAAGTGAATGCTCAGATTGCGGCGCTCGGCATCCGCAATCTAATGGACAAGGGCGGCCGGCCGAAAATTGATGATCTCGGACCGGAGGATGTGGTGATAGTGCCGGCCTTCGGGGCTGAGGTTTCGCTTCTGGAAGAGATAAGAAGTCATGGATGCAAAATCGTCGATACAACATGCGGAGACGTGATGAGTGTCTGGAAGCGTGTTCGTCAGAATGCTGGAGAGGAGGTCACCTCGATCATTCACGGAAAGGCCTCCCATGAGGAGACGCGGGCTACTGCCTCGCGTGCGCTCGGCTCCGGGAACGGACGCTATCTCATCGTTCTGGATCTCGCCGAGACCGATCGCGTCTGCAGCTACATTCGCGGACATGGAAAGAGAGAGGAGTTTTTGAGCACTTTTTCGGGACGGTTTTCGGAGGGATTTGACCCCGATCTGCATCTGCGACGGATCGGGGTTGCCAACCAGACCACGATGCTTCGGGACGAGACAGGCGAAGTGCAGCGGAGATTGCGTGAAGCGGTAAACGACAGGGATGGGTCAGTGGAAAACTTTCGGATGTTCGACACGATTTGTGGGGCAACTCAGGAGCGTCAGGACGCTCTTAGGGAACTGCTTGAACGCCCTCTTGATCTGCTCCTAGTCGTGGGGGGCTATAACAGTTCCAACACCACTCATCTCGCTGAGATGGGTGTGGAAAAAATCCCTACATGGTTTATACGCAACCAAGGATGCCTGGAGTCACCGACGCTCATCCGTCATTTTGATCTGCATCAGAAAGTGGAAATCCTCACGGAGTGCCCGTGGCTGCCCCATGGCGAGCTACAAATTGCAATTACTGCCGGGGCTTCCTGTCCAAATAACCTGATCGAGGAAGTCATTCTCCGGCTTCTTTCACTGAGAGGAGAGCCTCTTCCTGAGAAAGGAGGGACTCAATCCTCGGTTTGCTAACGAAAGCTTAGGGGCAAAGGAAACCAATCGCCCCTTTTTCAGCTTTCGGCATTCCCCATTTCAGCATCTTCTTGCTCCATGATCGTAACGTCCTCCCAGATGAAATCTGCAGAAGAGGCAGCCTTCCGACGCGGAGCAAATCCTGCCGGGCTGATGGAGGCTGCAGGATCCGGTATCGCCGAGGTGATACGCCAATTTTTCCCAACATGCGGGATTGCCGTGCTTTACTGCGGAAAGGGGCATAACGGTGGCGACGCTTTGTGCGCTGCGCGGCAGCTTCTGAGTGAGGGATGGAGGGTGCTAATTCGCCTCTCATCACGGATAGACGAACTCGCCCCACTCACCCGTGCACATCTGACCTCTCTGCCCGATGCCGAGATCGTGGAAGCACTGCCGGAACTATCCCGCAAACAAATCATTCTGATTGATGGTTTGTTGGGTATTGGCAGTACGGGAAGTCCCCGGGGAATCATTGCCGATCGGATTCGGGAGATGAATTGGATCCGCAGGAACATGGGAGGATTTAGCATGGCCATTGATCTACCCTCGGGGTTGGATGCAACGACAGGGGAGGTGTTTGATCCCTGTGTGCAGGCTGATCTGACCATCACGATCGGGGCTGTCAAAGCGGGCCTTGTATCTGATCAGGCCATTGCTGCAGTAGGGAGACTTGCTGTTGTCACACATCCCGATCTCTCCACTGACGAGGGTGACACAGCAGTTGTGGCAACTGCGGATCAACTGAGGCCACTTCTGCCAATCCGGAATTTTGATAGCTTCAAGGGGGATTTTGGACGGATCGGTATTATCTCCGGGGCTCGTCGCACTCTCGGAGCTGCACAACTCGCTTCCTCGGCCGCGGTCCACGCAGGCGGAGGCCTTGTAACGCTTTATTCCCTGCCTGATAACTACAATTTGCTAGCCGATCTCTGTATACCGGAAGTGATGGTTTATCCCGTGAATGCATATGCCGAAGTCCTTGAGCATCGACTTGATGTGCTGGCGTTGGGACCGGGATTGGGACGTGATAATGATCCTGATATTTTAAGGATTATTCGAGAATCGCCACTTCCCTGTGTGCTAGATGCCGATGCCCTGAATGCGCTGGCGACCGACCTCACTCTCCTTTCAGAAAGTGCCGGGCCTCGCCTCTTGACTCCTCATCCTGGCGAAATGGCAAGGCTTTTTCCACAGGCGGCCCGCACACGCCGAAACTGGGCAACGGAGTTTGTGGAGCATTTTCCGGTGACGCTGTTACTGAAGGGATCTCGTACCATTGTAGCCCAGCGCGGTGAACCGCCGTGTTTCAACACCACCGGCAACCCAGGAATGGGTACCGGCGGCATGGGGGACGTCCTCACTGGTGTCTGTGCGGCCTTGATAGGTTCCGGTCAGTCTCCGAGGAATGCTGCGGAGTTGGGTGCCTGGATCTGCGGAAGGGCGGCAGAACTGGCGGTTTTTCAAGCTGATAAATCACAGGAATCCCTTTCCGCCACTTCGGTGATAGAGTTTCTGGGAGAGGCATTCAGATCGCTCAGGAGAAATGATTTCTAGATTGTAATTAACTAGGTCCTGCATCTTCAGGAGTTTTTTCTCTTCCAGCATTTCTTTTATTCCTCCTATCCTTCCCTTTCTATGCGCATCCTGATTACCGGTGGAGCCGGCTTCCTAGGTTCCCATCTCTCTGACCGTCTGATCGAACAGGGGCATGACATAATCTGCCTTGATAATTTTTTTACGGGGCGGAAGGCGAATATTCAGCACCTCATAGGCAATCCCCGATTCGAACTGGTGCGCCATGATGTGATCGATCCCTTTAAGTTTGAGGTGGATCGCATTTACAATCTCGCCTGTCCAGCTTCACCGCCTCATTACCAGTATAATCCCATCAAGACGATGAAGACCTCGGTGCTCGGTGCCATCAACGCACTTGGCCTTGCCAAACGGGTGAAGGCTCGGGTCTTTCAGGCTTCCACTTCAGAAGTCTATGGAGATCCGTTGGTTCATCCGCAGACTGAAGATTACTGGGGACATGTGAACCCCATTGGTCTCCGTTCCTGCTACGATGAGGGGAAACGCTGCGCAGAGACCCTGTTTTTCGATTATCATCGTGAACACGACGTTGATATTCGCGTGATCCGTATTTTCAACACCTACGGCCCGAGNNGTGGTTTCCAATTTCATCGTGCAGGCGCTTCAGGGACATGACATCACGGTTTATGGCGAAGGCTCCCAGACGCGATCATTTTGTTTCGTGGATGATTTGATCGAGGGTTTTTTACGATTCATGGAACAGGAAAAAATCATCGGCCCAATGAATCTCGGCAATCCGGGTGAATTCACGATGCTTCAGCTCGCAGAACTCGTGCTCAAAAAGATCGGAGGCAAGTCCAAGATCACGCACAAGCCGTTGCCTGCTGACGATCCGAAGCAACGCCAACCCGACATCACCCTTGCGAAAGGTACCCTCGGGTGGGAGCCCAAAGTGGCTTTGGAGGAGGGTATCGAGAAGACAATTGCCTATTTCAAGGCCTCACTTGCCAGCAGGTAATTTCTAGCCTTCATACTTTCAGTTCCATTCTTTCCTTTTCATGACAACACCTACTCTTTCCATCTGCTGCCTTGGCGCCGGTTATGTCGGCGGGCCAACCATGGCGATGATTGCCGCAAAATGCCCCGACATCCGCGTTACAGTCACCGATCCTAATGCCCAGCGCATCGCAGCTTGGAATTCCGATACACTTCCTATCTATGAACCCGGGCTTGAAGAAGTCGTGCTATCGGCAAGGGGCAGGAATCTTTTCTTTTCGACCGATGTGAGGGGGGCCATCCGTGAGGCCGATATCATCTTCGTGAGTGTGGGGACGCCAACCAAGACTTACGGCGTGGGAGCGGGTCGCGCCGCAGACCTCAAATACATCGAGGCTGCCGCGCGCATGATTGCGGAGGTTGCCGAGGGACNNTCAATCCCTGTTCGCACTGCATCGGCGATGCTGACCATACTTCGCTCCAATTCGAAGGGTGGGACTTTTCAGGTGCTCTCAAATCCGGAATTTCTTGCCGAGGGAACAGCCGTCGAAGATCTCGAAGACCCCGATCGTGTGCTCATCGGAGGAGAACAGACTCCAGAGGGATTGGAGGCCATTGAAAAAGTTGTTTCGATCTATGCCCGCTGGGTACCCCGAGAGAAAATCCTCACCACCAATCTCTGGTCTTCCGAACTTTCAAAGCTGGTTGCCAATGCTTTTCTGGCACAGCGCATCTCCTCGATCAACTCAATATCAGCACTTTGTGAGGTAACCGGTGCCGATGTCGATGAAGTCGGACGGGCCATTGGACTGGACTCCCGGATCGGCCCTAAGTTCCTCAAGGCTTCCGTGGGGTTCGGAGGATCCTGCTTCCAGAAGGACATCCTGAACCTCTCCTATCTCTGTCAGCATTTCGGCCTGCCTGAGGTTGCCTCCTATTGGGAAAGCGTCGTTAAGATAAATGACTGGCAGAAATCCCGGTTTTCGGGTCGCATCGTGCGTGATCTTTTCAACACGGTAAGCGGCAAGCACATTGCCATCCTTGGGTTTGCCTTCAAGAAAGACACGAATGACACACGAGAGACAGCCGCAATTGCCGTTTGTCGCGACTTGCTTGCAGAGGGTGCTCGCGTGGTGGTCTATGACCCCCAGGTCCCTGAATCACAGATTCGTTCTGATGTGCTGGGATCCCAGGAAAACCCGAACCTTGTCATTTCCAAGAGTGCGCTGGAAGCTTGCAAGGAAGCTCATGGAGTCGCCGTATTGACCGAGTGGGATGAATTCAAGGATCTCGATTATCAGAAAATTTATGACGGCATGCTCAAGCCGGCATTCCTCTTCGATGGACGCAACATTCTTCCTCACGCCAAGCTCAAGCAGATCGGTTTCCGTCTCTTCGCCATTGGAAAACACGTGTAAAATGAGTTGAGTCGACTGGTAAAAAAGAGCCTGATCAGCCATGGCAAAGAAACTCCTGATCACCGGTTCTTCAGGGCTGATTGGGTCCGAGGTCTGCCACTACTTCGGGAGGGAACTAGGTTATGCGATTCATGGCGTGGATAACAACCAGCGCGCAGAATTTTTCGGCCCCCAAGGAGACACAAGATGGAATCAGCAGAGGCTTGTTTCCGAACTTCCCGGCTATACACACCATGAACTCGATATTCGGGATCGTGCGGGAGTGCTCCGGCTTGTTGGGGAGCTTCGCCCTGATGCAATCGTTCATGCGGCGGCCCAGCCTAGTCATGACCGTGCTGCCGCGATTCCTTTTGATGATTTCGACACCAATGCAGTTGGAACTCTGAATATTCTGGAAGCTGCGCGTCAGTTCTCTCCGGAAGCTCCATTCGTCCATATGTCGACGAATAAAGTTTATGGCGATCGTCCTAACAGCATTGCACTCCGCGAACTTCAAATGCGGTGGGAGTTTGACGATCCGGCGTATGAGCACGGTATTGCCGAGAAGTTCCCAATTGATCAGAGCAAGCATTCCCTTTTCGGGGCCTCCAAGGTTGCCGCCGATATCATGGTTCAGGAATATGGACGCTATTTTGGGATGCCCACTTGCTCGCTCCGCGGCGGATGTCTAACTGGGCCAAACCACTCGGGAGTCGAACTGCATGGTTTTCTCAGCTACCTTGTGAAATGCAATCTTGAGAATCGCGAATACCGCATCTTTGGGTACAAGGGGAAGCAGGTACGCGACAATATTCACTCCTTGGACGTGGCCCGTTTCATGGCGTCCTTCATCGCTGCGCCGCGGGTGGCGGAGGTTTACAATCTGGGTGGTGGCAAGGATAACTCCTGCTCCATTCTGGAAGCCTTTCAGATGGCGGAGGGTTTCACTGGCAGGAAGCAACTCTATACCTACGTTGAGCAGAGCCGTATCGGGGATCATATCTGCTACTACAGCGATCTTCGCAAGATGAAGGAGCACTATCCCAGTTGGAACATCACCCAGACGCTCCCGGATACCATGGGCCAGATCGTCGAGGCATGGCAGCTTCGGCTGAAGGTTTGATCCCCTGCCAGTATTAATCCCGCAACAAACGAAGGCTCACTAATACGTACCCATGCACATTCTCATTACCGGAATTTGCGGCTTTGCAGGTTCCTCAATCGCTCGAGGTCTTTTGGAACGACTCCCCGGATTAAGGATCACAGGAATCGACAACCTAATCCGGAAAGGGAGTCAGATGAATCTCAATTCCTTGCGGTCACTCGGCATAAGCGTCCACGTCGGTGACATTCGGAACGAGTCTGACCTTGCCGCCCTACCCGCTTCCGACTGGCTTATTGATTGCGCTGCCAATCCCAGTGTTCTGGCGGGAGTGGATGGGAGCATAAGTGCCAGTGAGCTCTTCGATCACAACCTTGGCGGCACGATTCATCTCCTGGAATACTGTCGCAGGCATCGTTGCGGATTCATCCTCCTGAGCACGAGCCGCGTCTATTCCATTTTCCCTCTCGCTGCCTTGAAGCTAGAGATACAAGATCGTGCCTTTCGACCAGCTCCGGATCATGGAGTCGCGAACCTATCCATGGAGGGAATTACCGAGCAGTTCTCTACAGAGCCTCCCGTCTCCCTCTACGGCAGTTCCAAACGCTGTTCAGAATTGATTGCGCTGGAATATGCCATGACCTTCGACTTTCCGGTTTGGATCAACCGCTGCGGCGTACTTGCTGGTGCGGGACAATTCGGGAAATTCGACCAAGGGGTATTTAGTTATTGGATTCATTCCTGGGCCGCCCGTCGTTCCTTGGAATACATAGGATTTGATGGAACGGGCTGCCAGGTGCGCGATTTCCTTCACCCTAGAGACATTGTTTCACTCCTGATCGATCAGATGAATGATCCATTGCGAAAGGTTTTTCCGATTATGAATATTAGTGGTGGTAGAGGGAATTCGATGTCGCTAGCCCAAATGAGTGATTGGTGCGCCGCGAGATTTGGCAATCATCAAGTCACTTCTCAAACGACGCCTCGTCCCTTTGATATTCCTTGGCTGGTACTCGATTCGAGCGAAGCTGGGAAATCATGGAACTGGAAGCCAGTTACCCCTCTGACCGCGATTTTCGAAGAGATCGCCCGTCACGCCGAGACCAATCCCCATTGGCTGAGCCTTGTTTCTTAGAGGCCCTTTAAAGGTCTCCCCAGGGCGCATTGAGGAAGTTTCTGTGAATGAAGAAGCGAGCTTGGGGATGTGATTGCGATCAACCTTGTCCGTATCAATCACATGGCATCGAACCGGTAAGGCTCTAATCCCGGACCCGCGGGAATTTGTAACTTGGAGCAGGGAATCCGGATTCCGTGCTCTTTATCATTCTCTGGCTACGAATCGCATAAGTAATCCTTTAGTCCCCCCTCAGCTTAGTTTCCAATTTCAGACATCCAGATTCCGGACGTTGAGAGCATTGTCCTCGATGAAAATACGGCGGGGCTCCACAATGTCTCCCATGAGGATATCGAACATGCGTCCGGCCTCCAGAGAGTTGTCATCGTTGAGTTCCACCTTAAGGAATCGCCGCCGCTCGGGATTCATTGCGGTCTCGTAGAGTTCCTTGGCGTTCATTTCACCGAGCCCCTTGAATCGCTTGATCTGAACACCTCGACGTCCAACTTCCTTCACGATCTCTAGGATGCGGGGAATGGCGAAGATGTCGTGAGTCGTGTCACCATCGACCAATTGGAACAGCGGGGCTTTGCTGTCAGCATAGTGATCGATTTTTAGTCCCTTTTTAGCAAGTTCGGCGATGAGTTTTTCGATGCTCTTGGACTGATGGATTTCAACCAGGCGGGCGCGGCGCCGACGGGCATTTCTGACAGGCTTGGCAACTTTCTCGCCACTCCCATTTTCGACGGATTCGGTATCGCTGCTGTCAGATTCAAAAAGGTTTAGATCGATGTTTGCGGCCGTGAAATCGCGAAGTTCGGCTTCATTGTGGAAATACTCCACGCTCTCGTCGTTGCCCGTGCGTATGACGACAAGGTAGATGGGAAGGTTGCCCTCGGCGGTGCGCGCCGTGAGATAAGGCTCGAAGTCTCCTCCGAGGCGACGGATGGCTTCGCTCGATTTTTCGAGACGGTCCAGAAGTTCCAGGATCTCCTTGAGTTGGGTGGCGGGTATCTCTTTTTTGTCGGAGAAGTTGATGAGCTTGAGTTCCTCGGCGCCGAGGGAGATGAGGATACGGTTGAGCTGAACATCGTCATCAACATACTCTTCGCGCTTCTTGCGCTTGATCTGGTACAGCGGTGGCTGGGCGATGAAGATATGGCCTCGGCGTATCAACTGAGGCATCTGGTTGTAGAAGAAGGTGAGGAGCAGGGTGCGGATATGAGAGCCATCCACATCTGCATCGGTCATGATGATGATGCGGCCATAACGGAGTTTCTCGATGTTGAAAGCTCCTTCCTGATCGCCATCGCCGATCCCCGTGCCAATAGCAGTGATCATGGTCTGGATCTCTGTATTCTGGAGCACCTTGTCGAGTCGGGCCTTCTGCACATTGATAAGCTTGCCACGTATTGGAAGGATCGCTTGAAAGCGGCGGTCACGTCCCTGCTTGGCACTGCCACCGGCACTGTCACCCTCGACAATGTACAGTTCCGTCAGGGCTGGATCACGCTCGGAGCAATCGGCCAGCTTGCCGG
>PLEU01000093.1 GCA_003136515.1 Spartobacteria bacterium
TTTTCACTCGGCCCGCTGATCGTCGGCGAGTGCGTCGTTGCCGAGATTACACCGGCATTCGCCCCAGGAGAGGTCCCCGTCTTTTTGTCCGATTGGGGAATCGTCTTTATCCCGACCACGAGAGAATGCGCCATCCGGGCGGGAGAAATGTACCGAGATTATCTNNTCAGTTGCGGAAGACTTCTGGCAAGGGACCGCGGATATTACAGGGATTACTTTTCCAGCTTGAAACTGATCGAACCTTCCGGAGCCTAGATTGCTCCACTAGAGGGGTTGGGGCGCGTCACGGCAGACTCCCCACACCCATTTAAGGTCGAAGCTGGGTAGATCTTTTCGTCTTGGAAGCGGCAATAGGCCGCGACTGAGTCCCTCGTGTTGGTATTGGCTCCCATGCAGGCCTACTAGGTAGGTTTACTCCTCGTCATCCTCCATCGCATCGTCACCAAGATCCTCCACCATGGAGTGAAGCTGAATGTCGAACCACTCACGGAACAAGGCTAGGGTACGAGGCTTCGGCCAGCGGGACTCTTGAGTATCCCAGGAGGAAAGCTCCCTCTCGAAAACCTCTTCATAGACCCGTTTGAGAATCCTCTCCGCCTCCTTTTCATCATCGAATTCAGGAACGAGATAGGCCGTTTCATCTCCCAGTTCTGGAACAAGGCCTGAATCATCTAGACTCACAGCCCAATCGAGGAATGGCTGCTTGAAGCGGACAATGATGAGGGATCGGTTGAGCATGGCGGGATATACGGCAGTTTTACTGAGCTATGAGATCTTTTTTCAAAGGATTTCTGCTCTGACGTCGTCTTTATCGATGAAACCTTCCGCCCTATGAAAAATCTTAACTACATTTTATTCGTTATCGTCTTCGTTAGGTTGGCCGTCGTGCCAATCCACGCCGACACAGCTAGCGACCGAGACTTCACGGCTCGGATTGTCGCGATTTTTGGTGATTGCCAGAAGGTTAAGCCAGGAATGACACGTGCAGAGCTTTACAAGTTGAGCTTGTTTGATGAAGACAGCGGTCCGCTTTCCGATCCGAATGACAAGTCGTTCAAGCAGCACGCAAAGTTTGAATATAAAGCCTGTAGCCTCATCAAGATTGATATTGATTTTAGACCTTCCGACTTAAAAGAGGCACTACCGACAGACAGTATCGCCAAAGTTTCCATGCCATTCATAGATGCAAGACCCCGCAGATGACCTTGAGACCATTCTGCTCAAACACCGTCTTTATCTACGAACACTCAACCACAAGAAACCAATCTATGAAAAACTCCCTCAGCATTCTACTTGCCATCGGCGTCCTGACTCTGGCTCCTTCCTCTTCCTCAGCGCAGAATCTTCCCAAAGCAGCCCAGTACAAACCAAACTCGGGTTATGTTACTGATTCCAAAGCCGCAGAGGATATTGGGAGGTCTCTCCTGAGTGTGACACTTGCTCCAAGCGACGAACTCGAACGCACAATAATTCATAATGCCACTTTAAAAGATGGTGTTTGGACTGTGCAGTTCTCTGGACCGAAAACTATGCCAGCACTACCTATCTTGATTCGGATTCGTCAGAGTAGCGGTGCAATCATCAGGTATGAAGATCCAGCTGCCTAAGAAGTCGCCGGAGTCACACTTTATGAAAACACCACAGGTTATTTTGCTTCTTCTGGCATCTACAGCACTTTTATTTGTGGCATCACTTGGATCTTGTTTTGGGCAGACAGATACCAACCTTCTTGCATCAGGTGATTGGTCAAAGCCAGTCCAAGACGATCAAGGATACACGCTTCGCGGGCGTTTGCTGGTATACGACGAGCACAATGCCCCGAATCACGCCAGAATCTATTTGGAATTACAGCATGTCTTTAAGGGTCCTGGCTGGTGGGACAACCCGATCGAAATCTATTACGACAGAGAGCGCGGTGATGTTTTGCACTTTGAGATGAGGGATGGACTCAACCAGCCCATTCCAATGTATCCAGTCAGTATAGCAGGGCCTGTGCCTTCTCCCTATTTGATTACACTGCCTTGCGATTCGACCATACGATTAAGGGCCGATTGGGAGAATATGGGGCCTCCTTCTCAACCTGACGGTTTTGAAATATTTGTTGTCGGAGGGTGCTGGCTAATCCCTCCAGATGCGACCAATGAATTTTACTTGTCCGCCTCGTTCACTCCACCGAAAGAACTTCCGAGTGGCCTCAACGGTATCAAGTATCACATTTGGCAAGGAACCCTGAATTTACCCAAGGTTCAGATTCCAGTTCAGAAGCCAATTGCTTGTTCGACTGACACAAAAAGCACCGGTGATAACTTTTATCGGACGATCGTCGACACAAACACTGGGACGTATGCTGTCGTAGATTCACGTAAAGAGGTAGTCACGTTATGTGACAAATCCAACAATGCGATTTGGACTACAAATGTTATTGCTGGATTGCCACCCGACACAGGAACTATGGGTGAGTGGAAGATTCATGGTTTGGAAGTTTCCAAAGGCCAACTTTTTGTCGGGGTTGGTAGAGGAAATGCGGTTATCGATATTAGAAGCGGTGTATTAAATGGCTACGCCGGTAATTAGCCCAGCCACCAAGCAAATCGACCAGATGAAGACCACCCCAAGTATTCTACTAGCTATAGCCCTTTTTACCATTTCGGCTTTTGCCGATGATGGAACATTTCCCAAAATAGGAAGTTACTATAGACTCACTTTTCCGCCACCACTTGGACAGGATCTGAGTGCATATAAAGTAGTAGCTCATGGCTCAGCGGAATGGTTCCTTGTTGAACGGGATGAACTTAAAGGCTCACCGTTTCCTAATTCTGTAGAGCCAGTAACCATGGTTCCAAAACATGTAATCGAGCGGGAATGGCTGAATTTTAATCAGGTTCTATCAGCTTCAAGCTTGAGGTATTCTTCACCGCGTCAGTGATCTCACCTGCGAGAGAGGTAGAGCAGCGGCTTGCGCCACCAAATAGGCCAATTTTGAATTTCTACATGTTCTCATCCCCAATCAGAATTTAGGATTTTTCTACACTAAGATCGGCCATCTCCGGTTGGCACCCTGGAACTAATTATTACTTCACTTTCCTTCTGATTTTGAAAGGTCAATAACAGCTTCTGAGAGCTGAACTTTCCGATCGCTAGTTGAGTAGAGATAGTTTCCCATAAAAATGCGCCCTGTATTGTTGACCCAAACGAAGTCAGGCAGGTTTCCGTTATTGAAAAGATTAGTGAGATATCGCTTTCCTGAAGAGTTTACCAGCATGGCACGCCGCCATCTTACTGGATGCAGTTGATGCTCATCTCCAATGAATACCTCCTGACGTACATCGGAACGGTTATGCTCAAAAACGCAAAGTATTAGTGGAGATTCCCCGATACCACCAAAACCGTCGATGAGGCTTATTGTCATCTTGTCGACAATGTAGGACTTTCCTCTGAACGCCTCATCCAAAGGAGGAACACGTGTGACTCCATCTAGGAGGTTTCGTTCTGCCTTGGTACTGTAATCTCGATAGAATGCTTCTGGGTATTGGGGGGAGCCATCCGCTTCTTTCGTGAATATACAGTTTCCGCCATTCAGCATCGCAAGGTCTTTCACGCCTGTCCCCACAAGTTCAGGCTTTTGATCTTTTTGAAGGTGGAGAATCCAAAATTGAATAGTTTCTGCTGGGGTTACTCCAAGATGTATAAGTTGAAATCCAGCAAAGCCATCCCGTTCTTTTGCAATAAACAAATGTTGCTGTGCGGGAAAATCATTGGGCATCGGGAAGGCCGAACCGTTTACAGATAATCCAGCAAAATAGCCGTCGATTGGCCTCGGGGAGTCCCATAGCACAAGAGGTTTAACTGTCTGTGTGTCATTCCAACGAAAGGGGATAAAGTACTTCTTATCCAGCATCGGATAGTTGGGAATGAGCGTCCCCGTTTTGAGATCAAGGGAGGTCCTATCATTCCCGAGAGCGAATTTCTGATCAGAGGAGAAGCTGATCAAATCCCAGCCAATGGGGAGTTGAATGACTTTAGCGGATTTTAAATTGAGCCAGAAGTAAATCGGGCGGTTACCATCGCGTGGCCAAGTCGCTTTATCGCCCCCTGCGACCATGAGTAATGCCCAATAGCCACTCGGCGAAATCACATAAGATTGGATTTCAGGTGTATGGCTTCCCGGCAATTGCAGACCTGGAATGGAGAATGGGACGATCAGTCCACTCTGAGTATTAATTGCAAAGGGTGCGGTTACATCCGAGTGCATAAATAGCCAAATCGAATTTGATGCCCCTGCACTTGTCTGGATGTGACTATTTACAAGTGCTGATTCTGAAAGAATTTTAGTAGGTGTGGGATGACCTGATCCAGGTAGGGAAAACAAGGCGTCTCCTTTCCGAAGAAAGATGATGTCTCGATCTTTGCATAGATAGGCGTCATCCCAGACTCCAAGCTCCACCTTCTTTTCCGTTGGGTATACTTTAGGGGCTCCTTTGTCCATGGTCTCATTTGGAGTCGAGGAGGATACGACTCCCTTTGCCGTTTGATTAGCTGGCAATACTAGAAGGCAGTAAAGAAGCCACGGAACTGCTAGTCTGCTTTTCCAGTCGGATTTCATATTAGATGGATATAGGGGGAATCAGCGGATGGTGATCGCGGGAGGTGGTGGAGTCTGAGTTACAACGCTCCCTTCAAAAGTGATCCTTGGATCCTTGACATTCACAAGTTCATCCAGTTCATAAACGTTGCCATAGCCGTATCCATACAAATTGATATAGGTGGGTATGTTCAATGCCAGCGTGATCGGCTTAGCTTGGACGGCGAATTGAGATGCCGTCGATCCGTCTGAATTTGGAGGCGGTCGGAAGAGGGCTTTGGTGGCAAAATCCGTCTGGTTGCCCTCAAAATTGTTATTGCAGTAGATCAAGATCTTGGTCTTTGAATCCGGAATTAGCTTTCTCAGATTGGCTTGAGTAAAATCGGTAAAGGCTAAGTGTTTTGCCCCTTTAAGGTGGATGCGGTCGAAGCGAAAGTCTGAACGAGAATCAAAAATGATTACGCCTTCCTCTTTGCTCATCTTGAGGAATGTATTGAGGTCGATGAGGCGGCTGGCTCGTTGAGTCTCAACTTCTGCAACAAGCCTCTTGAAGTCATCGAAGCTAACTTTGGCCTTTGGGTAATTGGTGTTCTGAGCCAATCCTGCGCTGGCTAACAGTGTCATGAACGATACCGCTACTATTCCCGTTATCTTGTACATTTTGTTCATATTATCAGGGGGTTATAATGTGTCCTAGAGTCTGGGGTTGAGTTACATGAATCGAGCAGTGGAGATCCATTTCGGTATACCAAGTGTCAGATGAGTTGAATTGATAGGCATGGTTATTTTATTAAGTGGGATAAGGTGTAGTTAGTGTAGTCATTTCCAAATACCTCGTGCAGAGATTGTTCAATCTGCTTCATTTCATCTGCCGATACTAAGCCACTTGTTCCGACAATAATCCCACGTCCGCGGACTTCCACCGTCACACCGTAATCGCTCTGAATCTTTTTGAGCCGCGAAATGATGTCTGCTGAGATAATCTGTGGCTCAGGCGAGGCTCCAAACTTAGACGGAGGTAGATCTAACGAACTGCCAAAGACTCTTCGAATTTCGTCTATAAAAGGTTGAGGGGTTTTTCCCTCAGTATCATCCTCAAAAGGCGGATGTGGCTTATTTAGATAGATGCTAATCGGTCGAGAAACAAATCTGGGAGTAGATTCAAATAACAAGATCTCAGTGGTTTCATTAGGTCTTGCTAGCCAAAGCGCCTTGGCCTGTTGATCCCAATAAAAGAAGTAGGGACCTCCAAGAGATACCATGAGAGAGCCTACATATCCTCGTGTTTTATTGGGCTCGAAGTAAGCTTGCTGTGAATTATTGTTGACGCCACCGTCAGTCCAATCTTTTTTCTCCATCACGCAGCTATATTTGTAATGAATGTGTCCTGATGGGTCCTCCGGATTTGTAAATATTGTGAGAGTGGCCTCCGGGGAGAGATGATAAGTTCCCACATCCCGGATGAATTGAGGTGAAGGTGATTCTGCCGCAAAGAGTCCAAGTGGCAGCAGAACAAGCCCTAGAGCGATAAAGGCCAGGGAGGCGAAGCAAACTATAAGGAAGTGCCGCTTCTTCTGAGTATACTGGCCAATAAGGGTAATCCTATGTTTGAGGTTTTTGAGTGATTCACCGATAGCGAGAGCTCCGTAGGGAATATCAGTGCCTGTATTCTGCCGAAGGGCAGCCAGCAGGGTTTCTCCGTAACCATCACCGCCTCCCATCCATTTCATGGCCGCCTCATCGGCAGCCTCCTCTTTAAAAGAGGCCCAATTCCTTGAGGCGAGATATGCAAAGGGGTTGAACCAGTGAAACGCACGCACCAATACGAAGAGCCAGTTGGAAGGGACATCGAGCCATTTGAAGTGTGCCAGCTCATGGAACAGAATTGCCCTAAGCTGCTCTGGAGAAAATGTGGCAACCAGAGTGGTCGGCAAAATGATTCGGGGTCGCAACCATCCCAGAAGTGCGGGAGCGGAGATGCGATTAGAGATAACGAGGCCTATGGGTGCCGTAATACCTGCCTCCACCTTGCAGTCTTCCATGAGTGAGAGAATCTCTGGATTTGTAGATAGGCGTTCTCTGGACCAACGATAAGAGGTAATGAGTGTCTGAAGGATCACGATGCCCAGTGAGATCGCAGCACCCATAAGCCAGAGGATAGCTAACCACTGAATGGATGGGGCTGAGTGAAGTGAGGCCATGACAGGGCTCGCCATCGCTTTGCCAGCGCTACCAGCCCAGGAGACCATTGAGGCGACCTCTCCTCCCCTTAAACTCACACTTGGAATTTCTGAATGAAGGTAGTTCCAGCACTCTGCGAAAAATGATCGGGAAAAGGGATTGGGAATGAGGAAGGAAGCTGCAGCGATGAGCCACCAGATCCTGCGCCCTGAACACTTGATTGCCTTGGCACTGAGATGGTTGATCCCAAGGATGAGGAGATAAACAAGCGACCCCCTCAGGGAAAGCGAGAGGAGGGTCTCGGTCATTTTTGTTTTCCCTTTTGTTTTGTCTTTTCCAGGAGACCTTCGAGTTCCGCTATTTCATCAGCACTTAACTTCCTTGAATCCACGAGATGGTTGAGCAGAGGGGAGAGCGAACCGTCAAAGACGCGATTGAGGAAGGAATCGGCCTCCACTGCCCGGCACTCCCTTTCTGTGACTGCAGGATAGTATAGATAAAGTTTGCTCTGTTTTTGGAAACGCAAGGCCCCCTTGTTCAGGAGGCGGTTGATAAGGGTCTTGACGGTGGATTCGCTCCATCCTGTAACCCCGACAAGTTCAGCGGCAATGTCGGTGGCGATGGAGGGTTCGGGAGCACGGCGCCAGATGGATTTCATCACCTCCCATTCGGCCTCGGTGAAATGCGGAATCATATTCATTTACATATATAAACGCACATTCGTTTATTCCTGTAAACAGAAATTTCGTTGTGGAAAATTTGGCTTTGGATGTGCAGGTCGAGATTTNNCGCCGGAGCCAACCGCCGTTACCTCAGCGGTTGCAATCCACGCTATGAGTCGGCGGTGGCTAATCTATTTTTAATACGCCGACCCTGATCTCATGGACATTGAATTTGCATTCGAGAAACAAGTCATAAAAACCTTATCTGATTTGGGAATCCCAATAGTATTAATAACGCGCAAGAATCGTCCCATCTATTCGGAGTGCGAGAACCCTATATCGATTGGTGTGGATATGTTTGGACGTGAGCAGTACCTAGAAAGGCGCACAGCATATCAGTGGCAGAAAATGAGAGAGAATGCCGGGGCTGACGGAGTCCTATTAGAGGCTGTATCCGGGTTTCGTAGTTTTGACTATCAACGTAAGCTAATTGAGCGGAAACTTGCGGCTGGATTATCTGTTGATGAGATTATTTGCGTGAGCGCACCTCCTGGTTACAGCGAGCATCACACAGGCCGCGCGTTAGATATAAGCACACCTGAATGTCCTCCAGTTACAGAAGAGTTTGAGCTCACCTCAGCATTTCTTTGGTTGAGACAGAGGGGAAAGGATTTCGGATTCCAGATGACATATCCAAAAGACAATCAATTCGGGGTCATTTACGAGCCATGGCATTGGATGTATTATGACAATGTTGCCTAGTCGCTCGAATCTCCTTCTCTAGCTTAGACGCACTTCACCTTAATGACATACCGATCCGCAAAGCTAAACGATTGCCCCTTACTGGCAGAACTGAATCACCAGTTAATTCGTGACGAGGGACATCGGAATCTGATGACAGTTCAAGAGCTTGAGCAGCGGATGCGTGACTGGCTTTCTGGCGAGTATCAAGCGGTGATTTTTGAGGACGAGGGAGATGTCGTGGCTTATTGTCTTTACCGTGAGCAGTTAGATTCAATTTATTTGAGACAGCTTTTTGTCACCCGTCATCGTAGACGTCAGGGACTCGGTCGGCGTTCCGTTGAAATTTTGCGATCAGAAGTTTGGCCAAAAGACAAAATATTGACGGTGGAAGTGTTGGTTGCCAACCAGAGCGGTGTCTCTTTTTGGCGGTCTGTTGGTTACACAGATTATTCATTGTCACTTCAGATATTGCCATCCCCCTAAAACTCACTGGAGCGAACCCAGAGCGAAGCTATCTCTGCTTTGCTAGAACCGATTACTTCTGCTGGAGGATACCCTGTTTAATCTGAGCCGGAAGACCACTTCCATTTCTGAAGGATGTTCTTTTTGATCTGATCAGGGAGGCTGGAACTATTGACCCATTGGGTGGCGGCTGTGGGATCATTTCTCATCCAGTCGCTGGCGAGGCTTTGCTGAACTCCGTTCCTCAAATTCTCGTCACTGATGGTGGAAATAAATTGCATAGCACTGGACGGATCACTCTGGAACAACTGTAGGCCGATATTCTGAATGCACGAATTTCGTATCTGCCCCTCGGGAAGGTGCTGCACAAGACCCTCGGCTGTCTGCGGATCATTTTGGCTGATTCTACTGATGAGTTGTTGCCAGATCGATTCAGTAATATGTGGGTCAGTCTGCTGTTCGGCCCAAGCTATGGCTCCCTGCGGATCATTGTTGGCCCAAGTACCCATAACACTGTTCAGTGTATTGTCTCTGGCATCTCCAGCAGGGAGAGCCATGACATAGCTTATAGCTCCCTGTGGATCCCCTTGGGCCATGCCATTCACAATGCCCCCCAAAATGGCTCCCTTAATATGCTCGTCGGTCTGCTGGTTTGCCCAGGTTAGGGCCGCCTGGGAATCGTTGTTCCCCCAAATACTGGCTACTTGCTGAAGGGCCAGATCTTGCCTGGAACCCGCAGTCATCTGACCAATCAAGGTAATGGCTTGAATTGGATCCTGATTTGCCACCGTAGCAATCACAGACTCGATCAATGAATTTTTCACGCCACTATTGGGCATCTGCTGGAGGTAATTCATGGCACCGCCAGGATCCTGACTGGCCCAACTCTGCAAGGAATTGATGAGAAGCATGTTGCGGTTGTTCACTGGTAGGGAGCTGGCTAGCTGGACCGCCGTCTTAGGATCGGTCTGAGCCATCTGCATCACCAACTGTTGCATGGCAACCGTCTTCATCGTTCCGGCTGGAAGTTGCTGCATCCAAGCCAAGGCATCGGTTGGATCACTCTGAACCCATCCAACAAGTACCGAGGCGACCGCCCAATTCCGATCTCCCGCTTTTGTTAAGGACTGAGCATAGGCTAGAGCACCTTTTGGATCTTTGTCCCCCCAGTGGCTGAACAACTGTCCTAGTAGCCACGGTTTATCGATTCCATGAATTGCTTCTGCTGCGGCAAGTGCAGCAGACATCTGAAAAGGATCAAGATTTTCGATGAAATCCGAGAGCATCTTCCACCTCTTCACCCCAGTATGCTCCATGATCGCTTGGAGCCGTGAGGAAAAATCCTTGGCCCTCCCAACACCCCCGATTTTCCCAGTATTGGCTTCGTTGCTTCCTGAATCAGCAAAGCCTGTGTTGCTGTCTGATTTTCCCGAAGGGTTCTGCCCTGTTCCCACTACCGCTCCTCCTCCAAAGACGGAGGGGAATGAGGTCTTTAGGGTTATTCCAAGTGCAATTCCTGCTGTCACACACCCCGCCATGAGAAGAACTAGGGGAAGTAGTTTACTGTTGCTGCCTTGGGGGGTCATTTCACGGTGAGGTCTAGAGGGGTTACTTAATTCGTAGAGTTTTCATTGCGTCTGAGTCGATTGGAAAGTCACCGCTGATAACTGGGAAGGCTGCTACAGGGTATGCAAAACAAGAAAGTGCGCTCCTCCTCTTCTTTTTCTGTCCGGTTTGTCTGATCCGCGACGATAACCTTATGAAATGTCAGCGAGTAACCTGCAAATGGTCCATCGTTACGCTCGTGAAGGTTCTCAAGAATCCTTTACGGCGGTGGTCAATCTACATCTGAATCTGGTTTATTCGGCTGCATTGCGCCAAGTGAAGTTACCAGAACTGGCCCAGGAGGTGGTTTAGTCTGTTTTTATCGAGCTTGCACGTAATGCGGAGAAATTGCGCCCGGATACAATTCTCCCCGCGTGGCTTTACCAAGTCACCCGCCGACGGGCTATGGATGTGGTGAGAAGGGAGTCGCGCAGGCAGCTTCGCGAGCAAATCGCCTTTAAGGGATTTTTGAAGGTTTTTCCCTTCCGCCTGCAAGGGCACTTGAATTGCAGAGCGGCTGCGGAGTAACAAAAAAAGAGAAGTGATTGTCTCTCGTTCTTATTTAAAGAGAAGCTCGAGTTGGTTCTCTCCACCAAGGCAGAGAGCATCAATTCCCAGATACCTCAAGTCGTTGGCAAATTCCTCGGTAAATCCATGTACTGTAAAGACACGCTTGGCACCCACTTCCTCCACATGTTCAATGAGTTCGCCGTGATCGGCATGATCAGACCAGGCAAATGCCTCATCACAATCATAGCGGTAAAGCGCACTCGAATTCAGTGCCCAGCCGCTGACGATGGCCGTGCGTAGCCTCTCAAGATCTTGAGTCCGCTTGCGTGCAGAGGGTGGCAGAATCATCACATTGCCTTCATGATTGACTCCGTCCCATGCCGAATAAGAGCCAAGATTGACACCGACTGATTCATAGATGGCGCTCATAGAGGCAATGGATTCATGGACAACGGGACTCATCCCAACAAGTGAGAGAAGTGCCATGAGTTCCTGAGATTTCCCGAGTGAATAGGCTAGTAATACAGGCGTTTGTCCACTTTCAAGAACCCTGCCACAGAACTCAATGATCTGGCGGTGTACTTGTTCCACAGGAGGAAAAGCATAACAGGAGCGACCGAAGGTGCATTCCATGACAAGTGTCTGGGCGTTTACAGTCACGGCCTGCTCGCAGGTCAAGCTCTCCCTTCTTTTGAAATCCCCCGTATAGAGCAGACTCCCCGCCTTTGACTCCAAGAGCACCTGGGCTGAACCGAGGATATGACCGGCCGGAAGGAGGGTGATTGTGGCACGGGGTGCTTGAAATGGTTTCCAGTAAGGAAGTTCATGGATGATCGCCCCAGCAGGCGGTTTTCTACGAGCCCTCATCAAGGCAATCGTCTCTGGCGTAGCTATTGTCTCATGATGCCACACGGCATGATCGCTGTGGGCATGGGTGACAATTCCTAGAGGCACCTTTCTTTTAGAATCCAGCCAGAGGTCGCAGTCAGGCAGGTGAATCCCTTGATTGAGCCTGATTTCCATTTCTTTTAATTCCCATCAACCACCCTGCTTATCAAGTACCGTGCTGGAGGGAAATATGCTGAGGGTATATTCAAAAAGACCCATCCTATTTATGAGGATGGGTCTTTTTGAAAGTCGGGAAAATATTAGGAGACCTTCCTGCGGGCGGCGATCGCTATAGCAACCCCCGAGAGGGCTAGCAGGGCGCAGATCGAGGGCTCAGGTGTCGCGTAGAAGTTCAAAACCAATTCCGAGTCGCTGTTGGTCCTCTTCACATCAAACCAACCTGAATCCCAGCTCCAGTTTTCCACGCTGACTGAGTTTCCGGAGCTGAACGCCCCGTTTGTGCCCGTTGCAAACACCCATGATTCATTGCTATCCCAGAAGGAATTGGTTCCATTGGGATCCTGAGAGGGAGGGATATCGAGGTAGAATGTCACGTTGTCTTCAGCAAAGGTTGTCGGGCCGTTGAAGGTGAGGGTATTCCAAGAGATTCCGGCCTCGGTAGGGTTCGTGGTCAGGGAGTTGAGTGTCCAGAAAAACTGAGAATCTACAAATGATGAGGATCCGTTGAAGGTCAGGTTTCCGGGAGCCGAGCGACCTGAGGGTTGCACGACCCCGAGGATGGTGGCCGTACCGGAAATAGTCCCGCTCCCCTGAAGGGTACCGTTTGACAGCACAGTGATGCCGCCTGCCAGTGTCCCTCCCTGCAAGGTGACCGTCGCTGAATTTGAGACTGAGACCGCGCCCGTCACGATCCCCCCGACCTGAAGGGTTGCGTCATTCTGTAAGGTAAGGGAGCCACTTCCCGTAACGGCATTGCTTGCAATGAGAAGGGTCCCGGAATTGACGAAGATGTTTCCAGAATGGGTGGCCGAACTGTCGCTTTCAAGGGTCAGAGTGCCGGGCCCGAAAGTCGTGAAGGAGCCCGAGCCCGAAATGGCCCCTGATAAAATGCCTCCGGCTGCGCTCGAGTAGACATAAGCATTGGCGCTCCCGTATTGGAGGGGCGAAGAGATGGTTCCGCCGTTGAAGATGACGCCCGCGTTGCCCGATGTCTGAGGGCCGACGGCAAGGCTTCCCCCGCCGACACTTACGTTGTTCACTATGATTGCCTGCAAGTTAGCCGCACTGGTGATGGTTTGGTTATTGGTGGCAGAATAAATCGTCGTGGAATCAGCGGAATTTATATCCCCGGAGATTGTCCCGGCTAAGGAGAAACCGTTCGAAGCCCCGTAGGTTAGGAATGCGGCGGGATCCGAAGTGCTACTCTGAAGGGCAACGATTGCGGGAGTGACCATACCGTTAGTGACCGGGGGGGCGTTGTTGGTACCTCCATTAACAAATACCTGCACCTGCGACCCGAGTTCGGAAAGTGAGGTGGGGACCGAGAAGACTAGGGTTCCGTAGTTGGTAAGCCGGATATTCTGGTCGCTGCCCGAGGAAAAGCCCCCGATTGTAACGTTGAGCGATGGGTTGCTGCCACGATCAAAGATTAGCATCCCTGCACCCCCGTCTACTTGCAGGTATTGCTGGGTGCCTGAAGAGAGAGTGAAACTCATGGCACCGGGGGAATTGTCATTGGGAGCAAACTCAAGAAAACCATGACCACTGATAATCATGCTGCCAAAGCCGAAAGGGGACGGACATTGAGAACTGTTTTCCGTGCTTGATACAGTCCCGCCATTGATCTCGTTGAATCCGGTCAGCGTATTTGAATTTTCTAAGATTAGCGTACCGCTACCCTCCTTGTCCAAACCGCCGGATGATGATACGCCGTCCGATAGCGGAGCAATCACTGGAAGATTGCCTCCGCCTGTGTTTAGGGTCTTGATGCTGTTGATCGACCAAGTTGCAATTGAATAGGAGGGGTTTGTCGGTTGGGCGTTTGTACTCAATGTTAGGGCGAGGGCCGTGTCATAGACCCCGAGATTACCGGGACTTCCGGTATTTGGTGGATTAGGCCCGAGAATCGGCGTCGTAACCTGGATGTAGGGAGTAGTATGATCATATTGGAGGACCCAGTTGGTCGGCACCTGCTCAATATCGACCGTCATCGGGTTTTGGGCTGATGTATTGGGTACATTGAGAAACGTGGAGGGATAGGGATTGTTAACGGTGATAGTGGAAGCATTGGTGTCCGCATAGACAAGTGCCGTTCCGTGACCGCCGTTTTGAATATAGAAATCCGAATTCGGTGCGTTCTGTTGGTACCAGCTTAGGCCCGCCAAGGTGACGGTGGTTGGACCGTTATTAGAGGCAAACCACTCAAGGCTAGGGTTGTCGGAGCTATTCCAACTGAAATTCGAGGTCGAGACCCCCTCCGCCTGGAGATAAGTGTCCAGACCATTGATATAATCTGAATTGCTGGTGCCGCCGGTCGCACTAGTTTGCATCAGTCCGCCAAATACACTGTCAAGATTGAGGGCGGCGCTTTCCGAATAAGCCTGAGTGAGCTGGGAATACCCGTTAGTCTGAAGCCAGAAAAAGAGCATAGTGGCTGCGGTGGGGTAGCAATAGTCCTGACCATCTCCAGGCAAGTATGAGCCGAAAGGGCCGAATCCAAGCTGGATGATCGAGGGCATCCCGGTTTTTTCTGTTTGCTGGGCAAGGACATCTTGGCCTTCGAACAAGGAAACGATGAGAGTGCAGGTGAGGACTGTAATTACAGATTTAAAAGAGTAATTTTTCATCGCTTGTACCGAATCGGAATGTTGATGGGTTTGCCTAAAAACACCATTAAGACTGCCGAATTGCATGGCCGTATCGAACGGTATTCGTGGCGACGATAACTGCAAAGTTCTTTTCGGGCGCGTGCCGCATCAAGAAATACCACATCGTGTTTAATCCTTTGGTGGAGTGAGGGATTCGGCGAAAAATCAGCTGATCTGGGTCAGGATTTATTTTTAGAGTGTCGTGGTATTTGGCGACGCGTTTTTCCATTTATGAAATACAAGCCAGCCCAGCAGGCGTTTACCGTTTTCTCCCGTGCCCACATCGAAGACGAAGGGCTTATCCAGCTTCGCATCGCCGCTTTGGGTGAATTCCTGAATGTCCGTGCGCGCAGCCTCTTCGCCGGTGAACTCTCGAGTGCGGACAGAAAGCTTTGCGAAGTAGTGGACAGTCTCGCCATCGAGGGTAGGGCGCAGTCGTGCGGTGACGCCTGTGGGCGTGGGCACAAAGTCATTTGGCGCTTTGTTTACCCCTCCAACCTCGACTTCACATTCCCGAACGCTACTGACGATGACGCGCGGCGCGGAGAGGAGCTTCACATCGGGCTGCTTCATCAGGGTTTGGAGATCGAATTTGTTCAAGTCGAGCTGCAATCCGGCGGGCACTTCGAGGAACTTTAAATCGGTCTCGATAGTGAGGGTGGCAGACTTTTCCGTCTCCGCAACTTCATCACGCACCAGCCTCTAGCGAATCTTTATGCCGGGAGGATTCTGGCTAGAGCCGAGAATTTCCATCACGCCTGCAGCGCCATCATGCGTGCGGAAAATGATGGGGTGAGAGAAGCCCACCGCTTTTTTGTCCCAGCCTATCCTTTGGACTTCAATGGCAGGCAGCTTTGGGAAGGCCGATGGCGAGTTTGGAAATTGGATTACTTGGCCCGGTTGGATGGAATCAAAGGTTTCATTGTTGTCATCGATCCTACAGGCCACTTGATCGTGGAGCAGTAACTTGAACTCGCCACCAGTTTCCGATGTGCAGCCGATTAAATCCACGCCGTTGTCTTTGATCCAGCCATAGAGAGCTTGGTCGGGATCTTTCAGCTCGAGTGTGGCATCCTTGGCGAAAAGCCTAACCCGGTTCTCGAGATCGTGATCTGTTGGATAGCGCCATTCACCATTGCGGAAGTTCAAACACGCTTGCATCGGATTGTCGTCAATATCCATCACCACCCGCTCCACCACCGGGCCGAAAGTTGGATTTTGTACTATAGCTGGTGCTGGCGATGGTGCGGGAGATGCGCCATCGGTGAATTTTTCCACTTCGAGGGCTGACGCCTTGACCTGCTCAGACAGGGCGTTTATGGCAGCGTCATCATGCGCTACCTTGGCGGATAGAAGTGCAGCAAGGGCAGTATCGTAATTTTCGATCGACGGCTCGGCGACAGTTCCACGCAGCAACTGCCTGACGGCCTTGGTTGGCTCAATAAGCTCTTGGTTGAGCTGGTTAAGGACATTGGTGTCCTTCATGTCATGCGTTTGGGAGAAGTTTTGTACATAGGCTTGCATCGCAGCCATCCTTTGGGCCGCTTCCGGCGGAACGGGTTTTAATCCCGGATCGCTCGTAAGTGTACGCTTGATTACCGGACCGAAGGAAAAGTTGGAATCGGCTGAGATGATGTTTGTTCCAGTGGGCACGGCCTTACCCGATGCGTTAAGTTGCGTTGCCGCATTGCTGCGAGGGCTGACTTCATAAACTACCATGAGATAGCCCGATGAATTGTCCTTCCGAATAAATGGCACCAGGAAGGCCAGCGCATGAGCCAGCGGAGCATCACCCTCGTAGAGGAACTTCGCATTAACACCACTGGCGTCCACAATAAAGTTCGAGTTGTGGCTGACCCGGCCTTCAATGCGAATCTTGTCACGCACGTCGTCAACCGTGTAGGCGAGATTGATGCCGCCGCTGCCATTTATTGCCAGACCATCTTTTTGCGTGCTGTAGCACCACACAGTTGGCGTTCCGAGCGGCCACCCAATCCCTGTGACTATTTTTGACTCATTCACCCACACTCCTGGTTGCTTGACGATGCCATCCAGCAATTCATGGAGCGTATCCAGATCAATCACCGCGACTTGGGAATCGGTGTCTTCATTGCCGTGCTTGGTCACTGTAAAACTGTTTGTACCTGATCCCAAAGTCTTGCTGGTTTCACCGGCGCCGTATTGCAAAAGAGATTTTACCGTGGGATCCACGCCGGGTTGGCGTTGTGAGACAGGAATTAGTCTGTCCACCAACTCCGCATCCGCCTCGAAAACGCGGTAGTGAAACTCTGCGCTGGTCAACGAAGCAGCCTGGAAATTGTTAAACACTGCCTTATGCATGCCTAACCCTGCAATTCCAGCGCCTAGCACCAGTACGCCGCAGGCGATGACGATGGCGATTATTTTGCCTGTGGAGCCTTTGCGCGGTAACTCGTCGAACGGAAAATCTGCTATGCCTTTATTCACCGCGCGCCAGACGCGGTGGATGATGAGCCAGCTAAGGGGGATGCCGATTGGTAATGACAATAGAATCACACCAATTGTGCTGGGACTTCCATGAGTACCGGGTGCAATTAAACTGACTACAATACCCAAGATCACCCACACAAGGGGACCAATCGATAAATTCAGCGCTAGGAGAGGAAATAACAATCCATCAAATACCGCAAGCCAGAGACCGTGAAGCTTTCCCGCCGAGCGGCGGATTTGCGAGACAGCCACCCAGCCAAGAATCGTCACCCCAACTGGAGCAGTCCAGAACAGTAGCGCCTGCGCAAATGCGATGATTTCAAAGAACCAGTTATAGGATGGAATCAGTAAAGGGATGAGAAAATGCAGCGGAAGAAATGCCGCCCAGCACGCCCCCACAATAGCTGTGCGCGAGAAGAGAGTCGTCGTTTCAACTCCTTGAAACCTTTGAGTGTGGCCGCTTCCCCTTACGATTCCAATTATGAGCAAGATCATTCCCGGCAGGGCTACCAACGCTGCGCAGAAGATTCCGACGTTTATAATGGCACCAATGTTTGGCCATACGAAGTTCTCTGGCAGTTTAGCTAGTTCCATCACAAAGATGTTCACTTCTGGATTGTTTGCAAAATCAGCCTTCACCTTTTTCTGTGCAGCGATTACCGCATCATTTGCCGCGTCTGCGGCGGTCTTGGGATTTCCTGCCTCGGCGCTTATCTCTAGCAAGCCAGTGTTCCTGAGTTCTGTCGTGGTTAGGGAAAAATCTTTGTATTCAGCCGAGTGGGCGGCGACTGACATGATGACTTCCATCTTAGCTGCCGCGCTTCCCGTAACTTCTATCACGCTATTTGCGCGATACTTCCGCGGCAGCGTATAGCAGAGAAGTAGCGCACAAAATACGATTAGGGACGCCAATCCCAGAAGCCATGTTCCCGTTTTGAAGAGATTCAAGTGCGATCGTGGCAACCCGGCTGGCTGTTCATGCGCGACTGAGGGCGTGCCCGCAATCGTCTCGACCTGCGTCTTCAAAACACTGGCCTGCTGGAAACGCATTTCGGGATTTTTTTCCAAAGCGCGCAAAACGATTTCGTCGAGCCGAACATCGATCTGCACTTTGCGAGAGGGCGCTTCGATCTGCTTCGCGGGAAGTTCTCCCGTAAGCATTTCGTAAAAGACTATGCCGAGTGAATAAATATCCGCTCGGTTGTCCACATGGGCTGGGTCGGCGACCTGCTCGGGAGCCATGTAGCTGGGAGTGCCGACCGGTTTCTCGTCCGGGTCCGCATCGAGCATTTTTGCGAGACCAAAGTCGGCGACTTTGACGCTGCCTTCTTTGTCCATGAGCAGGTTCTCCGGTTTGATGTCGCGGTGAACGATACCTATGGCGTGCGCGGCATCCAGGGCATCTGCAATGTCGATGGCCAATGCCAGCAGAACATCCGTGTCGAGCGCTCGGCCCGCAATCCGGTGCTTGAGCGTCACGCCGTCCAGAAACTCCATGGCGATGAACGCTTTGCCGGGCTGGTGATCGATTTCGTGGATGGTGCAGATATTCGGATGATTGAGGCGCGACGCGGTCTGTGCTTCGCGTTCGAAACGGGCCAACGCTTGGGCATTCTCGGCAATATCATCGGGCAGGAACTTCAAGGCCACGGAGCGGCGCAGCTTCATATCCAAAGCTTTATAGACCACGCCCATGCCACCGCCGCCCACCCTCTCCAAGATCCGATAGTGAGAAACCGTGCTGCCGATCAGGTCCGGCTTAACCAGGTCGAGCGCGCCTTCCCTGGCCACAAGATCCCCGATTACTTTCAAGGCTGGTGACTCGATGAAATCCCGGGCGGCTCGTTCGTGAGCGAGCAGCGACTCCACTTCGCGTCGCAGGGCTTCGTTGTCGTGGCAGGCGTCCTTCAGGAACGCGGCTCGGCGGGTTTCGTCCAACTCCAAGGCACGGTGATACAAATCTTCGACTTGGCGCCAGAGTTCAGGCTCCACATCAATCCCCCCCACTCATCTCCCGCAGCAGCCAAACCTTCGCCAGTCTCCAATCACGCTGCACCGTTTCGGGAGAAACCTTCAATACTTCGGCAGTCTCCTCTATGCTCAATCCGCCGAAGAATCTCAGCTCCACGACCTTGCTCTTTCTTCCATCGATCGTAGCCAGCGCCTGCAACGCATCGTCCAGGGCAACCAGATTGTCATCGGGTTCGTCGCACACGGACGGCGCTTCGTCGAGCGGCATGTGAACCACTCCACCCCCTCTTTTTTGGTATCCGCGGGAGCGGGCAAAATCGATCAGAATGCGCCGCATCAGCTGCGCCGACACCGCAAAAAAATGCGCGCGATCCTGCCAATGAACTTGTCCGCAGTCCACCAGCCGTAAGTAGACCTCGTTGACCAGAGCCGTGGTTTGCAGGGCATGGCCAGGCCGCTCTCCCGCCATGTAGCGTCGCGCCACCTGATGCAAGTGCTCGTACGCCAACGGGGTCAGCTTTCCCAAGGCGCTCTGGTCTCCGCCAGTCCAGGCCTTGAGCAGTTGCGTGAATTCGTCCGTTGCAGGTAGATCCATCTTTTTTCCGTTCGATGACGGTTTTGGCCCTCACCTCGCGCCTTATCGAACAGAGGGGTACTCGAAACGCCCCTCACTTTTCTCACTTTCGCATTTCCGATCAAAGCCGCAGAGCGGCAAGGAGAACTCATGAGCAAACTTAGGTATCGTAGCGACACCCCGTTGCACAAATATAACGGGAAGCAGAACCCCATTGGAATCGTGGTAGGAGCCGCTTCCGCATTTTTCCTGCTCTGGTGCGCCGGCTTGTCGAACGCGCAATGCATAACCGACTACGTGTATTAGACCAATAGTGACAATGGCTCGATCGGTCGAGCCACGACCAGCGGTACCGGCGCGGATGAGACGTTCATCAAGTCGACCACCGGCGGGGCGATGGGCGGCAGCGGCTTGACGGTCAATGGGAGCTATATCTATTGGACCGGCGCCAATGGCGGATCATCAACGAACATCGCGCGTGCGACTCTCGCCGGCACGGAGGTGAACAAGGATCA
>PLEU01000046.1 GCA_003136515.1 Spartobacteria bacterium
TTTGCGGAGTTGCTCAGGAGCGAACCACTCCCGGACACTAGCACCGAGTTGTTTGAGGATAAGCCATCAACTGTTTGAAGGCCGACATAGCTGCTGCCGGAGTTAAGAACCGTGGCGGCGCTTGAAATCGTCAGGCTGTTGCCGCTATCCTGGTTACCGACTTGGACGGAGGTGTAGCTGCTTGTCCCCGAGCTGATATTAGTCGAGATCCCCCCTGAAACGACGAGCGTCTGGGCCCCGACATGGCCCGGAGCAAGGAGCACTCCGGAGAGAAACAAAAGGGAAAGCAGCCGGAGGAGGGAGGATTTTTTGGTCAACATATGCGGGATTTCTAGCAACTGGTATGCCAGTTTGCCAAATAAAAATAGTCGTCTCCTTTCAAAACACCTTCAACTTGAGTTTGATCCAAAATCCTAGCCCTAGCTAAAACCTCAATGATGCTGCGGCCTAAATACCGTGGGTAAACTCCTGACTACATGCACAATCACTGAAAGAGGCTGCCTGACATTCTACTAAGCGTGCCCCCCTCCCCCTGGTTTGAGGCGACGTTTCGTGATGAATGTCGCATGGCTCATTAGCGATATCCCTCGGACTTATGCTAAAAACAAATAAAGTGCGTTGGTTACCAGAGCACTCACAACGAGAGATCGCTCATGCCAATAATTGTACCCTGCTCCCATTCCAGTCCCCATTTGACCAGCGACTTAACAACAGTTTGAAGGGCAAGGCCTTTTTCAGTTAGAGCGTATCCTTGGCGTCCTGGGCTTTCTTCAAGGGGGATCTGGCTGACCAATCCGCGCTGGACAAGTCGATCGAGCCTTTCGCTAAGTATGTTGGTAGGGATTTTTTCCGGTGAGCAGAGGAAGTCCTTGAAGCGTTTTCGGCCCAGAAAGAGATCACGGATGACAAGAAGCGTCCACTTGTCCCCCAAGGTATCCAAGGCACAGGCGAGCGGACATGGCGATCGTCTAGCTAAGGAGATGGGTCTTTTAGTCATAAATTGATTTTTACAAATTAATACTTGCAAATCAAAAGTATATTCACTTGCATATTGCAAGCATTTAAAAATCAGCTCTATTCATGACAACCACTCAAAGCCCACGATTGGCTCCTCCGGGAGCAGGTCTGCCTTGGATCGAACTGCAGGTCGCTCGACTCCTCTTCGAGATACGTTGCCGGATGGGAGACAGAGTAACCTTCATCAAGACCTTCCGGGAAGAACAGGACAGGATCCGCTCACTGATGGAGCGTTTTAACTGGGAGGATAGGGGGCGGCAGATCCTGATTCCTAGGGCCGTGGGACTGGAGGACAGTAGTCGTAACTATTCGCCCTGGATGGTGCTAGATCATCTCAGGATCGTGAATAGGTCATGCGTCTCGATCATCCGGGAACTTACGGCCGGGAATCAGATCAGCGGTTCGGCGAGTACGGCGGCCGTTAAGCCGGATCCATCGGCAGATGGCTCCGTGGAGCCTCTCTATGAGGACTCTTGTAGGGATGTGATTGAGGCTATTCATTTATCTGGTGATCTGCGCACGAGCACACACTTTAGCCATCCCTGGTTCGGATCTCTTGATGCGCAGGGATGGGCAGCCATGGTCGCCATGCACATGGGGATACATCGCAAGCAACTGGCGAAAATGCTCGGCAAGATACTCTAATTCTCCTCCTGCATGGGAAAGGGCACACTGAACCTAACCACCGATCCGCTACCCCGTCTCGTGGTCGCAATCGCTATTCCTGCTGCCTTGGGGATGTTGTTCAACACCCTCTTCAATGTCGTCGACATGGTCTGCGCGGGCTGGTTGGGCACGGAGGCAGTGGCTGCGCTCTCTATTTCCTTTCCCCTCTATTTCCTGATCACGGCTCTCGGAAGCGGAATCAGTCAGGGTTCAACGGCCCTGATTGCCCATGCACTCGGTGCTGGCGAGGAAAAGGAAGCAGGGCGTGTCTTCCATCAGTCAATTCTAATCTCGGTCTGCGCTGGAGTTCTCATTGCGGCCTGCGGAATGCTCACCGCTCCCGCTGTCCTTAGCTTTCTAGGAGCGTCGGGTTCCTATCTGGAGAATGCTGTGCTTTTCATCAGGGTAATCTTCTCTGGAAGCCCGTTTTTCACTTTGGTCATGGCACTCAACAGTTACCTGAGCGCCTCGGGAAGGAATGCTCCATATCGGAATGTGCTCATAGCCGGATTCTTCGCGAACTGCGCCCTGAACCCAGTTCTCATGTGGGGCTTGATGGGTCTGCCCCGCATGGGAGTCGGGGGACTAGCTCTAGCCACCGTACTTGTGCAAGTAGCTGGATGCCTCTATCTCGGGATGGTGCTTTTCAGGCTCCGCCCTAGATCGGACATCGGTCTCCTCTCTTGGAAGCCCGATTTTCAGTTGCTGAACAAAATTCTTCGACAGGCCATCCCTTCAACTTTGAACATGGTGTCGATTGCTTGTGGGGTCTTCATTCTAACTTGGTTCGTGAAGTCATTTGGCACGGAGGCGGTTGCTGCGATGGGTTTGGGAACCCGCATAGAGCAAATCATCTTACTTCCCGCGATTGGCATCAGCACAGCGATGCTCAGCATCACCGGACAGAATCTCGGAGCGGGATTCCATGGCCGGATCCGCGAGGCCTGGATGATCTGCCTGAAGTTTTCAGTTTCTCTTATGATCGCCGGTGGATTGTTGCTGATGTCGGCATCGGAACGTCTCATCGGACTGCTGACGCGGGATCCCGTGGTGATCGCTCACGGAAAGGAATATCTCTTCGTTTCAGCCGTCACCCTCGCGGCTTACCCCATACTTTTCTCCACGGTCTTCATGATGCAGGGATTGAAAAAGCCGATGTACGGTCTAGCCATGGGGCTCTACCGCCAGATCCTAGGACCATTACTCATCCTAACAATCCTCATTAGGAACTTTCATCTCGGCCTATCGTGGATTTGGTGGGGATTCAGCCTCATCACTTGGAGCGCCGCCGTTTTTGCTCTTCTAATCGGCTTGGCGACACTTCGGAGAATCGCCTTAAAGGGATAATATTTTTCACGGCGATAGCCCGATTTTCTTTTTAAGATAATCGGGTAGTTGCTCAGGACGAACACCCTTCTTTGATGCGACGAACCCCCATATTTTTTCGCGTGAAGTATTCACCGAGTTGAGGGTCCGATGTCCTCCTAGAGTTTTTGCTGAAACTCAGGTTTTCGTCATTACCCCAAAAACTCAAGCGCGAGAGAAGGATTTCCGAGTCTGCCTCTTGCCTTTCTTGAGAGAATCAAGAACGTCCTGCTGTGCAGGAGAGCGCAGCTCTTTATGGTTCCTCGTCTCTGTCGTCTTCTTCCTTGTAGCCCGCGATTCCATCAAACTCCTTTTCTGCCCTTTTGAAGTTTGGGTATGTGTCGAGTCCGACTTTGGCTGACACGAATGTTAAAAGGAGGATTATTCCAGCCAAGAGGAGAAGCACGTAGTGCATGCTGTAGCCGCTTGCGATACTGAAGACGAAGTTGGCGAGAATCATGAGGATGGATCCCATGATTGATCCTAGGTAGAGGAGGTAGGTGATTCTCCAAAGTATCATGACGATTTTCGCTGGCTTTTGTCGTTTGGGCGTTTCGTGATCGCTACATCCGAGATCCCCAACTCATCGGCTAGTTTGATACCCGGTGTTGGCCATACCTTTCTCTTACAGCTCTTCACGGGAAAGTTCTTTCTTGCGAGTGTCATCACTCATAGGGGTGGAGTTGATTAGGCATTAGCGATTTTTCAGACTTTTGGCTTTCGGATTTCATCGCCCCATGGGTGAGACTAGGAGAGAATGCCCCATTCCAGCATGAAGCATCT
>PLEU01000122.1 GCA_003136515.1 Spartobacteria bacterium
CAGATCGTCTGCGGCGCGAAGAATTACAAAGTCGGCGACAAGGTTCCCCTGGCCCTGCCGGGAGCCGTCATGCCCGGGGATTTTAAGATTAAAGTCGGCAAGCTGCGCGGTGTGGAGAGCGAGGGGATGATGTGCAGTTCCATGGAACTCGGACTCGGCGAGGGAGCCGACGGGTTGCTGATCCTGCCGCCTGAGACAAAAGTTGGCACCCCTCTCTCCGATCTCTTTCCTCCCGAGGAAGTCTTTGAAATCGAAATCACCCCAAATCGTCCCGATTGGCTGGGGCATCTTGGCGTGGCCCGCGAAGCAGCGGCCTTCGGCGCCGGGACATTCCTTGAAAGAGCAGTGACTCTGCCTCCCAGCAAAAGTGATGCTTCCGTCGCGGCCATTGCCGCAGATGCAGCAGCATCCTTTTATAGCGTTCGCCGGATTGAGGGGGTCACTGCAAGGCCAAGCCCTGTGTGGTTGAAAAAGCGCTTGGAGTCAATCGGCCTTCGCTCCATCAATAACATCGTCGATGTCACGAATTACGTGATGTTCGAGACAGGCCAACCTCTTCATGCCTTTGACGCAGCCAAGGTTGACGGGGCATTGACCGTGCGCTTCGCAAAAGAAGGAGAAAGTTTCATTGCGCTTGATGGCAGGGAGTACAGACTTTCTGCAAGCGATTCGGTCATTGCAGATGCGAAAGGAGTCCAGGCTCTTGCCGGGATCATGGGAGGTGAGGCAAGTGGCGTTTGCGATGGCACCACTTCAATCCTGTTGGAAAGCGCTGTCTTTACTCCTGGTGTTATCCGCCAATCCAGCCTCACGTTTGGTATCTCCACGGACTCCAGTTATCGCTTCGAGCGGGGTAGCAATGCCGAAGGGGCCCTTACTGCCTCTGCCCGTGCAGTAGATCTCATTATACAACTCGCTGGAGGAACGCCGTATCGCGATCTTGCAGTTGCAGGATCAACCCCTACCCGCCAGATAGTCCCGCTGAGGGGAGAACGTGTCCGCTCACTTCTCGGCATCACTCTGAATGATGAAGCCATTGCGTCCCTCCTGCAAAAACTCGGGCTCAAACAAAGAGGCGAGGGCTTTGAAATTCCTTCCTGGCGGAGCGGCGATCTTACGCGCGAAGTCGATCTCATTGAAGAAATTTCCCGTCTTCACGGAATAGAAAAGATTACCTCAAGGCTCCAGAGCATACCCGCGCCCTCCAGTTCGGCCGATCGCGAATATGACTTTGCTCTCGCCCTGCGCCGCCGTCTGGCGGGCATGGGCTTCCATGAAGCCCGCACGGGCACACTCACTGGAAGCCAGGATCAGCAAAGCTTCGCCTCTGCCCCCATCATCACCGTACGAAACCCAATGGGCGAGGAACACTCCACCCTCCGTGGCAGCCTAATCCCGGGCTTGCTCGATTCCATTGCCCGGAATCTGCGTCTTGGAGCAGAAACGATATCTCTCTTTGAGATTGGAAAAGTCTATCGGGAACAACTTCTCTCTGAGCCCGCTCGCCTAGGACTCGTAATGACGGGACGGACAAATCCGTTGAGCTGGCGAAATGAAAATGAACGATGGCTTGATTTTCATGATCTGAAGGGGATCGTTGAACGCCTTGATAAGGAAAGCATTTCCTTCCGTCCGGCCACCCATGAAAAACTGGCCCTGGCCTTAGAAATTCTGGTTGCCGAAAAACCGTCGGGTATTCTTGGAATTCTCTCACCCGCCGCAGCCCGCGCAATCACGGTCGGGGGCCATCAGGGACAAATTCTGGTCGCCGAACTGGATGTGGCTTCACTCCAGAAGGCATCGACTATCACTCCCCTGAAGGGTGGTGCTCTGCCAAAATTCCCCTGCGTCCGCCGTGATCTCGCACTCCTGCTGGATGCAGCAACACCCTACTCCACAGTGGAGCAGGCCGTCGTAGGTGAGAATGAACCGCTTTTCACGGCGATCACTCCATTTGATATTTATACAGGGGAGAAGATTCCCGTGGGTAAGAAATCGCTCGCGATCGCCTTGACATTCCGGCATGGCGACCGAACCTTAATGACAGAAGAGGTCACGGAAGCCCTCGGGCGAATAGTGACCCGGTTGCGGGAACTGGCGGGGGCCGAGATCCGCAGCTAAAAACTGATCTTTCAAATTTCTAGGCCGATCCGGGAAAACCCGGATTAGAAGAATTTGCCCTGCGGTGTTCGGGATTCGGGCTGTATGCTCCCGATCCGATGTGATCATTACGGAGGCTGAACCGAGCGGAACAATGACAGGCCTTCACTGGAGGTCAGCGGTCCGAGCGGAGGTCTCCACCCTTACCTACTTGGGAACGGGATCGCGCCCTAACGGCACCGCGGGGCAACTCTTTCTGCAAAAAAACACCGTTAATGTGATTTTGCTGGCGGAATTTTATATTTTGTCGATGCATGAAACCATGCGTTCCCCTCTTCTCCCCCTCCTTGCCTTCCTCGCCCTCCCTTCCGCCATTCTGGCATCTCCCGGACTGACGATTTACAACCAGAACTTCGCCGTCGTCCGCGACACGGTTCCCCTGAATCTTACCAACGGAATCAACGATGTTAAATTCGATGGGGCCACGATCCATCTGGAACCAGATTCGGTTATTCTTCGCGATCCCGATGGCACACCCCTGCAAATTCTGGAACAGAATTACCGTAATGACCCCGTCACACAGCAACTCCTCCTCTCTCTTTTCGAAGGAAAAGAGATCGAATTCGCCGTGCATGAACCGAACAAGCCAGATCATGTGGTAAAGGGGACAGTGATCCGTTCCGGATATGTTCCACACAACGGCATGGCCATGCAACGGTATGGTCAGGGTTACGCCATGAGCCAGATGTACATGGCCGGAGATGCTGGGGCGGGACAGCCGATTATTGAGGTTGATGGGAAGATCCAGTTCAGTCTCCCAGGCGAGCCGATCTTTCCCTCTCTCGGTGATGACACCATCCTGAAGCCTCAACTCGACTGGAAAATCAGCGTGCCAAAGGATCTCAAGACGGATGCCGAACTCGGCTACATCACCGAGGGGATGTCCTGGGTGGCGAGTTATAACATGGTTGCCCCTGAAACGGGCGACACGCTCGATCTGGTTGGTTGGATCACGATGGACAATCAGAGTGGCCGCAACTTTGAGGACGCCCACATCAAACTGATGGCGGGTGATGTGAACAAGATCGCCCCGCAGTCCATGGTTCAATACGGCATGGCCATGGGAATGGCTAAAACAGCGGACGCGGAGGATGGCCCTCCCGTAACCGAGAAGGCCTTTGACGAATATCATCTTTATACCCTCGAGCGCCCGACGACGCTCCGTGACCGCGAAACAAAACAGGTCGAGTTTGTCCATGCGACGGGAATCAAATCCGAAGTGATCTATGTCTACGACGGTGCCGACATCGACTGGAACCAGTGGCGTGGCTACAATCCCGACTTTCGTCGGGAAAATCAGGAATTTGGTACCCAAAGCAATACGAAGGTAGCCGTGATGAGGGAGTTCAAAAACACTAAGGAGAACGGCCTTGGGATCCCGCTTCCGAAGGGGCTTATCCGTTTTTACCGTAGCAACGGTTCGCAGTTAGAGTTCATCGGGGAAAATACGATCGATCACACCCCGACCGATGAATTAATCAGGATGAACACCGGCAACGCCTTTGATCTGGTCGGCGAAAGGAAGAGGGTCGGTTTTACCGTGGATAATGCCAACCGCAGGCTCGCCGAGAGCTTTGAGATCAAGGTGCGCAATCGCAAAAAAGATCCGGTAACTATCCGGGTTGTCGAGCATCTCTATCGAGGGGACAACTGGCAGATCGTGGCCAAGAGTGACGAATTCACGAGTCTAGACTCCAATCAAATCGAGTTTCAAATCCCCCTCAAACCGAACGAGGAGCACACACTCACCTACACGATTCTCTATACTTGGTAGCTGGAGTGCCTCGCGGGCTCTGGTAAAAGTGTCTTATGGCCCTCCAGCGTGAAATCACTTCTCACTAGACCCGGAGACTCTTTTCAATAGTCTGAAAACTTTCCGCTTCGATTCCATAATCAGCCTAACACCTTAACTCTCCCCTACTCCCCCCCTCCTCTTATGGATAATCCCTTCCTCGGCGTCTTTTTTCACTGGCTCGGCGGCTTTGCCTCCGGAAGCTTCTATGTCCCCTACAGATTTGTAAAAAAGTGGGCTTGGGAGACAGCTTGGCTCGTCGGCGGATTCTTCTCCTGGATCATCATGCCGTCGCTTCTGGCGGTGATTATGACTCATGATTTGCACGGGGTCATCATGCGCCAGAGTTCCGGCACGCTTCTCTGGACTTATCTATTTGGTTGCCTCTGGGGTCTTGGTGGTCTGACCTTCGGCCTGACCAT
>PLEU01000215.1 GCA_003136515.1 Spartobacteria bacterium
ACCTCCTACAACAACACCGGCACCATGAGTCCCGCAGATGGCGACATCCTAGTCTCCCTGAAGCCTAATCACGCCCCAACCAACAAGTATGTCCGGGAGATTCGAAAGGAGATGTCGCAGCAATTCCCCGGAGTCACCCTCTGGTTTCCAGCTGCTGACATCGTTGCCCAGATTCTGAACTTCGGCCTATCCGCACCGATCGATGTGCAACTCATCGGAACCGACAGGGATCAGACCCATGCCTTTGCCGAAAAAATCCTAGAACAAATCAGGAAGGTTCCGGGTGCCGTCGATTTTCATATTCAAGAACCGAATAACGCGCCGCGACTCGATGTAACTGTCAATCGTGCCAAGGCCTCCTCTCTCGGCCTGACCCAGCTGGATGTAGCCAATAGCACGCTCGGAGCCCTTGCCGGATCACAGCAGACCAGTCCCAACTTCTGGGTCGATCCAAAAAACAGCATCAGCTACACCTTCAATGCACAGTCGCCCCAGTACAGCCTCGAATCCTTTGATGCCCTGATGAACCTCCCGATTCTTGGCAGCAGCCTCGGCACGACACAAATACTGGCCAATGTTGCTAGCCTCTCGCGCAGTCAGACTTCACCGGTGATGGATCGCTACAANNGGGAAGGATCTCAATTCCGTGGCCCAGAAAATTCAGAAAATCATCGAGGCGAATCGACAGGATCTCCCGCGGGGCAGCACGATGAAGCTGCGCGGCCAGGTCACGATGATGCAGGAGTCATTCACGGGACTCTATCTGGGACTCGTCGCCTCTCTAGTACTGATTTACTTGCTCATGGTGGTGAATTTTCAANNCCCTTCATCATCATCACCGCGCTTCCTGCCGCTCTGGCTGGCATCGTCTGGATTCTTTTCATCACCGGGACAACTCTGAGCGTTCCCGCCCTCATGGGAGCAATCATGTGCATGGGGGTGGCCACCGCCAACAGCGTGCTCGTTGTAACCTTTGCCGATGAGAAGCTTGAGGAGTACAAGGATTCTTTCCGCGCCGCACTAGAAGCCGGATATGCACGACTCCGCCCCGTGCTCATGACGGCCATCGCCATGATCGTTGGCATGATTCCGATGTCCCTCGCCCTAGGAGAAGGCGGCGAACAGAATGCCCCGCTTGGCCGCGCCGTCATCGGGGGGCTCATTCTGGCAACCGGAGCAACACTCTTCTTTGTTCCGGTGATTTTCATGATCGTGCGACGCCGAAAATACCCTCTCTCCTCCAAACTCACACCCGATAATCATTTGACCTAAGCCCTTCCCAGTGGGACCCATTCCGTATGAACTTCTATCAAACTGAGCCCATGTCTCCGCCGACCGAAGCATCGCCACCCGACACAGGGGACTCTCAGAATCCGCCTCCCGGTAGCCCGGGCGGCAGGAAGCCGCACCGCTGGGGCATCACCCATCTGTTGATCGTCGCTGGCCTCATCGCCATCGCCGTTATCGGCATCGTGAGCCGCTACTTCACCTCCAGGGAACTTACGGAGGCAGCCTACGCAGCAGATACGCAGGTTGTCACCGTCACTCAACCACAGAAAGCCCCTGCCGTAGTAACTCTGGCCCTGCCAGGTCAGACGCAGGCCTTCACCCAAGCTCCAATCTATGCCCAGGCAAACGGTTATTTGAAAAAGTGGTATTTTGACATCGGCGCGCGCGTCAAAGCTGGAGACATCCTCGCCGACATCGATACCCCGGCACTGGATCAGCAACTCGCTCAAGCACAGGCCAATCTCAAGCAGGCACAGGCTGCTCTCTGGCTCTCTCAGGCCACCTACGATCGCTACGACGGTCTGCTCAAGGCCAAAGTCATCTCCGCACAGGATTTCGATAACCAAACCGGCGACTATCGGGAAAAGGATGCTGCCGTGGACACCGACCAGGCCAATCTCGCGCAGGTGCAGGCTTTGCTGACCTTCAACAAAGTCGTGGCCCCTTTTGACGGCATCGTCAGTGCTCGCAACACCGACATCGGCGCCCTGATCAACTCCAACTCCGGCACGGCCCTCTTCACCATCGCGCAGATCAATCCACTTCGAGTCTATGTAAACGTACCACAGACACTCGCCGCCGCCGTGAAGCTCGGAACGAAGGCAGATGTGACCTTTGACACGTTCCCCGGTAGGGAATTTCCGGCAGAGGTGGTAGCCACCGCCGGAGCGATCGATCCAGGAACCCGTACCCTCCTGACCCAATTAAGCCTGCCCAACAACAACGAGGAACTCCTCCCGGGAGCCTATGCTACCGTGCATCTCAAGATAGATTCGGGTTCTGACAATCTTCTGGTCCCTTCCAATGTCCTACTCTTCCGCTCTGAGGGAGCCTCGGTCGGCGTGGTGGACCCCGATAACACCGTCACCATCCGGCAGATTAAAATTGGCCGCGATCTGGGGGAAAAACTCCAGATTGTGGAAGGACTGCAAGAATCCGATCGGGTCATCCTGAACCCCTCTGACAGTCTCACCAACGGGGAGGTTGTGAAAATCGCGAATACTCCAGGGCTTTAAAATGTAGGCGACACGCTTTGCCTCGACCCGTGAAACCCGAGAGTGCTCATCCCACTTGCCTTTCAGGGGGCTTCAGAGCTTCAAAATATGTCAAATTTGGAAGCCATCTTTCTTTGGAAGCGAAGGCATCCCCCGAAACTTTCTGCGAGGTATATTTGGGTGATCATTGTCCATTCAATAGGGCTGCACGGTTTCCCTCCCTTGCGGGGAGTTTTTCTGATATAGGCTGTTTCGTGACTTTCGATGCCTCTCAATAAAGAACAAAGCAATTAAAGTTCATGACTAGCATCCCACCAGTCACTTCTCCGACCAAAGGTGGCCTGCATCGTCGGATTTCACTTTCTCTGTGGCAGCTTGGATTAATTTTTTGTATCGGATTTGGCCCGTTGACGGGAGAATTTTTTTTTAATCTCTGGAAATTCGAGATCCATCAATTTTTTCCGATCGCCTTATTAGGAGCAGCAGTGCTCGCTTGGAGGGGTCTTGCGGAAACGGAAATGCCACTAAATCGCGGTTCCCCGTTCGTGACCCTCCCAATGATACTTCTCTATCTGGGGCTGCTGGCATGGGCGACCATGCTCTGGTCTCCATGGATAGGGGTTGTTGCCGTGCTCGCGGCCATTGCCGCTACAGTCTGGTGGATTGGGGGGGTGAGGCTGACAAAATCCCTGCTGCCTGCCTGGATCATGCTGCTCACGGTGATTCCCCCACCGATGAAACTCGATACCCGTTTCGCCCTTTTTCTCCAACATTTGGCTGTGGCAGGAAGCAGTCGGATCCTAGGACTGATGGCAGTACCGCATCTCCGAAGTGGCAACGTGCTGGAGATCCCCGGTCATCGCCTCCTTGTTGAGCAGGCCTGCAGTGGAATTAATTCAGTTCTCTTCATGACTTCGATCTGTTTTTTCTATGCCCTCTGGCAGCGCCGTTCTTTTCCTTTTCTCATCCTACTCTACATCCTTACCCTCTCCGCTATTCTCTTTGGCAACCTGATTCGTATCACTTCGGGGGCTTGGATTCTCTTCAACTTCAATATCGATCTTCTCTCCGACGGGCGACACGAGACCCTCGGGTTGATCCTGACTGCACTTTACCTTCTCTTTATCATTGTCGCAGATGCCGTACTGGCTCGGATCTTTTGCCTCTCTGGAGGGGCGGAGAATCGAGAAATCAAGTGTCCGGTCAAGCTGAAATCATTACTTGAAGCTCGTTCTTTAGGAGCAGGTGGTATTGTTGTGGTTACACTGCTTTTGATTCTTGGTGTCGGCCAGCTTTTCGCCTTTTGGGATTTTAATCACTATAAAGAAAGTGAACGCCGCGTTGACGACAAGACAATGGATGGCTCCGCAAAATTCTCCCTCCCAGACGAATTGGCAGGATGGACTCTTCAATCCCCGCAGAAGCCTACTCCAGTTCGCACAGCCTTTGAAAAGGGGGTTTTCTCTCATATCTGGACATTTGAAAAAGACGGCTTGGTGGCCGTAATCTCTCTCGATTATCCCTTCTATGAATACCACGATGTGCGCATATGTTATCTCGCAAACGGATGGAAGGTCGGGGAGTCGAAGCTCCATGCCGCCAGCAATTTAAACGATGTTATACCGTTCATGGAGGTGGAAATGTCTAAGGAAGGAGGGCTGAAGGGCCAACTTTTCTTTAGTACGGTTAGCCACAGTGGGCTCTGGCTTGATGAAAACGGGGCCCGTGCCGCCTACGACGAACAGGGAAACACTCTGGAAGGGGGACTCCTGACACGAATTATTATGAGGATCCGCCGATCCACGCATTATGAGACAACCTACCGAATCCAACTGCTTTCTTCGGCAGTAGATGGGCTTGACGACGGACAGCAGTATTCCGTCATCAACCTCTTCCAACAGGCACGATTGCTGCTCGCAAAGCAGTTTATCGTGGCACCAAAGATCGTACATGACACCAATGCCATCGCGCCGCTGGATCCAGATACTACCGGTTCCGATGCTCCAGCCGACTTGCCTTCCTCTTTCAAAAAAGGCATTCAGAATAGCTCCTTCCAGTGAGCAGGGGATACAAACGCCGACGACGGCCTGCACGCGTCGTCCGGGACGAAGCTTATTTTTTGAGAAAAGCCCGGGAGAGGGCCCTCCTCGTGGCAATCCTGAAAATCACTTTTATCGCTGCGCTGTTCCTTGCAGTTAGTGCTCTTGCATTGCGCTGGGGATATAGGGCGCTCAGCAAGCATGAGAGTGCTCGTCTCGTCACGATGGCCGAATCCTTTCTGAAAGAGGGAAAGCTCAAGGAAGCCAACATGAGCCTCGACACCGCGCTACGGGTCTATCCCAGCAATACGCAGGCCTTGGTAATGAGGGCACGACTCGCCTACAGTCAGAACGAGGGAAGTGATACGATCGCCTCCTTTGATCAACTCTTTGCCGCAAGGAGGCTTTCCATCTCCGATCTGCGCCCCTACGCACGGCTTGCCGCGACTCATGGCCGGTTGGATTTTGCCCAGAGGCTGGCGGATGCCCCCGATCCGAGGTTTGATCCTGCATTAAGCCATGTAATTCATGCTGACCTCCTAGCACTTCGAGGCAAGTATTCGGATGCTGAACAGGAACTGCGCGCAGGTCTCAAGGTGGATACGGTGGATACAGCCCATATCGCGCTTATACAGTTCCTGTCGGCCCGAGATGAAAGCGATGCGACTCGGAAGGAGGTATTCAGCCTTCTGAAGGATCTCAGCTCTCGCAACAGTGCTGTCGGAGCCGAAGCTATGGCCGATGCCCTAAACAATCCTGGATTGATCCCCGCAGGCGAGCAGGCTGAGTGGATCAAACTACTTCGTGCCCATCCACGAGTCAGTCCCCAGATGCTGCTAGTTGCCGATGCGGCGTCTGTTCGGATGGATCCTGCGTCAAGGCCCGCCGTGACGGAAGCACTTATTACCCGCCTTTCTCATGCATCCCTTGATGAGCGCATGCTTGGTGCGCGCTGGCTGATCGCCGAGAAAGAACCGGAGATGGTCTTCACCTTAATCAGTCGTGATCAGGCTTTTACAAACAAGGAGTCATTTCATCTCTGGCTCACGGCCTGTCAGTTGTGCAGTCGATGGGACGATATACTTGCCGCCCTTGAGGTTCCGTCTAATCCCCTGTCTTCGCTGACTCTTCAGCTTCTGAGGGCCGAAACTCTAAGTAAGGCGGGACGCAGTGCCGAGGCTCATGCAGCTTTCCAAGCAATCTGGGCCAGAGAGGGAAATAGGCAACCGGGTTGCTACGAGGTTATTGACTGCCTTGCCGCCCTTCCAAACAATGTGGAAAAGGAACTTTTCACCGAATGCTTTAGCAAACTTCTGAGTGATACGGCCACAGCCTGGCCCGCGCTGGAACAAGTCGTCGCCACTTTGCGCGTTCAACGGGATGCAACTCTCATCCGCCAGATTTACTCACTGGCTGCAGCATCCCCGGTTCTTGCCAATAATCCCGTGGTGCTCAATGCAATCGCCTATCTCGATTTGATAATCAATCAATCCGCCGATCCAAGCACATTCGCCTCTATGCTTTCCAGAATCACGTCGAATCCTAACGAGATCTCCTTCCGTGCCACCTATGCACTTGCCCTACTGCTCTCCGGCCAGAAAGGAGAGGCCCTATTGCAGTTGCAGAAACTTCAGACCGTTGATCCCGCCAGATTGACGTCGGATCAATTGGCCATCATGGCTGGAATCCTGGCACAAAATGGCGATCAGATCCTCTCGCGACGCATTCAGACCGCAATTCCCAAGCAGACTCTCAGCGAACAGGAGTGGTTACTGCTTAATAAAAATATGGCTTCCTTGGGGGCTCCTGCCTCACCTTCATCCCAATCATCTCCTGCAACAGCGGATATTCCAATCCAGACTATTTCAAATGCAAAACCTCGTCTATTCGAGGGATCTTCAACAAATTCATCTATTTCTCCAGGTCGGTGATAAAATCAGCAGATGGATTTTTTTAAAAAAATCTTGTGCGCCTGCGCCAGTAGTGCACCTTATGGACTGTTAATGAAATTTCGCCATCTCATCCTCGGTTTTATTTTTGCCGTCGGAACTTTCGGCTTGGCATCCACATCACATGCCCAGTCATCGGCAACCAATGGGCTGACTCCCATCTTCATCACCTTCCTTGATGAGGTTTCCAGCGGTAACAGCTTCGTCTACAACTACAGTATCGCTGCTTCCACTAACACTGGAAGTGATGATTTTATCGGCGCCAATTCTTCCGTTTATATAAAAAATCTTGGAGGTGTAACCAGTGTCTATGAAACCGGCTACACAGCCCAAACGAGTCCAGATTTTTATAATTTTTCATATGGTACCGGAGCTTCTCTTGGCACCAAAGCTACCTTCAATTTTAACAACTCAACCGATGGCATAGTTGGACAAACCTATTATTTTACTATCGTGAGCACTCAGCCCATAGGTGTTAATACCGGCCTTTACGCCACACAGAACCAAGATGATGGTTCCCAGGTGCAGGGAGGATTGATCAGCGCTCCTCTTCCCGTTTCCGCCGTTCCTGAACCATCCACCTTGGCGATGTCGTTCCTGCTCGGTGCCGGTCTTGTGACATTTCTTGCCCGTTGTTCTGAAAGAAAATTGTTTTTTGGATGGCGGGCATCGCTGTCCTAATTAGCTGAGTGATCTAGTGCCCTGCTGGTTTCAGCATTGAGAGGTAATCCGAGCAAAGAGGGTAATATGCTGATCTAGGATTAAGTGAACGTGCTGTTTTGCGTGCAGCCGCGCCCAACATCTTACGAAACTACCTTTGGGTAACTAAGTTGCTTTAATTCTCGACGTGCCGGGCACCTTGATTTCAGGCAGTGGATTTCCTTTTGGAACCAGAACGATCCTTTCCCCGGGTGCTGTCGTAATTGCTAGCAGTTTCCCGAGAATTGTTTCCGCTACCTTTCCATTTCGGTAGAGCGACAGGGGCGCTTCATCCCAAGGGTTCTCAACGCGGCAAGTACCACCTTTCTTAGAAAGGACTTCCACAAACTGGATTTGACCATTCTGTAGGGAAGAGCTGATAGTAAAGGCCCCGCGGGCGGCTAGTGAGAATTGGGCATCCCATTTTTTGGGCCATGCTGGGAAAAGGTAGTTGATCGGCTCCTTCTCTGGCGAAGGAGGGACGCTCTGCAGCAGGGAGAGGTGCAACGTTTGAGAGAGCATCCCGAGTCGTTCACATTCGATTGCCCCAGGTCCTTCGTCCAGAGCGAGACGGTTACGCAGGAGCCCGATGCTCCACTCGTCACGGCCAGAATAATCCAATTGATTCACTTTTTTGGAAGTCAGGAAAAAAGCGGGGAGCATATGTTCGATCTTATCGGCCATGCCGAGGTTGCTTGCTGCAACGGGGGCACGCGAAAGCACGCTCCCATTGGTCATCTCGGACATCCCCTTGGCGTAACGTCGATCGAAGGCATCGAGCGTACTTTGGCGCAACACCAAGTTGTCGGTTCCCGCGCTGCACAGATCGTAGAACTCGGCCGGCTCAATGGAGGAAGGAATTGGCGTCAGCTGATCCAGCACCTCTTTCCATCGCGGACGCAAATCGGCGTCCACTCCCAGCAGTTCGGAAGCATGGATCGCCAGTGGAAAGATCTCATGCATCGCCAGCAGTTCTTCCGGCGTGTCCGAGGTTCCCCTATCACTTTCCAGATTATTCACATAGTGAATATGGTATTTGCCATCGGAGTCCTTCGTGAGATTCGGAAAATTCCGATAAAACTCCGCCGTGCCCTTGATCATCGGATAGGCCGTGGTTTTCAGCCACTCCTTGTCTAGCGAGTAGGCATAGTGCAACCAATATAGGTATGCAATTTTAGCAGTTGTGGACATGACATGGGACGTCCAGGCAACGGGGCCGTATTCGCCATTTATTTGGACGGCACGGGCCGAGGGCAGCAGACGCCAGTTCCAGCGGCTGTCGAGCCCACTTTTTCCCTCTGCAAAGTTCATGAATTCGGCATTGTGATCCTTCCAAGGCTTTTTCCCTAGATACAGCTTCCGCATCTCGGCGGCCACCCCGTCGGGCAGGTCTTCCAAGCCGTTAAAATACGAAGTCTCTGGAATCCAAATGCCTTTGCTACCCCACTGCTGAGTGGCAGCCTTGGTGAAAGATTCCAGATTACGGCTGTAGGTCAGAAAGACAGGTTCCAGCAACTCAGGACGATTCGCCGGTTCCAGTCCGTTGTAATAAGTCCCTTGGTTATGCCACCAGTATTCCGCACCCCAGGCACGCAGATCACCGTCGGTTCCCCAGAGCATTCCGCAAAAACGGGGCATATACTTTCCCCTAGAGCACGAACCCATGATATACAGAAAGTAAGTATAGTTCTCCTCGATCGCATCGGCTAGTCCGTCGGCACTGTGCAGATGAATGAAAGACTTCGCCCAGTATTCCCCCCACCACTTCTGATTGTCGGCCAGCAACTCGTCAAAATGCCTGACTTCAGCTGCATCGAGTTGTTTCAATGCACGAGCCTCCACATCCTCCCTAGGATCATAGCTGGAGGCGCTCCCGATTAGGGTTGTGAACTTCCCCTGGCCAGGTGCCACAGCAAGCCGCACGGTTGATTCATTGTAGTAGGAGGTTTTGCTTTCTCTCCCCAAGACTCCGATTGCCACCGCCGAGGCACTGTAGAATTTTCCCTCCCGGAACTCCTGCACCAGAACGATCCGGCCTTCGCGGATATCGAGTCGTGATTCGGCTGTGTGTAGACCGGTCTGCACCACTGATGCGTGGTGGCTTAGCAACTCGTAGCTTTTTATCGGAATATATTCCCTGCAGTAGCGCAGCATCCTTAGGTCGATCGCGATCGCTTGCGGGTTCGCGCGCTGATCGTCGGTTTCAACTGCTATCACATCAGCATCATTCCAAGCCAGTGCCCGGGAGGTCACACCATTTCCCGACACGGTGGTCAGGCCGTCATAGACCGAAAGATGCTGCCGAAAGGCGCTCCCCGTAAAAACACCCCCCCCATATTCCTCCAGATACATATCCACAAATCCGCAACCACTAGAGTAACTCGTGTGGCCCAACGGAAAGCTTCGGCTATTGTTTCCCATGCAGAAGAGATCCACCCGGTTGATCTGGAAATGCAGTGCCTCGGGAGTAGTCCAGACCAAACTGCCCATGCGTCCGTTGCCAATGGGCATACCTTCAGCCCCTTGTGCAACCGGAATGTCGTAAGTGAGATCCGCCCGCGAAACAAGGGCCTTGTAATCGACCTGCATCAGACTGTCGGTATTGGTCTGAGCCTCTCCAAGTGCAAATCCAAACGGGCTCAGAAGGAGCAAATATATCGGTATTTTCATGGGGGGGATTGGAAGATTTGCACTTTCGGGAGCTAGACCACTTATTTCCGGGGTCATAGCTGCAGGTATGGAAAAAGTCAACGATCCGAAGGGAAGCCCGGCATGATTGACCAGATCCGACGCCGAGTTATTGTCCCAAAGCATGTCCCTTCCCGCAGAACAAACACTTAAGGTAGGCATAGTTGGCGCGGGTGGAATCGTCCGTGATCGACATCTCCCCGGACTTTCTGCACTGAAGACTGTAGCCATTAGAGCCGTAGCCAATCGGAGTCGCCAGAGTGCCGAGGCCATCTGCACGGAATTTTCACTCGATGCCTATGTCTACGATGATTGGAAGGCACTCGTCGCACAGCCGGATCTCGATATCATCTGGATCGGCACCCATCCTAATCTCCACCGCGAGATCACTCTTGCAGCGTTGGAAGCGGGAAAACATGTTTTTTGCCAGGCTCGGATGGCCCCTGATCTCGCTCAGGCGGAAGAAATGCTACATGCAGCCACTTCCCATCCGGAACTTGTCACAATGCTGTGCCCCCCGCCCTATGGACTCCGCTACGATGGCTACATCCGCCAGCTTCTCTCAGAGCAAGTCGTCGGCAACCTTCACCGCGTCAGTGTCATTTCCCGTAATTCTGGCTTTCTCAATCCGCACACCCCTCCTCATTGGCGCCAGCTTGTCGAGGTCAATGGCCTCAACATTCTGACCCTCGGCATTCATACCGAGATACTCCAACGCTGGTTTGGTGACTTCGACTCTGTGCTGGCTAGCAGCCGAATCTGGACTTCACAGCGAGGTGGCAGGAGAATCACTACTCCAGATGATCTCTTCGTCATCGCAAACTTTGCAAACGGAGTCTTAGGCACCCTCGACCTCAGCGCGACTGATCCGGGACCGGTGCGTGAAAACATGGAGATCATCGGGGATCGTGGACGCCTTCATTACGACTATCTGTGTGAAGTAATCAAATTGACCCATCCCGACGGGGATTCAGAAATCATCAACGTTCCAGCAGCCTATGACCGCCCCTGGCAGGTGGAGCGCGATTTCATCGAGGCAGTTCGAAACCCCAATGAGCCTCGTCCTAATCCCACATTCCGCGATGGCGTCGCCTACATGCGGGTGGTACAGGCTGTTCATGAAGCGCTCCTTTGCCAAGATTCGGAATAATCACCCAAAGTTAAGCCCGGCTAAAGGGAGCCTATTTTCCGCCATACCAAATCGCCCTGCGCCAATTGTGACGGCGGAGCTTTGTTAACAGTTCCGATTGCATCGGGGGCAGATCGCTAACTCCACAATTGGCTTCGGCCTGGGCAGGATTCCGTATGCCAGGAATGACCGTCGTGACAGCCGGGTGAGAAAGCACGAATTTGAGCGCGGCTTGGGGCATCGTATAACCCGTACCATCTAGGTCTTTTCTGATTTCTTCAGCCCGGGCGAGAGCTCGGTCGAGACGGTCTCCGGCAAAATAGCGCGCTCGAAAATCATCGTCCGGAAACTGCGTGTCGGCCGTGAACTTCCCTGTGAGAACCCCTTCATCAAAGGCGACGCGGACGATAACGGCAACACCGCATTCTTTGGCTACTTCGAGAAGTTCTGCGGCAGGTTCCTGTTCAAAAAGGTTGTAGATAACTTGGACGGAATCGATCCAACCATCGCGCATCAGATCAATGACGCTGTTCTGATCTTGTTCCGGCGTGGAAACCCCAATCAGCCCAAGGAGACCTTCGCGTTGAAGTTGGCGGAGAACCTTGAATGGGGTGGGGTTTCGATTCCACGCCCGCGTCCAAGTGTGGAGTTGGAGAAGGTCAATTTTCGTCGTCTGGAGATTGGCGAGACGAATGGCGATGTTTTCGCGGAGATAGTTTTCAGGATAGCGTTCGTCCGCTTTGCAGTAAGGTGAGGGAGGCCATACTCCCGGATTGGTTGGCGGGGTCTTCGTCGCGACAAAAACGCGCTCGAGCCTCCCTGCAGCGGCTCGCTCGCGGAGTGTAGAGGCGATGAGTTTTTCACTGCGGCCCTCCCCATATCCAGCGGCAGTGTCGATGAAGTTGCAGCCGAGATCCATAGCACGGTTCAGGGCCTCAAGCGAGGTCTTATCGTCTTGCTCGCCCCAAGAACCACCGATTGCCCATGCGCCAAAACCAACCTCCGAGCAGGAGAAGGGGTGCTTACCAAAAGGGCGGTTTTTCATGATGGGAGTGATTGCGGCAACTAAAAGACGAGCTTTCCTGCTGAGCGACAACTAGGGGCTTATTTTTCCGATAGGTCTTAGCGTGTCAACTCTATCCCCGAATCTCTCACTCAAGATGATGGATAAGAAAAGTGCCCCGGATGGACTGTTGACCTATACACTGCGCTGCTTATTGTAACAGCAACGCGGGGGAGCCGACTGGCTGAGAGGTTCGGGATACATCCGAACGACCCTTTGAACCTGACACAGGTCAGGGAGAAGACTCAGGCCATGCCGTGCTCATCACGCGTGGTCATTTCTATTTTCTCTCTCCCCAACTTTCTCCAAACGCCCATGATCGCACCCATCGACTCCATCACCGAAGAACAACAGAGCACCGACCTGCTTCCCGCCAGCAGTCGGGTATATGTCGGAGGCACCCTCCATCCCGAGGTGCGTGTCCCAATGCGCGAGATCTCTCTCGCCCCGACTAAGAACTTTTACGGCGAGCTGGAACCGAACGCCCCCGTCCGCGTTTATGAATGCAGCGGGCCGTGGGGTGATCCCGATTTCGACGGGAATGTCACCGAGGGACTCCCGTCTCTCCGCAAGGAATGGATTGCGAAGCGCGGCGATACGGCACCCTACGCAGGACGAGAAGTGCAGCCGATGGACAATGGTTACCTTTCTGGCAAGCACGCCGAGTATGCCAGCCAGTCGGAGAGGAACCGACTGATCGAGTTCCCCGGTATGACCGGAAGTCAGAAGAACCCCCTTCGCGCCTCGGCCGGTCATCCCGTCACCCAGCTCTGGTACGCCCGTCAGGGATTCATTACTCCGGAAATGGAGTTCATCGCCATCCGGGAGAATATGGGAAGATCCAAGATGGGAGATTTATCAGAGGACATTGTACGGGACGATTTGGGCAAACAGCACGCCGGAAGTGGCCAGCTTCCAGACAGCCCCTACACCCCTGCGATCTTCCGCCGCTTCCCGCAGCGCATACCGACGGAGATCACACCAGAGTTCGTCCGCTCCGAGGTCGCTGCAGGCCGCGCCATTATCCCGGCCAATATTAACCACCCCGAGCTGGAGCCCATGATCATCGGTCGGAACTTCCTTGTGAAGATCAACGCTAACATCGGCAACAGCGCCGTCGCCTCCTCCATCGAGGAAGAGGTGGAGAAAATGCGCTGGGCCACCAAGTGGGGTGCCGACACCGTCATGGATCTCTCCACCGGCAAGAACATCCACGCTACCCGCGAATGGATCCTACGCAACTCCCCCGTCCCCATTGGCACAGTACCGATCTACCAAGCTCTCGAAAAGGTCAACGGTAAGGCCGAGGATCTCACCTGGGAAATCTTCCGGGACACCCTCATCGAACAGGCCGAGCAGGGAGTCGATTACTTCACCATTCACGCCGGCGTCCTACTCCGCTTTGTCCCGCTCACAGCCAAGCGAATGACCGGCATCGTTAGCCGCGGTGGCAGCATCATGGCGAAGTGGTGCCTTGCCCATCACCAGGAGAGCTTCCTCTACACCCATTGGGATGACATCTGCGACATTATGGCCGCCTATGATGTCAGCTTCTCCATCGGTGACGGGCTCCGTCCGGGTTCGGTGGCCGATGCCAACGACGAAGCCCAGTTTGGCGAGCTCAAAGTGCAGGGTGAGCTCACCGAACGCGCCTGGGCCAAGGGAGTTCAGGTCATGAACGAAGGTCCCGGCCATGTCCCGATACACATGATCGAGGAGAACATGGCCAAGCAGCTCGAATGGTGCCACGAGGCGCCCTTCTACACGCTCGGCCCCCTTACCACCGACATCGCCCCTGGTTACGATCACATCACAAGCGGCATCGGAGCTGCCATGATTGGCTGGTATGGCTGCGCTATGCTCTGCTATGTCACGCCAAAGGAACACCTCGGTCTGCCAAATAAAAAGGATGTGAAGGATGGCGTCATCACCTACAAGATCGCCGCCCACGCCGCCGATCTCGCAAAGGGTCATCCTGGCGCTCAATACAGGGACAATGCACTGAGCAAAGCCCGCTTTGAATTCCGCTGGGAAGATCAGTTCAACCTCGGCCTAGACCCAATCACCGCCCGAGAATTCCATGATGAAACACTCCCTCAGGAAGGAGCGAAGAGCGCCCACTTCTGCTCCATGTGTGGCCCTCATTTTTGCTCAATGAAGATCTCGGAAGATGTCCGCAAATACGCCGCTGATCAGGCCATCTCAGAGGGTGAAGCAATAGAGAGAGGCATGGAGGAGAAGAGTAAGGAGTTTCTAGAATCGGGCTCCGAGATTTATACCACGGCTTAAACTTCTTCACTTAACCTGCCGTTCTGCATTTGTTAAGGCCAAGGATTATGATGCTGTGCTAGGTGCGCTCGAACTGTCAAACAAATCTCCTCCAAAACTCAAATCTTTCCACTAGCACCGCTTGCGACTAAGCATGATTTCATTCCCTTCCGTGTCGACGCACAGCGCCAGATGTGGTTCCTCACCATCCTCTGGCTGCGGATCGCGGAGAAGCTGCCCCCCGGCGGCGACAATCTCGGAGGCTCCGGCGATGACATCGGGGACTTGGAAGCTCAGGCCCGTCCAGGTGCGTCCTCCTTCCCCTCCTGCATGGATGCCGATGATCCCGTCACTAATCCTGATCTCACTAATCACCTCGGTCTGCCTAAGCACCGTGGCTTCGAAGACCTTTTCGTAGAAATTTATGGCACGGCCCATGTCCGCAGCCCATATGATGTATTTGAGTCGTTCGACATTCATACAATTCAGTCTGCAGCAAGAACGGCACTCTGAAATCCTTTTTCTATCACTGGGCAATTCCCGCAATCGGGTTGAGAAGTTGAATGATCTAAATAAGGTTAGAAAACAATCCAATGCCTTCTCTAGAACCCATCCATCCTGAAGTCCGGATCGGCCACACCCACCTCAAGGTGGCTGACATCGAGCGAGCTCTGGAATTCTGGCATGGCGTCTTGGGATTTGAGATCACACAGCGTTTTGGAACGCAGGCGGCTTTTCTCTCCGCAGGCGGCTATCATCACCATATCGGTCTGAATACCTGGGAGAGCAAGAGCGGCACTCCTCCTCCACCCGGCACGACCGGGCTCTATCATGTGGCAATCCTCTATCCGACTCGTGCAGCCCTTGCAGACGCGCTGCAGCGGCTGATCGCCGCAGGAATTGCCCTAGACGGAGCTGCCGATCATGGAGTGAGCGAGGCTCTCTACCTCCACGATCCAGATAGCAACGGCGTGGAACTCTACTGGGATCGCCCACAATCTCAGTGGCCACGGACTTCAGGCGGCGAACTCGTTATGGGCACCCTGCCTCTTGACCTGGGAGCTCTTCTCAAGGAAAAAATTAGCGTCATATCCGCGGAATGACTTCCCCTTTTAACTTCTTGGCAATGGCCTTGACCTGCTCGGCTTTTCCCCTCACCGCATGGGCCAGTCCCACCAATCATACAAATGGAATGACTATAACTCCCTCTCTTCATTATGAACTGATCGGCACCTATGATGTAGCGAGGCTGAATGCGGTCTTCACCAAGGAGCTGAGTGAGTTCTCTACATTCCCAATTTATTTTCCCGCCCCGGTTTATCCCGTGAAGCTCTACCGGGTGACCTATGCCTCGGTGATTCCTGAGCTTAACAATCGCCCGACGTCCGCCTCGGGATTGCTGGCAGTACCGGAGAACGGCACCAACACGATGCCTGTCATTTCCTATCAGCACGGCACGGTCTTTTCCAAAACCGCCGTTCCCTCAATGCCTGACGAATCGATGGAGACCCGGTTGATGCTCGCCCAGTTCGCGGGCCAAGGCTACATCGTCGTGGCTGCGGATTATTTCGGCAAAGGAGAGTCCACGGATCATGACAGCTATCTGGTGAAGTCCTCCACGCAGCAGGCGTGCCTAGACATGCTTCTGGCAGCACGTTCGGTGAGTACCGATCTGAACCTGCATTGGGGGCCGTTATTCCTGAGTGGGTGGTCGCAGGGAGGATGGGCCACGATGGTGTTCCTAAACAAGCTGGAGAATGTCGCTATTGCGGTTACTGCTGCAGCCACCGCCGCTTCACCCAATGATCTCTACTCGATCATCAATCACTGGCTGCATGACCCACGTGACAAGGACGCGGTCTTCCTTCCCGACTTGCTCGCCCTCCAGCTCAATGCCTATGCCGAGTATTATGACATTCCCAGTCTTCCGGAATCAGCCATCAAACCGGAGTATCTTCAGGAAGCCCGCGAACTCTATCTCAACAAGGTTACCTGGGAGGAGGCAGAGAAGAAACTCCCGACACGGCTGGCTGATTTTCTCCAGAAAGATTTCATCGCAACCAGCTCGCTAGGTGAATCCCGGTATTGGAAAATCCTGCGCGCCAATGAGGGCTATGTCTGGCGCAGCAAGACCCCTCTGCGGAGCTACTATGGTGAGGCGGATGAAGTGACACCCGTGTTCATCGCCACACTCCCAGTCACCTTTCAGAAGATCATGGGTGGAGCTGAAACAACTAGCGTCGATGCGGGAGCGGAGGCCGATCACCGAGGGACGTTTCTATACTCCATCGCCGAGGAGAAGAAGTGGTTCGATACGTTCCTCGCGAAATAAATCAAGGTAGAGAGTTCCGTCTAATCTGGTTTTAGGCGAATTTGTGAGGAATCACCCTCCGAATTCCGCGGGTTGTCCCGTAGCCTCGAGAACGGATAGCCAAAGATCTCCTTGGAGACCTACCTTGCGGCGGCGCACGGTTACCACGCTGATCGGAAGATTCACATGGTGACCATGCCAGCGCCCGACAACCATGTTAGTCTTCCCAGCCATACCAGCGTGTACGGCGTGCTGGGCGAGGCGCAGACAGTAGATTGAATCCTGCGGAGATGCCGGCACGCTTCGGATAATGTAGCTGGGGTCGATATATTTCAGGTTAATCTCTCTACCCAGCGACTTGAAATGTGTCTCAATTTGCTTTTTCAGGAAAGGGCCGATGTCCCCAAACTTGGCATTGCCCGAGGCATCCTTTGCCGAAGGATCATTAACCATCAGATGTTGGCCCGCCCCTTCGGCCACAACGATTACGGCATGCCCGCGACCATCCAGGCGTCCCTCCAGACAGGCGAGAAGGCCGTTTTTACCCTCTAACTGAAAAGGGGATTCGGGAATGAGGACGTAGTTCACGCAGTTATCAGCAATGGCGGCAAAGGCGGCGATAAAACCGGAATCGCGTCCCATGAGCTTTACAAGTCCCACACCGTTTGCATGGCCTTTGGCCTCACTGTGAGCGCAACGCACCACCCGTACGGCTTCGGCAAAGGCGGTTTCAAAGCCAAAGCTTTTGTCCATGTATTCGAGATCGTTGTCGATGGTCTTGGGAATGCCAATAACGCTAATTTTAAGATCTCTAGCGGCTACTTCCGTGACTATGTCCTGAGCCCCCCGTAGAGTGCCGTCCCCCCCAATGACAAAAAGGATGTCGATTTCAAGCCGGACGAGCTTGTCTACGATTTCCTTTTTTGACTGGGGGCCGCGCGATGTTCCTAAAATCGAGCCTCCATCGGTATGAATGTCACTGACGACATCGGGGGTCAGATTCTGGATCGGATGTTCATAACGGTCAATGAATCCCTCATAGCCGTAGGGTATGCCATAGATGCTCTTGACTCCGTAGGAATAGCTGAGAGTCATGACCAGACCACGGATCACATCGTTCAGTCCCGGACAAAGCCCCCCGCAACTCACGATGGCACATTTCGTCCTGACCGGATCGAAGAAAAGCCGTTCACGGGGACCTGAACGTTCAATCGTGATCGGGAGCCTAGCTCCTTCCAAATCCATCCAAATCCGGTNNCAGGGAGTGATCAAAGAGAACCTGATGTTTGTCATCGGATACAAAATTTGCATCCGCCTCCGAACGGAGAGCCCTCAACGGAGAGGGAAATCTCGCGTTGCCGAGACTCTGGATTTCAAAATCTTTGAAGGTGAATTTGGACATCGGGGGTGGCTGTGGCTACTGAATGGTGGAAGCAAAAACTGTTCCTACCCGATCTATACTTTTACTCGCGCGGGATTCGATCCGCTTGGGCAGCAGCTTCCAAATCAGACTCAAACCTGACGTTAGCCTCAAGCTCCCTGAAAACAAGATCGCCAAGTTCAATGCCATATTCTGTATCACTTGTGTAATGCACACCTGCCACCACGCGACTATCCGCTACCTGACGGGCACGACGCTGCAATTCATTAGCTTGTGTGGGAAAAAGCTTGCCGAGAATTCGCGCCTGAAGTTCGGTGCCGGAGGCATGTCCACTAGGGTAGCTGTAGTCAGGAACGGTAAAAAGCGGCGTCACCAAGGTGGGGTGCTGCACAAAGGGGCGGCAACGGGCATTGGATTTCTTTAACCTCGAGTTGATTACGCTCTCATCGTGATCGGCCAGCCTGAGAATTGCCCAAGTCTTCGGATATTTAGTTTCGAATGCGGGGTCAATGACGTCACTCACCAACTTGATCGAATACTTTTTATCACGTTCGGCTTCTGCCTTTTGATCCTCCGTACGTGATGTCTGGATGGCAAGAGTTATGGCAAGATCGCCTTCATCTACCGGAGAGGCAAGCCTAGGGCCCTTGGGAAAATCACTCCAGACATTGTCCAATTCGTTCAGATAAGTTAGTTGCCGTGAGGTCCCTGCAGAAGGAGGTGGAACAGTCTGATCAACCGGGGCTGACAATGCGATGGCCATGGAGCAGGCACCCAAAACCAGCATAAAAATCCCTTGCAGGAACGTTTTCATAGGAGGTCTCTTATACTTCTTCGGCAACCCATCATCCATACCGGAATTAATTGCCGGATAAATACTCCGCTGATAGCGCCTGAACAAACTGCTTCGACTAAGTGCTTTTCAGTAAACGCAATCGAATGGCATGCTTGGCAATTACCAATGCTGAACTATATTTCCACTTCCAGCTCAGTCATCACTGCGATATGGGCTTTTGGCATAATTTTTGGAGGAGCCGTGCTGGGATTTATATGCCAGAAACTGATCCCCGAGCATCACTTCTCCTCGGAGTCCAAGGACGCCGCGAAACTCGGAGCTGGTCTTGTGGCAACGCTGGCGGCACTGATACTCGGCCTGCTGATCTCCTCAACCAAAGGGACTCTCGATCAATGCACCACATTGATCAACGAGGTCGCCACCAATTACATCCACCTCGATAGACTTCTCTCGGATTACGGAACCGATACCGCTCCCATCAGGTCGGAACTCCGCAGTGCTTTGGAAGTCAAATTGCTGGAGATCTGGCCGGAGGAATCAAAAAATCCTACTACTGCTCCGAAGCCTGATGAAACCAAGAGTCGCTTCGAGCAAATCGGAGCCGACATCTCCTCGCTGAAACCGGCAGATCCCCTTCATACACGGCTGCAAACTAATGCCCTTGCACTAGAGGATGATCTCCTGCATGAGCGTTGGATGATTGAGGTGGTTGGGGAAGGGGGCGTGCCGCCGCTGCTCTTGCTGATCCCCGTGATCTGGATTACCTTCCTCACCTTTCTCTATGCGCTCTTTGCACCGCGTAATCTCACCGTGATTGTGGTGCTCTTCTTCTGTTCAGTCAGCATCGCCGGAGCCATCTTCCTCATCGATGAAATGGCCGGTCCTCTCGATGGCTCGATCAAAGTCTCCAGCGCCCCGCTCCGATTGGCCCTCCAACAACTAGGAAAATAGTCTCCGCGAAGCCTGTTGCAGATTTATCTGCATAACTCTTAAACTGAGGGATGAATTTTCTCCGATCTTCACTTGCCCTGATTCTCTTGGGTCTCGCCCTCCCATCCCTTTCAGCGAGGATCGTCTCCAAAACGATCGATTACCCTGATATGCAGGGAACGGCTTTGGAGGGCACGGTCGTCTATGACAGCAAAGTTGAGGGAGAGCGTCCGGGAATTCTTGTCAGCCACGACTGGCGTGGAATTACCGTGACGACTCTTCACCGCTGTGAAATGTTCGCCAAACTGGGTTATGTGGCCTTTGCCGCCGACATCTATGGCAAGGGCATCCATCCCCAGACCATTCCAGAATACGGGGAGCAGCCATCAATCTACAAAAGCGACCGCCGCCTCTATCGCGAGCGGGCTCGTGCCGCATGCGAGGAACTTCTGAAGCAGCCTCAGGTCGATCCGAGTCGTACCGCGGCCATTGGTTAGTGCTTCGGTGGCACAGGTGTCATTGAAATGGCACGAGATGGAGTGCCACTTCTTGGGGTAGTAAGTTTTCACGGCGGACTCGATAGCTCCCCTCTCTCTCCGGGTAAGACTTTCACTGCCAAGGTACTTGCTCTCTGCGGAGCGGACGACCCCTTCGAGCAGCCTGTCGACATGGAGGCTTTTGAACGTCAACCCAGAGACGAAGCGGTCGATTATCAGATTGTGAAATACAGTGGGGCGCAGCACGCTTTCACCGATCCCGGGGTAGATGCCCTTCATCTCCCGGGCGCCAGATACAGTGCCTCAGCGGATCGCCGTTCTTAGCAGGCGATGAAGGATTTTCTTTTGGAACTCTTCCATTGCTCCCCTTCCCCTTGAACCTTGCATAAGGGTTATGCTAAGTCTCTTTCTGCATCCCTAGGTTTTTAATGCCAAGGCTTGATGATCAGTATCGAGAGTAGGCCAAATTCTATCAGGGTGATGCCTATCCCCAGGCATACCGTTTTGAAGAATGCCATCCGGGTCGGAAATGTCTCGGGGATGCGTTCCCCCGTGACATCCCAAGGATCCCGCGAAATTTTCCCATCACTACATCGGTAGGAATTTTCCTTCATAGTCATTCTATGAACTCAATTCTATCTCTTTAAAAGTCAAATGTTACGAAATTGTAACATTTGCAGATTTGCACATTTTTATAATATGTATATTTTAGAGGTTTTTTTATAAGTGCATCACTTGTCCCCTTGAACATGAAGGNNGAACATGAGTGACCTTTTTGTTCCAAGAGCTTCTTTTGCGATATCGGCCATTTTGAGGAGAAATTGCTAGTGGTAATAATTATGGATCTGTGTGATCGGTGAATGGAATCACACTAATTTAGTCATTACCCCCAACCAGACCCATAACAATGAGTGAAAGCGAACATTCCCCCTGCGTCCAACCCGGAAAATTCAGTTGGAACGAACTTGTCACCACGGATGTCGAGAGTGCCTCAGCCTTCTACACCAACCTCTTCGGGTGGTCTACGGTTCCGTTCGGCCAGCATTACATTCTCTTCAACAATGGGGATCAGAGCGTCGCAGGCCTGATGAAATCACCTCAACCCGGGAGGCCCGCCCAATGGATCGCCTATGTCTCCGTTGAGGATGTCGATGCCTCGGTCGCAAAGGCCCTCGATCTTGGAGGACGCATTGTGGTCCCACCAATGGATATTCCCGAAGTTGGACGCATTGCTGTCGCGCAAGATCCTCAGGAAGCTCTCATCGGGTTATTCAGGCCGCTCCCCATGCGCTAACCCAAGCTCTCTACACTCTGCCCTAGAGCGGACGGAAACTTGATTTCCCGTCTTGTGTTCCTTTCTGACTGACACAGCATCCTGCTATGGAATTTTTTGATGCAGTTGAAACCCGTCGCTCTGTCAGGAAGTATGTGGCCGAAACTGTACCTCAGGAAGTAATCAAGAAGGCCGTCTCTGCAGCGCTCCTGGCTCCCAACTCTTCCAATCTCCAGCCGTGGGAAATCTACCATGTCGCTTCTCCAGAAAAGAAAGCCGCTCTCATCACAGCCGCCTTTGATCAGAGCGGGGCTGCCAACGCAGCAGAGCTCTTTGTCTTTGTGGTCCGTACCGATACCTGGAAACGCAACCGCGCCCTCATTCTGGAAGAGCTTGACAGGCGAGGCAATGTGCCCAAGCAGCAGCTCGATTATTACACGAAGTTTGTCCCGCTCTTTTATTCCCACGCCCCGCTTAATATCATTGGCCTCCTCAAGAAAATCGTCTTCTCCATCGTCGGGCTCTTCCGCCCGGTGCCGCGCGGCCCGTTTTCCCGACCAGCAGTAAAAGCAGTGCTCTCAAAGACGGTCGCCCTCGGCTGCCAGAACTTCATGTTGGCGATCACCGCGCAGGGATACTCCAGCCTTCCGATGGAGGGGTTTGACGAATGCCGGGTAAAACAGATTCTCGGACTTGGCAGTGAGAGCGCCGTCGTGATGATGATCGCTGTTGGAAAGGAAAGTCCCGAGGGGATCTATGGGCCACGGCTTCGACTCGATCCGAAGCTGTTCCTCTTTGAGGTTTAAGGAAGCTCGCCAACGATCCTAGATCGAAGGAGGGGGGAAGGATTCGGGATTCAGGAGGGGAGGAAGAATGTTCCCCTTTTGTATTTTCTCTGCGTTTGCTTGCCCGGCCGTTGCTACGCATCNNTTGGCTCCCACGAGAAGGGCTTCCTCCGCAACGTCAAAGGTCGGCGTGTGAAGCGGTCGGATCTCTGCGCCGGGGGCTCTGACTCCAAGCCTCATCATGCACCCCGGTGCCTCGCTAAGATAATCGGCAAAATCCTCCGCACCCATGCTGGGACGTGCTTCCAAAACCTGCTTCTCACCAACCACGGCGCAAGCCGCCTGACGGCAGGCCTCCGTCACAATCGGGTCATTGACCACTCCGGGGAGTTGACGCTCGAAGGTGATCGTGATTTCTGCGCGGGAGGAGAGGGCCATTCCCGCGCAGAGTTCCTGAAGCCGCTTTCTCGTGGAATCTGCTGCATGAAGCGTGAGCGCGCGAAGAGTCCCCCGGAGATTCGCATACTCCGGAATTACATTGGTGCAGCTGCCGGCCAGGAATTCCCCCACCGTGACCACGACCGGGTAATTCATATCCGTGCCCCGAGGGATCGTCTGATAAATCAGCGTGACAAGCTGCGCGGCGATTGCAATCGGATCAATCGTGAGATGGGGCCTGGCTGCATGGCCCCCGACTCCTTTCACTGAAATGCTGAAGTCCTGGCAGCAGGCTGTTTGCGGCCCGGAGGAAATTGCAATGGTGCCGCAGGGGATATTCGGATCGACATGCAGGGCGATGATGGCCCTCACCCCTTCCATGGCACCGGCATTGACCATATCGAGTGCTCCCTGCCCGCTCTCCTCCGAGGATTGAAAAATTCCCCGGCATCGCGCTCCCGGTGTCCCCACTGCATGAAGCGCCGTCAGCGCACCCAGGAGCATCGTTGTGTGGGCATCGTGCCCGCAGGCATGCATGACCCCGTGATTCTGTGATCGGTACGGCGTGACGTTCTCTTCCTGGATCGGCAGGGCATCCAGATCTGCTCGCAGGCCGATAAGGGGGATATTCTTTGCATCCGGATCGCCCAGATCGCTCACGATTCCAACTCCCCCGGGACCCAGTCTGTAGGGAATGCCTTGCTCTGAAAGATGGCGTCCCACATAGGCCGTGGTCTCCCTTTCCTGACCGCTCAGTTCCGGATGGGAGTGGAGATGGCGGCGAATCGTCAGTAAATCCTGTCCGATCAATGCCGCTTCCGCGCGTTGATATTCGGGATCGTCAGACAATTCCCCACTTGAGATTGATTTGCTCAATGCCTGAGCGTATCAGCATTTCTTGTACCTGCAACAGATGCCCGGAGTTACTTACTGCTATTTCTCAGATCAAAAACGGACTGATCCCCTGTAAGGCGCAGCCTTCCTTTGGAATTCCCTCTCCCTCCTCTCATCCAGAACCCGCCTCATGGTTTTTCTGCAGACGGGTTCTGGAGAGAAGGAGCAGGGCGGAGGGGAGTGAGGCATGATCTCATTCAGACCCTCAGCCCTGCTTGGAATTGGACAATTCGCCTTTTCGCAGGTCGCTAAATATAGACCGTTGTCGTCACGGATTCTTCGGGATGGTGAACCCAGTCCTCCGTATACTCAGGAATCACGGGAAGATGCTTCTTCCCACTTTTTTT
>PLEU01000138.1 GCA_003136515.1 Spartobacteria bacterium
TTGCAGGACCGGGAGGAGGTTCCGACCAGAAGCCTGTCGGGACGGTTTGGATCGGATTGAGTTCGAAAAATGGAACAGAGACATGGCGGGAAAACTTCCCGTCCGATCGACTGACCTTCAAGCAGATGACGACTCAGTCGGCCTTGGATCACCTACGTAAACAGCTGCAAAAAACGGTTCAGGAACATGGCTTCGAAACTGCACAAATGCCCTGATATAGTTTTGCCATGAATCCCTCCCCCCCTCCCGTTACCGCAGAAGGAATTCGCCTGGGTGAGGATGCACGGCGCGAGCGATTTTGGAAGCTCTGGGGAACATATCTTTCCGAACGTCAATGGGGGACAGTGCGGGAGGATTATTCCGCAGATGGGAATCCCTGGAACTCCTTCCCGTTCGATCATGCACAGAGCCGTGTCTATCGCTGGGGAGAGGATGGATTGCTTGGCCTGAGTGATCGCTTCGGGCGACTTTGCTTCAGCCTTGCTCTCTGGAATGGAAAAGATCCGATTCTGAAAGAACGCTTGTTCGGACTTTCCGGACCGCAGGGAAATCATGGAGAGGATGTCAAGGAGCTCTACTATTATCTGGATGCTACCCCGACGCATTCCTATGCCAGAGCACTCTACAAATATCCTCAGGCCGAATTTCCCTATGCCAAGCTCATCGATGAAAATGCCCGCCGCGGTCGTAATCAGCCGGAATATGAATTACTGGATACGGGGATTTTTGATGATAACCGTTATTTCGATGTTCAGATCGAATATGCCAAGGAATCCGTTGCCGATATTCTGATCAGGATCACGGTTACCAATCGCGGACCTGAGTCCGCCCGGCTCGTAGTGCTGCCCACGCTCTGGTATCGGAATACTTGGTCATGGGGGGCGATCAGCGAGGAATGCCGAATCAAGCCCGAGATATCTCTGGTGGCGCCGGGGGTTCTTTCCGCCAATCATGAGGTGATGGGGGAATACATCATGGCCTTTGAAAATGCTTCCGCGGCTGGTGGTGAACGCGGGGATCTCAAGTTTCTCTTCACAAATAATGAGACCAATACACAACGACTCTATGGTACGCCTTCTCCGAATAACTATGTCAAAGATGCCTTTCATGATGCTGTCATTCATGGGATTGCGGATGCGGTGAATCCCGCGCAATCCGGTACCAAGGCGGCGGCTCTCTATGAACTAGAGATCCCTTCAGGCGGCTCGTGGGAATTGCGTCTGCGTCTTGCCAAGAAGGATTCATGGCCCGGCACTCCCTTCGATGACAGCTTCACCGATATTTTCATTAAGCGTCGCGAGGAAGCTGACCTCTTCTACGAGGCCACACTTAGGTCCTCCCTGACAAGTGAAGAGAAGATGGTTTCGCGCCAAGCATACGCAGGGTTGCTCTGGTCCAAGCAGTTCTACAATCTGGTGCAGACTGAGTGGCTGGAAGGAGATTCCACGATGCCCCCGCCGCCTGCCGGACATGCACTCAGGAATACCGATTGGATCAACACGTTCAATCGCGATGTCATCTCTATGCCCGATACCTGGGAATACCCCTACTACTGCTCCTGGGATCTTGCCTTTCATACGGCGGCCTTCACTCGGGTTGATCCCGCTTTCGCCAAGGATCAGCTCATTCTTCTGCTCAGGGAATGGTACACCCATCCCAACGGTCAGATCCCTGCCTACGAATGGAACTTTTCCGACGTGAACCCTCCCGTCCATGCCTGGGCTACTTTGCGCCTGTATCGTCAGCAAAGGGAGTTGGGCAATGCCGATGATGAATTTCTCGAACGGGTCTTTCAGAAGCTACTGATTAATTTCACCTGGTGGGTGAATCGCAAGGATAGCGACGGCAATAATCTTTTTGAGGGGGGGTTTCTCGGATTCGACAATATCGGCGTCTTCGAGGGCTCCAAGCCGCTGCCTACGGGCGGGAGGCTAAAGCAGGCCGATGGAACTTCCTGGATGGCTTTCTACTGTTTGAACATGCTTCAGATCGCCCTCACCCTCGCCGAGAGCAATCCAGTTTACGAAGATATGGGGACGAAGTTCATCGCCCATTTTGCCAGGATTGTTTCAGCCATGAATGACTTCTGTGGAAGCGGACTTTGGGACGAAGAGGATGGATTTTATTACGACCTTCTGGAACTGGAAGATCGCCATGTGCCGCTTAAGGTGCGATCGATTGAAGGATTCATCCCACTTCTTGCCACCTGTTATACGACTGGAGAGCAACGTCGTAAAAGCCCCGGTTTCACATCCCGCCTGCTCTGGTATGTGAAGAACCGACCTCTGTTATCTCCCCATCTGATGGCGATCAATGGAGACATCCATGACCCAGACATTGATCATCTCCTGACGGTGACGCCACGTGACCGCCTCGAGCGCTTGCTTCGATATCTATTTGACGAGGAAGAATTCCTTTCTCCATTCGGTATCAGGTCTGTTTCCAAATATCACGAGAAGCTCCCCTACACCTATGTGGTCAACGGTGTGGTTTATGCGGTTGATTATGAACCGGGAGAGGGGAGAACTGCGATGTTTGGGGGCAATTCCAACTGGCGGGGCCCAGTCTGGATGCCGATCAATTACATGATTATCCAGGCGCTAAAAACCTACGATCACTTCTATGGGGAGAGGCTTCTCGTGGAGTTTCCAACCAGATCGGGAAACAAGGTTACCTTAGGCGAAGCGGCCCGTCTGTTGGCAGAGAGAGTGGCCCTACTCTTCGTGCCCAACGGACACGGAGAACGTCCCATCCATGGGGACGATGCACGTTATGCTACCGATCCAGATTGGAAGGACCTTATTCTATTCTACGAATACTTCCATGGAGATTCAGGCAGGGGGCTAGGAGCCTCTCACCAGACCGGTTGGACGGCCCTGATCGCGGAGTTACTTGCGAAGGAAGTTTAAAAACTAGTTTTTTGCCACGATCCTCACGAGAAGCTGTGTCAATAGTGTATCCTCTGAGCCATGCCCGCGCAGGAGGCCCGAGTTGGTATCACGACATGCAAGAAAGGCGGAGACGAGATGATCGCGCTCAAAGCGTGCGGCGTTCACGGCGGCGAGACCGATGCCGTAGGTATTGAGTGTCCCATCCTTCTTGCGAGGCAGATGAGAGGTTTCTTCCGGACGGAGACGTTTAAGTTCGGAAGCGAAGAACTGTGGCTGGGTTGGTGGACGAATCCGGTGGCGAACCATGAGATCCTTTGAGAGTAGCAGATTGCGGACGGTCGGCACGATGGCGGCCAAGAGGATGCCCACCGCACTTTCACCCTGGAGGCGGAGTTGCCGGAGTGTGTCGAGACAGAGTGGCAGATCCCTTCGATTGATGGCGTCACTTAGATCGAAAATTCCTCCGGTTCTTGTGGAGGGAACGAGATCCCGGATGAGCTGTTCTGTGATGACGGCCCCTTCTCCAGCGGAGGTGACGAGTTTTGCGAGTTCAGCATCGAGTTGACCGGTGTTGGCCCCGACGCGGGTGGTCAGGATAATAGCGGCTTTAGGTTCCATCTGTACGCCGCGTTGCCTGCAGCGATTGATGACCCAGTCGATCAGATCATCCTNNGAATCCAAAATCCGGCTTATCGCAGATCGTGGTTGAGGCGAGGGTGCATAGCGACTTATAGAAAGTGCGACGCTTGTCAGGCTCCGGAGCGCTTATGAGGAGGGTAATCCCTTCCGGCAGACCCTCCTCAAGAGTCTTGAGGAGTTTATCCAAGGTGCTCTGAACGGTCTCGGATCGCCCCTGCTGCGTGTCCTTAAGAAATGATACACCTTTCATCCAGACCAGCTTTTCCCCCCCGAAGAACGGGAGGGTGAGAATACCCTGCAATGTGCTTTCGATCATCTCAACCGAGCAATCCACCGTGTCGGCGGAAGCCTCGATGATCTCGAGGCCAAATTCTCCAGCCTCGGGTGAGGCGAACTGTGCCGCGAGACCCTGTGCAGTGCGGCGCACTTCCGCCTCATCGCTTCCAGTGACAAAATGAATTCGGGAATTTTTTGGAGAGGCGTCAGGGACTTTGCGAGTGGCCATCAGGTAATATTATGAAGGGAGAAGGAGAAATTATGAAGGAGGAAAGGTGCGGGTAAGATGCATAGGTCAGGACATTGGGAAGAGACGCTGTTGAAGTTGTGGTGATCAGATATCAGATCTGGTTTTCGTCCCTCTTTCTTGCTGGATCCGCATGCTGAAGAGTAATTGCATTCAGGTCGGCATCGATAATCAAGGTGAATGAAAATCTTAGAGACTCTTTGTTCAGGAATTGCCGAATTTTTACCCTTCATCCCTGAGAAAAGCATTATCTCTTCCAGCTTTTTTTTGGCTTATCTCTTTTTCCTGTTGGACGATTACTCATTGCTGGAGTGATAAATCCTCCTCCTTTAAGGTCCATGATCTGATCGCGCAGGAGGGCGGCACGTTCATATTCCAGTTTTACAGATGCCTCTTTCATCTCGCCTTCCAGTTCCCGGATGAGAGTCGCGACATCAAGGGTAGTTTCCTGATCGCGAGTGGAAGAATCCTCCCCATCTAGGATGACCCTCAGGCTCTCTTGGACGGAGCGCTTCACACTGTGCGGGGTGATGCCATGCTTGCGATTATGTTCCATTTGACGACGACGACGGTCTTCCGTGATGTCGAGGAGATCACGGATGCTGCCGGTAATCTTATCGGCGAAGAGGACGACCTCGCCATTCACATGACGGGCAGCACGTCCTGCTGTCTGAATCAGGGAAGTACGGCTCCGTAAAAAGCCCTCCTTGTCTGCATCCAGCACGCAGACAAGGCTGACCTCGGGAAGGTCGAGACCCTCTCGTAGAAGATTGATGCCAACGAGAATATCGAACTCTCCGGAACGCAAGGAACGCAGTATCTCTACCCGTTCAATTGTATCAATATCGCTGTGGAGGTAGCGTACCTTTAGCCCGATGTCCTTGAGATAATCGGTAAGATCTTCTGCCGTGCGCTTGGTGAGCGTGGTGATGAGCACCCGCTCGTGCTGTTCTACCCGGCGACGGCAGAGTTCAATGGTTTCGTCGATCTGTCCCTTGAGGGGACGTACCATGATGCGTGGATCGAGCAGTCCCGTGGGTCGTATGATCTGTTCCACGATGAGAGGTGTTCCGGGAATGGTTGTGTCGAGTGCTTCGGTCGCACTGTTTGCTTTGACCGGGAGAGGATCCGGTGGGAGTTGCTTGAAGTCGATGAATCCCTCGTTGCCGACATAGCTGTTGCGCAGTTCCAGATTGGCTGGCGTGGCGCTGACATACAGTCCCTGGCCGGTCATCTCTATAAACTCGCTAAAATTCAGTGGCCGGTTGTCGAGAGCACTCGGTAGCCGGAATCCATATTCCACTAGTGTCATTTTGCGTGCCCGATCACCCGCATACATTCCGCCTACTTGCGGTAGCGTGGCGTGGGATTCATCGACAATCAGCAGGGTATCCTTTGGAAGAAAGTCCATCAGCGTGTAGGGGCGCGATCCAGCTTCGCGGCCGGTGAGGTGGCGCGAGTAGTTTTCAATGCCGTTGCAGTAACCCATCTCCTGCATCATCTCGAGATCATATTCGGTACGCATCTTGAGTCGCTGCGCCTCAATAAATTTTCCATTTTCTTCAAACCACGCGACGCGCTCGGTCATCTCAGTCCTGATATTCCCCATGGCCGATTGCATTTTTTCCTTTGGGGTGACGAATTGTTTGGCTGGAAAAAGGGTGAGATGGGTTAGATCTCCACGGGAACGTCCTGTCAGGGGATCAAAGAGGGCCATACGGTCTATTTCATCTCCGAAGAACTCGACCCGCACCGCTTCGTCATCATTCTGGGCGGGGTATAGCTCGACAACATCCCCCCGAACGCGGAATTTGCCGCGTGCAAAATCGATCTCGTTGCGCTCGTAGAGCATTTCAACAAGCCGTTTAAGAAGTTGTTCGCGGGTTATCCGATCGCCACGTTTAATCGTGAGCACCATCTGCAGAAAATCCTCCGGCGAGGCTAGACCGTAAATGCACGAAACGCTGGAGACGACGATGACATCGCGTCTAGTAAGAAGGGAGCTCGTTGTGGAGAGACGGAGTCGCTCAATCTCCTCATTGATGGAGCTGTCTTTTTCGATATAGGTATCCGAGCGCGGGATATAGGCCTCGGGTTGGTAGTAGTCGAAGTAGCTGACAAAATATTCGACTGCGTTGTTGGGGAAAAACTGTTTGAACTCTGAGTAGAGTTGGGCTGCCAATGTCTTATTATGCGACATGACGAGTGTCGGGCGATCAAGCTGATGGATGATGTTGGCTGCGGTGAAGGTTTTTCCGGAACCAGTAACGCCGAGCAGGGTCTGGTGACGATTGCCTGATCTGATGGAACGTGTGAGTTTATCGATAGCCTGCCCCTGATCCCCCTGCGGCTGGTAACTTGATTTCAGATCAAAAGGCATAAGCAGGGAGTATCCTCGGAAATAGGATATGACGCAACAGAAGGCAGGATGGGAATATCATGGCTGGTTTTCTGAAGTATTTGGGATTATTGCTGTGGCATGAACAAGCGCCTGATGGATCCCGCGCTCCTGCCGATCCTAGAAAAAGTCGAATCTGGTGAACGCCTTAATGGCGGGGAGGGAGTGGCCCTCTACGCCTCTCATGATCTCAACGGGCTCGGTTTTCTGGCCAACATCATCCGGGAACGAAAGAACGGAAATGTCGCGACTTATGTGTTCAACCGATACATCAACTATTCTAACGTCTGTATCCTAAGCTGCCAGTTCTGCGCCTTCAGTGCCAAGAAGCGTGATCCGCATGCCTTTGAAATGGCGATCCCCGATGTTGCGCATGCAACCCGTGAGGCTTGGGAAAATGGGGCTACCGAAATTCATATGGTCGGAGGGCTTCATCCGACGCTCCCTGCCTCTTGGTATCTTGAGCTCCTTCAGTCAATGAGGGAAGCAGCTCCAGAAATTACATTGAAGGCCTTTACGGCCATTGAAATCCGCCATTTGTCCGATCGCATTTTCAAGAAACCGCTCCTCGAGACACTAGAGATTCTACGTGATGCGGGGCTAAGTTCGCTAACTGGGGGAGGGGCAGAAGTCTTTGATCAGGAAGTGCGCGATACCATCTGTCGGGGGAAAGAGACCGGTGAAGAGTGGCTGGAGGTGCATCGCACCTGGCATCAGATGGGCCAGCGCAGCACTGCAACCATGCTCTATGGCCATGTGGAGTCAGCGGCGCATCGGATTGACCATCTTTTAAAATTAAGGGGGCTTCAGGATGAGACACATGGCTTCACGGCCTTCATTCCTTTTGCCTTTGTACCGGAAACAACGGAACTGGCCCACATTCGTCCGGCCTGCGCCACGGATGAACTGAAGAATCTGGCCATCTCTCGCCTCATGCTCGATAACTTCGACCATATAACTGGTTACTGGATCAGCCTCGGCCTTCCCCTCGCTTCGATCGCGCTGAACTATGGGGTGGACGATTTGCACGGAACGATCCAGGAGGAGAAGATCTTTCATATGGCTGGTGCCAAGACACCACAGCAGCAGACGATTGCAGCGATGGAAAAGGCCATTCGTGAAGCGGGGAGGGTGCCGAGGCAACGAAATACCTTCTACGAGCGGATTGAATCCACCGGATCAAGAAAAAAAGGAATGCCTGCTCCTGTGGCGGCGTGAGTAAATCTTATATTGTTTTGGAAGGGGATAAGGAAGTCTCACCACGGATTGGCTCTGTTCCCTATTTGAATGCCCGTCCATTGTTATATGGGCTAACATATCCTGTTTCCTCATTGGTTCCTGCAGAGCTTTTCGTCGCATTTCAGAATGGGAAATTTGATGCGGCATTACTCTCCTCCATCGACGCCATATCCATGCCCCACCCTGAGGCGGTCGATGAGATTTCCATTTCCAGTCGTGGTGATGTTTACAGCGTTATTTTAGCCTACACCGGGGAGCTAAATGCCATGGGAAGAGTCTTACTTGATCCGGCCTCTCACACTTCCAATGCCTTGTTGCAAATCATTCTCGGCGAATTCCATGGATGTATGCCGGAATATGTCCATTTATCAGAGGCTGAATACGAAATATCCGATTTAAGAATCCCGCGACTTCTCATCGGTGATCGTGCTATCCAGTTCAGAAAGCGACTCCCCATCCCTGACATGCGCATTATGGATCTTGGAGGCGAGTGGTATCGAAATACAGGTCTTCCTTTCGTATATGCGTTATGGTCACTTAAACATGAATTTACGGAAAAAAAGTTTCTAGCTGATCACCTGCGTAATGCCAAGTTACGAGGTTTGACTCGGGTAGAAGAGATAGCCGCAGCCACGGCAGATCCTATCTTCACTCGTCGTTACTTTTCGGAGTGGATTCGATATGATTTGGGCGATCTGGAGAAAAAGGGGTTAAGGGCTTTTGCGGAGTATTTGAAGCGATACCAACTTGTGCGGGATTGTCTACTTCGCACAGAAAATGAACTAACTTTTTATTAGAAAAAATCATATTAGACCGATTTACTTTCATTATTCGGTCACCTCTTTTTTTACCTAGCGGGTCTATCCCATGCCGAAAAGTGTTATATATCCCTTAGAACCGGTAAGCTTCTTCAAGAATGTCGGGACGATGGGGGCGCTCGCCGTGGCAATTGCGGGTATGGCCCCCACGATGGCCATGAATCTCAATCCTCAGGAACCCGCAGGCCATGTGGGACGGATCGTTCCGCTTGTATTTGCTGTTTCCGCTGTGCTCGTACTTCTGGTGGCTTGGTGTTTCGCACTCCTGGCACGCAAACATCCCAATGCAGGCTCCGCTTACGGATTCGTGAGTGCTGTCATGGGCCCCCAAGCTGGGCTGATGGCAGGATGGCTGCTTTTGGGAACCTATGTTTGCTTTTCCGTACTGGGAGTTGCTGCATTTGGTCTATTCGGGGCAAATCTTCTGAATCGCCTCGCCCTTTTTAATCATCCATCGAGCTTTCTGCTCGCCATGGTGGCAGTGGTGCTGTTGACCCCCTTGAGCCTCATACCGGCACGACGGGTCGCCTTTATTCTGATCCTCTTAGAAGGCATCGCAATAATTGCAATGGTGCTGATGGCACTTGCTGTGATCTCTGATGTTCTCGGCGGCCATGGTCCTCAAGGCGATCCTCCACTAAGGGATCTCTTTATTCCCACACCGGGAGTCGGTGTGTCGGCAATAGCCATGGGCCTCTCATTTGGATTTCTCTCCTTCGCCGGTTTTGAGCAGGTCGCCACACTTGGGGAGGAACTTAAAAAACCGAAACTAATAATACCCTGGGTTTTGATCGGAACGGTACTCGGTGCCGGTATAGTTTTCACTCTGGTCACGGCCGCCGAAACGCTTGGTTTTGGAACAGACCACTTCGGGATCGCAAAATTTACTTCATCAACAGCCCTGCTAGCAGATCTTTCTGCGCAATATTTCGGAAAGCCCCTTGGTGAACTTTTCGACGGGCTCTCGATAGCATCGGCAATGGGAGGGGCATTGGCTGCAATTATGGCATCATCACGATTGCTTTTTGCACTGAGTCGGGATCTGATGCCGTCAAGCGGGATCAGGAAAATTTCACCGGTTAGTGGCACGCCGCGTTTGGCAACTGGCTGCGTGCTCCTTTCAATGATTTTGGGCTATGGCGTCATGTGCATTGTTTTTCATGCGACTGGTTCTGACGCCTTTTTCTGGGCTTCTACTCTTGGAGCCCTTGCCTTGCTCATTGTGTATCTTCTGGTGGCAATAAGTGCTGCATTTCTGCTGATTCGTTTCCGCGAAAAAAGATTGTCTGCGATGATCGTGATTCCCGGCGCTGCTGCAGGAGCCATCACCTACACACTCTGGGTAAATGTGTATCCGGCAAAGTCTGGGGCGTATGGCGTGATACCATGGGTGGTTGTCGCCTGGGCTCTTATCCCTCTGCTCGCTTCAATGTTTACAGCAACGCTCAGCCAGCGCGTCAAAAGCGGCTTTATGGCCGGGGATTTTGGGAGAAAAGGTTAGAACGCTCAATGTCTTCATCTCTAGCCAAGCACTGACACATCTGTTACTCAAAGACTTTGTGAACGCCAAAATCTTACGTTTAATAGCCAAACCAGCTATCTTGTTGTCCGCTTCCCTTCTTCTCCAAGCCTGTAAAAAAGAGGAGGCCGCGCCGACCGAACATCCACCGATTCCCGTCACGCTTGGTGTGGTGGAGCAGAAGGACATGGCGAACAAAAAGGAATGGATTGGTAATCTACAGGGGACGGTAACTTCGCTTGTGAAACCAAATGTCGCAGGCAATATCATCCAGCGGTATTACACGGAGGGAACCGTGGTGAAACAGGGAGAACCCCTTTTTCAGATAGACCCGGCCCCGTTTCAGGCAACGCTTGATCAGGCCAAGGCCGACTTAGCTGCTGCCCAATCCTCGGAAACAAAGGCCCAGCAAAATTTTGTCCGTTACCAGAGTCTCTTTGCGGGCAAAGTCATCAGCGTCGAGGAATTTCAGAATCAACAACAGACTTATCAGGCATCAGTGGCTCAGGTCGCTGCCAAGCAAGCCGCGGTGCAGTCGGCTCAGGTGAATTTGGATTTTACCAAGGTGGTTTCACCGATTGACGGTCTTTCGGGGCTCGCAAATTACGAGGTGGGAAGCTATGTGAGTCCGGGATCCCCGCAGCCACTCACAACCATTGTTGCAATAGACCCGATCAAGGTGGTTTTTCAGGTCGGTCAGGATGATTACTTGAGCTTTATCAATAGTAGCCTTAAGGATCCCTCGGCCGCCGCCGAAAACAGAAAGGAAGATACGGCGAAAGGCATGAAAATGATTCTTTCCAATGGGAGTGTCTATCCCGAAAAGGGTGTTTTCCGGGCTGCTAATAATCAAATTAGCACGCAGACCGGATCGATTACCGTCGAAGGACTTTTTCCTAATCCTGGAATGCTTCTGAAGCCGGGACTCTTCGCAAGAGTGGCGGCAACGCTTGGCTATCAGCATAACGCACTCGTCGTGCCAATCGCCGCTGTGAACACCGTTCTAAATATACATCAACTGGCGGTGGTCGGACCTGACAACAAAGTGACAATTAAAAATGTCACCCTCGGGATGACAACCCGGGAAGAGGCGGTGATCCTTTCCGGTGTTAATGCCGGAGACAAAATTGTTGTGCAGGGAATTCAGAAGATGACTGATGGATGCACGGTAATGCCACTTCCATCGGATGGTGGGACTCCCTCCACCCCTACAGAAGAAGGACCTGCACCCAGCCCGGAAGGTGCGACTGATATTAAGACTATGCCCGCTGCCTCTCCCTCTTCAACTCCTGCCGAGGCGACTAACTCCTAGTCTCTCCAAGAGCTTCCATTCGAAAATTCCATGCCGAAGTTCTTCATCAATAGGCCGATTGTAGCCATTGTCATCGCCATCATTACTGTGCTGGTGGGGCTTGTTTGTCTGCTGGGATTGCCGATTTCACAGTACCCAAACATCGTTCCTCCCCAGATCCAAGTCACGGCATCCTATCCGGGTGCCGATGCCATGACTGTGCAGCAGGCGGTTGCAACCCCGATCGAGCAGCAGGTCAACGGTGTTGATAACATGCAGTACATGTACTCCCTGAACTCAAGCTCAGGGCAGATGAACCTGAACGTCATATTTGCCAATAATACCGTTCCGGTTACAGACCAGATCCTGACGCAAATGCGCCAGTCCCAGGCTCAAGCTCAACTCCCTTCCCAAGTTGTCCAGCAGGGAATCAATGTGGTCAAGACAGCTCCCTCCCCGCTGATCTGCTTCGCCCTCTACACTGATGACAACCGCTACGACAACGTATTTCTGGCCAACTATGCCTATGTGAACATTGTCAACCCGCTGACACGACTCACTGGTATTGCCAGTGTGAGTGTATTCGGTGCCGGCCAGTATGCCATGCGCATGTGGCTCGACCCGGCGAAGCTGGCCAACTTCAACGTGACGGTCAATGAGGTGTATCAAGCGGTGAATCACCAGAACACGGTGAACCCTGCGGGCCAGACTGGCGGGGAACCTGTGCCCCCGGGCCAGCAGATGACTTACACAGTGCGTGCGCCTGGCCGTCTGGTGACCGAGGAGGAATTCGCCAATATTATTGTCAGGGCGAACAAGGATGGTTCGATCATTCGGGTGAAGGATGTTGCCCGAGTGGAGCTTGGGGCTCAGACATACAATATTGACGGTCGATTTAAGGGGCATCCTGCGGCGATTGTGGCTGTCTATCAGCTTCCTGGCAGCAACGCCCTCCAGGTTGCCAAGCTGGCCAAGAACCTCATGGCCCAGGCTGCGCCGAATTATCCTGCCGGCCTCAAATATGATATAGCCTTGGATACGACCCTGGCCATCAGCGCCAGCATGGAGGAAATCGTCAAGACCCTCTTCGAGGCGCTCTTTCTGGTCATCATCGTCGTCTTTGTCTTCCTGCAAAACTGGCGCGCCACGCTGATCCCTGCTCTAGCCGTGCCGGTTTCACTGATTGGGACCTTTGCTCTTTTCCCTCTTTTTGGCTTTTCATTAAATACCCTCTCCCTTTTTGGTCTTGTTCTGGCGATCGGCCTTGTGGTGGATGACGCCATCGTCGTCGTGGAGGCGATTGAGCATCATATCGAGGAGGGATTGGCTCCCAAGGATGCTGCTCTTAAGGCGATGGAGCAGGTGGCCGGCCCGCTGATTGCCACGGCGCTGATTCTATCTGCGGTCTTTATTCCCACCGTGTTTCTCCCGGGTATTACCGGAGGTCTCTATCAGCAGTTTGCACTGACGATCTCAATCTCGGTGATTATTTCAACCTTCAACGCGATGAGCCTAAGCCCTGCGCTTGGGGCTCTTCTCCTGAAACAGAGAAAGGAAGTCAAGGGACCGCTTGGGGCCTTCTACAATGCATTCAACAAGTCATTCGATTTCTCACGGAACCGTTATCTTGGCGTCTGCGGATTCCTTCTCCGAAAGGGTTTCATTGCAATCATCCTCCTGCTTGGAATGGTGCTTCTCTCGGGAATGTTTGGCAGCAAGTTGGCGCCTTCCTTTGTGCCTGAAGAAGACGAAGGCTATCTCTACGCCTGCTCCCAACTGCCAAATTCCTCCTCCCAGCAGCGTACCCGGGAGGTGTCCTCTCAGGTGGCGGATATCATTGGTAAAATCCCCGGCGTGCAGCAAGTGACCACCATCGTGGGCTTCAACATGCTCAGTGGAGTTCAGACTACCTACAGCGCCTTTTACTTCATTACTCTGAAGCCGTGGGAGGAGCGGAAGGCACCGACTGAAAACGCATTTGCCTTACTCCAGATCATCAATAAAAAAATTGCTGGCGTGCCTGGTGCCATCAATTTTGCCTTCCCGCCGCCGGCGATCCCGGGCATCGGCTCTTCCGGGGGAACTACCTTCATCCTTGAGGATCGAGTCGGGATAGATTCCAACTTCCTGATGAAGAATTTTGGGACATATATGCAGGCGATTAAAAAGCGTCCGGAGATTGGGTCTGTTATTTCTACATATCTTCCCTCTGTGCCACAGGTATCAATGAAGATTGATCCGGCTCTCTGCCTGATGCTCGGGGTTGATTTAAGCGAAGCCTACCAGACTCTTCAGTGCTTCCTCGGCGGGGTGCCGGTGAACTACTTTAACCGTTTCAATCTCCAATACTACGCCTACCTCCAGTCGGATGGAGCCAGTCGAACGGATCCCCAGAATGCATCGCTATTTTATGTTCGTAATCTGAAGGGTGATGCAGTGCCGCTTTCAAGCCTACTGAAGATCGCTCCGATGCAGGGACCGGAGTTTACTATGCGATTTAATATGTACAACTGCGCCCAGATCACGATCAATTCTGCGCCCGGATACAGTACCGGGCAGGTGATGAAGGCGCTTGAGGAGACCTTCAAGCAGACGATGCCGCCGGGCATGGGCTTTGACTATTTCGGTATGTCCTTTGAGGAAAAAGTTGCCGCAGAAGGGGTCCCACCCACAGCGATCTTCGGCCTCTCCCTTTTGTTTGTCTTCCTGATTCTCTCGGCCCTCTATGAAAGCTGGACTCTCCCCTTCAGTGTGCTCCTGAGCACTCCGATTGCAGTATTTGGCGCAGTGCTTGCCCTCTGGGCCCGGCATATGGACAACGATGTCTATGCCCAGATCGGACTGATCATGCTGATCGGGCTTGCTGCCAAAAACGCCGTTCTCATTGTGGAGTTTGCCAAGGAGGAAGTTGATCGAGGCCAGCCGGTTTTCCAAGCGGCCCTAGACGCGGCCAAGCTTCGAATAAGGCCGATTCTGATGACCGCTTTTGCCTTCATCCTCGGGTGCGTGCCCCTCGTGATTGCCACGGGGTCTGGAGCGGTATCCCGCCGCGAATTAGGGACGACAGTCGTCGGTGGAATGCTTGCCGCAACATTGGTGGCCGTCTTCATCATCCCGACCTGTTTCTCTTGGTTTGAAAAGAAGAATGAAAAAAGGGATTAGGTCCGTTATCCCGCTTGTAGATAGGTCTTGTCAGGATGGTGTTTGGCAGTCATACGATGGGTGATGGACACATCTCAAATCCCTCAAATTCCAATCCCCCCAATTTCACGTGGATGGGCGATCGCCGGTGGGATTGCCATGATTGTCCTTGGTTGTTTTGCCTTGGCTGACCAGTTCGTCTCAACGGCGGCGGTTGCCACTTTTATCGGTATTATCCTCATGTTTGGATGTGCCTTCCAACTCATAAAACTCTTTAGTATTCATGGCTGGAAGAGTCATCTTTGGTACGCTCTTGTAGCTATAGCCTATGGTGTTGCCGGCTATGTTTTTATCGTTCATCCCTTCAAAGCTGCCATCGCCTTCACCCTGTTTCTTGGATGGGCCATCTTGATCGGCGGGATTTTCCGTGCTTTTCTGGCTTTCAAGATGAAAGACCACAAAGGAGCAGGGTGGATACTGTTCAGCGCAGCGATCTCAATTCTACTTGGAGGTCTGATTATCTCCCAGTGGCCTTACACCGGTCTCTACATCCTAGGACTCTTTTTAGGAATTGAACTGATCTTTGGCGGGATTGGCTGGCTGGGCTTGGGTCTTTCAGCTCCAAAAAACAGCTAGCGGAGAATTTTCTCTCCCGTTCCTTCAGGGTGGCGATTTAGCGCTCTTAGTAGAGTCCACATCCAGATGATCTGACTTGTTTTTCGAAAGGATGGGTTATCTTGAACGGGGAGAGTTGGTTGATTGTCATCCATGAGAAAGATCTGTTTTTGAAAATCAAGGTTTAATCCTTTTTCCACTCTTGTGGAAGGGATTGAATTATAATAATCACAATCCCCCCTTCATGCATCTCCAGAGCCAATTCTTCCTTCGATCGGTTCCTCAACGGAACTTTCAGACGATGGGGAGTGTCGTGAGGGTTTGGCTCTTTTTACTGTTTGTTTGCTCCTCTGCCTTTGGTCAAAACCCACGTCCGCCGGAAAGTGTCGGCCCGACGCCGGAGGCCCTCTTCAACACCGANNCACCGGTTCCAGTGCATTTCAAAGCGGCGATTACGCCACTGCGGCATCAAATTTCGAAAAGATCCTAGCCATGCAGCCGACGGGAGACGCCCTTCAAACGATACTTTTCACGCTGGCCACCACATACTTTAACCTAAATGACTATACCAAGGCGGAACAATATTATACTCGATCCCTCAATGAGTTTCCAAACGGCCCCAATAAGCTCAAGGATCTTCTGGCCATTTCCCAGATTCAACTGCAGACCGGCCGGAAGGATGAGGCTGAAGCTACCCTGAAGCTGGCTTCTCAGGGATCAGGTCCTCTCGCAGCTCAGGCGAAACTGGCTCACGCCTCCCTTTTGTTCGATAAAGGGAAGTTAGCAGATGCTGCAGCCGAATTGCATTCGCTGGCCGATCGAGGCATCGTTGATCAAACTAGCGTTCAAGCAGCAACTTTATTGGCCCAAGTGGATGCCAAAGCTGGCAATTTTGACGAGGCGATTGGACTTCTTGAACAGTTGCAAGATGCTGTGAGTCTGGTGGATAACCCGATGGAAATGGACCAACTTGCGGTCAGGATCGGTGACGCCCTCCTTGAAAGTGGGGATCGCAAGAAAGCCCTCCGGATGTATGCGATTGTCAGGCCAAAAGATGAATTGGTGAAGCTCCAGCAGGATCGGATTGCGGCGCTTGAAAAGCAGATCGCCGACAACCGTGCCTCTCTTCAGGCAAATCCCAAGGCATTTCTTGATGTAAACGCAGCCAATACCCGTATCGTTGCCCACGAAGCACTTCTTAAGAAGATACTCGATCAGGTTCAGAAGATCAAAGACACATCCGTACCCGTCAGGATCCGTGAGGCCAAGGCCTACGACGATATGGGTGAGAAGTGGGAAACCATCCTTCTTTGGGAGAGTCTTCTGGATGGGACGGATCCACAGACGAGAGAGGAAGCCCTTTTCAGTATCGGATCCGCGTATGCCGCTCTAGGCCGTACGGAGGATTCCCAGAAGGCTTTGGACAAATACCTAGCTGAGTTCCCTAAAGGAAGTTACTCATCTCAGGCGGGGTACCTGAAGGGATCGGTTGAACTTCAGGCAGGTGATTATCCCAAGGCTGAAAGTTATTTTGGATCACGTGTTGCAGCTGGGGACAACTCAGCTCTTGGTGAGGATATGTATTTCTTGCTGGCGAATTCGCAATTTGCCCAAGGGGATGATCCTGCCAAAAAAGACAAATATAAGGACTCGATTGCAAGCTATCAGCAGTATTTGGCGAAATTTCCCACAGGACAGTATGTCGAGGAATGCAATTTCCGGATTCCGTACGCCTATTTTCAACTCGGTGATTATGCCAATGCCCTTAAGGGATTCCAATTGTACGCGCAGACCTACCCTTCGGGAAACTTCATCGGAGACGTGGAATACCGGATAGCGCTCTGCTACTACGCTGCCAATGAATATGACACAGCGTTAAAACTCTGCGGCGAATGGGAGAAGAAGCGTCCGGGTGAAGCGATGGAAGCCGAAGTGCTGGCCTTGGAGGGTGACGCTTATGCGGCAAAAGAGATGCCAGCGGAGGCCGCTGCTGCCTACAGGAAATCGGTTGATCTGGGGACGACGGATGAGTTGTTAAGATACTCCATCTTTGAAGCCAACAAGCAGTATCAGAAACTCGGCCGATGGGATGAAATCGCCGACATGTTCAGTAATTTCGCCACCAAAAATCCAGATAGTTCCCTAGCTCTCATCTCGGATTTCTGGGTGTCAAAGGCCATGATAAAAATGGGCAAGAGCGATGAGGCCAAGCAGTACCTAGCTACAACTATCCTCGGGATCATTAACGACAGGAAAAAGGATACGGTGGAACAGTTGATCTCCCTATTGGCCCAGACCTGCTCAAGAAGGCCGAGACCCACCTTTGTTCCTCTAGTAGGTTCAGCCACCACTGCCTCACCGACTCCAAGCGCCACTCCGGAAACTTCCTCCCCATCTACCAACGATCTCTCGAATGTTCAGGCTGTGCCTTCCCCTGCTCCTACCCCGCTGCCTCCTTATGACGCCGCGGCGGATTTTGCAAAATACCTCAATGAATCAAACGTGGGTGATTCCACGCTGGCCCAAGCCCGCCTCCGCTACGGTCAGGCAGAACTGGCTGGTTTCACCAAAAACCCCATACGCCAAAAACAACTCATGGAGACGATCTATGGGTTGCCGGTCAATATCCTCAGTGCAAAGTTGCTCGCGGAATGTGGAGAAATGGCTCTCGCGAAGGGAGATGAGGATAAGGCTGAGATGTTTTACAAGGAGCTGATGTCAGCTTTTCCGAAGAGTGACCTACTTGAATATGCCTATTATGGGATGGGAGAGATCGCCCTTGCCCGGAATAAACCGGAGGAGGCGATGGATTGGTTTGACTATGCGTTAGACAAGCTTGATCCGGAGGTGAAGCTTGCTCAGATCACTTATGGCAAGGGCAAGGCGCTTCTCGCTTTAGGAAAATTGCCCGAAGCCCAGAAAATATTTGAGGATGTGGCCGGGAATAAGGATTGGCGGGGTGAGGTGACTGCGCAATCCCTGCTTTCTCTCGGCGATCTCTATGAGAAAAAAGGGGATACTGCAGGCGCCATCCAATATTACCAGCGCGTTTTCGTGGCTTACACGAGATATCCCGAGGAAGTTATCACGGCCTATCTGAAGGCTGCCGATGGCTTCGTCACCCTGAATCAACCCGATAAGGCGGCGGCCCACCTGCAGGAGCTGCTGGCCAATCCTAAATTAGCCGCTTTGCCGCAAGCGGACGAAGCCCGCAAAAAACTGGCGGAACTTCCCTCGTTACCTTCTGCGGCATCACCATCTCCCGCAGCCTCACCCTCCCCCTAAAAATGAGAACCCATCAACTGCTGTTGCAACAAATGGGAAGAATTTTTTTGATCCTGCTGACAGGCGTGGCAGTCGCGCGAGCACAGGATGTAGGAACTATCACCATGAAGGATGGCACGGTCTATTCGAGTTCCTCAATCCGCGGGTCGAGCAACACGATTTTTATCTCGATACCGACAACACAGGGATCTGGATTCATTGAAATTGGTTTGCCGTTTTCAAAGATAGCAAGTCTCAATATACCCGCTCCTTCCGACCTGAGGATTGCCATCGCAGCAGCGAAGGCGGGTGATGCAGAGACAGTGATTCTCAGAACGAAGACCAATATAGATTCTGAAGCGGACCTGAAAGATGTCCCCGGATCATGGTGGCCCGAGATAGCCAAGATTCGCCTGTTTGCCCTCGCATCCTCGGGCAGATATGCTGATGCTGCGGATCTTGCAGGGAAAATCGGGGTGCTGACGAATGAGACGGCGACCACACTCTCGCGTGGAGGGACGCTTTTCGGCTCCGTTGCCTCCTCGGATACGGAGGCAGTTGTTGTCGGTGCCAATGCCATTCCCCGACTCAGCGGAGAACCTGGAGCCGCGCTCGCGCAACTTGCCCTTGGTCAGGCTCTGCTCATGAAGAAGGATTATCCCGGAGCGCTCAGGGCATTTCTGACCATCAAGGTCTTTTATCCCTCATTGACGTTGCTACAGCCTGCTGCCTTGATGGGTGCTGCAAACGCCTATCTCGGACTTGACGATGAGAAGCGTGCCCTCCAAGCAGTGATCGAGCTGCAGGATAACTTCGCTCGCTCCCCACAGGCGCCAGATGCGAAAAAAATGGAGAAGCATCTATCCAAGTCTTGAAATATCGGCCAACCGAACTAACTTAAACAACCCCTATGAAATTTCCGTTCAAATCCCTCGTTCTGACGGCACTCATTCTTTTCCTTATGATCGGTGTGTCTGAAGCATCAGCAGCAGATGTAGGGAGCCCCGGTGCCCCTCAAGTTCATAATAAAACACTTCTTGAGACAATTGCTGAAGGCGGTTGGGTTATGTTTCCCATTGGAATCATGTCGATTCTCACTCTTTATCTTTCCGTTGACGGTTTTCTCCGTACCTCACGCCAGCGCACTTCCCCACCTGATTATGAAAGCGAACTCAAATCCTACTTTCAGCATGGTGATTATGTCGGGGCCTATACCTTCTGCCGCGACAATAAATCACCTCTGACCAATATTCTCAGGGTTGGAATATCCCTCCTAGGTGACGGAAAAAATATCGTCGAGGAGGGAATTCTTTCCGAAATGAGCAAGGAGAACGCTGCATTCGGAACCCAGATCAATTATCTCTCCGTCATAGGTGTCGTGACTCCGATGATGGGGTTGCTCGGAACCGTAACAGGAATGATTCGTGCTTTCAGTACCTTGGGAAGTTCTGGAATCGGCGATCCCTCCAGTCTCTCTGGTGCTATCGGCGAGGTGCTTGTTGCTACCGCAAGTGGTCTGGTTATAGCAATACCCGCCTTCGGCATGTTCTATTATCTGCGCAACAGATCCACCGCGGCTATGCATCATATTCAGGATGTGGTCAATCTTCTCTTCCGCAAAATGCCCTACGATTTGCTGCAGGGTGTCCATATCAGCGGGGAGGAAATTTACGCGGCGACACCTAACTGGCTGGGTGAGGCTGTGACCTCAGTGCCTGAAATCGTTGGCGATGAAAGTCACCCTGAACAGGCTCAGACAATTGCTGCTGGGCAGCCCTAAATGCCATGGCTGGAGGAGGAGGAGGACTGGAGAAAGGGGAGCCTGATTTTCAGATTGCCCCGATGGTGGATGTCCTCTTGGTAATGCTGATTTTTTTCATGGTCATCACCTCGGCGCAAGTGCTGAAAGTTGATAAAACCATAAAGCTTCCGCTCGCTCCAGAAGCTGCAAAAAAAGATGACTCCCGCGCAGAGGCTGTGATCAATGTGAAGTGGAATCCTGCATCGCAGAAGGCTTCGTTTAATTTCCAGGATCATCTTTACAGCAACGCCTCGGACTTTCTGGAGCAGCTCAAGGCTGCAAAAGCGATGGGAGAAAAAGTGGCTGCCTCGAAAGTCGGCGAGAATCCTGAATTTCGCCTAGTCATTCGAGGAGATCGAGATGTGCCCGCGATCTTTGTTTCCCAAGCAATGAATACCGGTGCGGAAGCCGGGATTTCAGACATCTGTTTTTCGGCGGTGAATCACGACTGACAAGCAGATGAAACCCTTTGTTCAGGAAGATGATGTAGCCATGGGGTTTCAGATTGCCCCGATGGTNNTGATGGCATCGACAGTCAAGGTGGAGAATGAGCTCACGACCCGGCTTCCAGGAAGTACGGACAGCTCCTCAGCTCCCGAGTTCACTGATGAGACCATTATCGCTATATCCGACGAGGGAGAGATCACACTCAACGACGAGCCGTTTGATTCCGCCGCAAGCAGGGATCTTCCCGAGTTGAGGGCAACCCTCATGCGACTGAAGCAAAATTCAGACAATGCNNCAGCTGTTGTGACCATTTTCAGCGATGCCCATGCAAAATACAGTCGTACCATTGATGTCCTAAACGCTCTTGCTGCGGCAAAGATCACCGATGTCACTTTCAATGTGAACGATGAGAACTGAACTAGAACCTCCTCCCGAGCACACGACTCAGGATCAAGCCGGAGATATATCCTCAGTCTCTCGACCTGTGAGGAAGGCTTTTTTTCAGCGCCTGCTAGAGCGGCGATGGGCGACGCTCGTCATCAGTCTACTGATCAATGCAGTGATTATCTTGATAGCGAGTCTTCTTGTGGTGCATGTGGTGCAGGG
>PLEU01000194.1 GCA_003136515.1 Spartobacteria bacterium
GAACGGATTGTGCCGATATCCTCCCAATAGCCACGGAACAGAAATGCCTGAACGTTGTGAGTTTTGATGGCGGCGGGAATGATGTTTTTCCCGAAGTCGGGAAGATCATTGCTCAGACAATCTTCCAGTACCTGCCGATTGAAGACATAGATGCCCATAGAGGCCAAGAAGAGCTCTTGATGGTCAGGTTCCTTGAGTTCCCTGAGAAGCTCGGGCTTGATCCGAAGTTCGGCCAGTATCGCGGGATCGGAGGGCTTCTCTGCAAAATGGGTGATGTGTCTGGCGGTATCGGTTTCCATGATGCCGAATGCCCTTGCTGCCTGTTGATTAACAGGGATGCATGCGATTGTCAGATCAGCTCCGCCGGCAATATGCTGCTGGATGATATCACGATAATCCATTCGGTAGAGCTGATCACCGGAAAGTACAATGAAGTAGTCGTGGTCGCCATCTAGGAAAGTACGGAGATTTTGACGGACGGCATCTGCCGTGCCCTGATACCAAGTGGAGCCCTCCGGAGTCTGCTGGGCCGCCAGGATATCGACGATACTGGGGCTGAAATTGTCGAATTTGTAGCTTGCGTTGATATGACGGTGCAGGGAGGTGCTGTTGAACTGGGTCAGGACATAGATACTGCGGATACCCGAGTTCAGGCAGTTGCTGATGGGGATGTCGACGAGCCTATATTTTCCGCCGATAGGCACTGCTGGCTTGGCCCGGTCCTTGGTCAGGGGAAAGAGACGGCTTCCGGCTCCCCCGCCCATAATGATGGAGAGAGTACGTGCGGTCGGGGGGATGACAAGTTTGTTGACCATGGTGTGTAAAACAGTTGTCTCTTGCATCTTGCGAAGATTCACGCTGTTTGTCAGGCTCTTAAATCTCCCAATTATTCACCTCCCCTTGCCAAAACGCTCCCAGAGCCATACTCCGGATAAAATCGGCCTTCGGATTTTTTAAATAAAAATATGTGTGGAATCGTAGGATATGTCGGTCGAGCAGAGGCGGTGCCGATCTTGTTGGAGGGTCTGCGCCGACTGGAATATCGCGGGTATGATTCGGCTGGAATCGCGACTTTAGATGAAGGCTGCATTTCCATTCGCAAGGAGGTAGGTCGGATAGAGGATCTCCGCCGTTCCATCGGTCAGAATCCACTTGGTGGCACCACCGGTATCAGCCACACCCGCTGGGCCACTCATGGTAAGGTGACTCAGGAGAATGCTCACCCTCATTTCGACCGCTCTGGCAAGATGGCTCTGGTCCACAACGGCGTCATTGAGAATTATTCCTCCCTCAGGCTCCAGCTTGAAGAGGAGGGACACCAGTTCATTTCCCAGACAGACACAGAAGTGCTGGCCCATCTTGTAGGGAGGGCCTTTGACCGCTCGGCTGAACGAACCCAGGGAGCACTGGTTTCAGCATTGCGTGAGGCTCTGCATCTGGTCAGTGGAACTTATGGCATCGCCGTTGTCCATGTGGAGTTTCCCGGGCTTATCATCGGGGCTCGTCGTGGCAGTCCGCTCGTGCTAGGCATCGGAAAGGGAGAGCATTTTCTTGCCAGTGATGTCAGCGCCATCGTCGGACATACCCGCGATGTGGTCTATCTTAACGACTACGAGATAGCCGTTCTGACATGCGAAGGATTCACCCTCTCGACAATCGAGGGGAATGGTGCCCAGTACAATGTCACCACGGTGGAGATGACCGACGAGGATGTCGGCAAGGGTGAGTATCCTCACTACATGCTCAAAGAGATTCATGAGCAGGTGCGTAGCGTCACTGATGCCATGCGCGGACGTCTTGCTCTTGAGGAGGCCACCGCCAAGCTGGGTGGCCTGAACATGACTAATGCGGAGCTCCGGGATGTGGAACGCATCGTTCTAAGTGGCTGCGGCACGGCATTTCACGCCGCCATGATCGGAGAATATGCTATTGAGACCCTCGCACAGATTCCCACCGAGTGTGAGTTTGCAAGCGAGTTCCGCTACCGCAATCTTCCGATGACTAAGGATACGCTGGTCTTCGTGCTTAGTCAGAGCGGGGAAACAGCTGACACCTTGGCGGCTCTGCGGGAGAGTAAGCGCAAAGGACACCGCACCCTGGGCATTTGCAACAATGTCGCCAGCACGATCGCCCGCGAGAGCGACGGGGGCGTCTATATGCACGCCGGACCGGAAATCGGCGTGGCTGCAACGAAATCTTTCACCTCGCAGGTCACGATCCTGACATTGATCGCCTTGCTTCTGGGTCGTATCCGTAATCTTTCGAGTTCTGAAGGAAGCCGGATCATAGCCGAACTGGAAGCCCTGCCTGCGAAAATTGAGAAGGTGCTCAACTTGGAGCAATCAATCGCCGTGATTGCCCGACGGTATGCGAGAGCCAAGGTCATGCTCTTTATGGGACGACAGTTCAACTATCCTGTCGCTCTGGAAGGGGCGCTCAAGCTCAAGGAGATCAGTTATATTGCCGCCAGCGGTTACGCGAGTGCCGAACTGAAGCATGGTGTCATCGCCCTAGTGAATTCCGAGACGCCCTCGATCTTCATCGCCCCACATGACGCAGTCTTCGCCAAAAATCTGAGCAATATTGAGGAGGTTAAGGCCCGCGGTGGACCTGTTATTGCCGTTGGCACGGAGGGCAAAGGCAGTGAACTCTCGCTGGTTTGTGATGATGTTATACTGATCCCGGAGGCGCCCGAATATCTGACGCCGATTCTGGCTTCCATAGCGCTCCAGTTTTTTGCCTATCATATCGCCGTGGAACTTGGGTGCGATGTCGACAAGCCGAGGAACTTGGCAAAAAGTGTGACCGTGGAATAGAGGCATCGGGGCAGATTGTGTGGCCAGCCAGTAGAGTTGTAGACCAAGCTGTAAATATCTTATTATAAATACGTTGCGATGATCGCAACATGGCGTGATATAGCAGCAGAATCGATCCAGGGAGCGCGGATCAGTAGATAAAGAGTTAGAATTACATTTTCTGTACGTTCATTATCAATGACTTGCGTCGCAAAAAATGACTTATCTCATTTATCTCGGTTGAATTTTTCGGCTAAGTCTTAGCCGACTTTAAGGGGCAAAATCCCACTTTCACTGGTTCGGATACCCATAAAAATTCTGTTGGATATCCGCAGAAGTTTCAGTGNNCACAAGGTGCGAGTAAATCTCGTCCTTGGTAAGAGAGGAATTCAAGCGAAAGAGAAGAGAATTCCGGCAAAGATTGCAGCTTCCGCCAAAGGGATCGCACTTTCTCGTCAGAGAAAGCCTTGTGAAAGCGAATCTCTGCCTTGCCAGATACGATCAACCCGGCCAAAGCATTTCCGATATAGTCATCTTCGTAACTGAGTCCACCAACTTTTATATCACTATGCTGCTGAGATACCGGGAAGAAGGCGATGGCCTCTTCGTTCATGAGGAACTTTATGGAGAGCCCATATGAGGCGAGTGCAGATTCCAGCAGCGCAGGGTTGAAAATTCTCATAATTCAGCAACAGACATGGATTTCAATTTCTCACTTGCTAGGGCTCTGGATGGGGCATTCTCTCCCAGCTTCATCGATGGGTCGATTGTAATCCGAAAACGAGCAGACGATACTGGCATTTCGGTTGCTCCCGAAGATCATCACAAACTCCAGCTCAATTCGGCTGAATCAAGTCTGAGTTGATGGATTGCAAGGTATTAATAATAAAACACTTACGTCTTATTATACAACTTATGAACATTTCATACTCAGGCGGTTTACAGAGAAAACCAGTCTACAACTTTATTGTCCGCCCACAAGATTCTAGATCGTCCCTATCTCCCACGAAAGCAAAGAGGCACTCCGATGTCGGGGCTCTTATTCCTTTTCCGGGATCAGTTTTGTCAGGGTGAGCACATTACGGTTCCCTTCACGCACATAGGTCTGGGAGTCGGTGAGCTTTCTTACGAAGTGAATTCCTAATCCCCCTATAGGACGATCAAGAATCGACTTGTTGGGATCGACTTCTTCCTGATCAAGTGGATTGAATGGAGCACCGAAATCGCTGAAGCGAATCGTGAGGATCGGCCCGTTTCGTGAAAGCTCAATTATACAACTTTCTTCCTTCTCTGCGACGCCACCATATTTGATGACATTTGTTGCAAGTTCTTCAAGGATCAGATTGAGCTGGAAAAGCAGTTCGCCGCCCATTTTTTCCTCCGTGCAAAAGCCCTGCAGAAAGCCCGGCAGGCGGTCCAACTCAGAGAGATCGGCTCTCAGTAATATTCGAGTGTTGTGCGCGGAGGCATCCGCCTCATCAAATTTGAACACGACCAGCGAGACATCATCGGCGAAGGTTTCCGAACCTTTCTGCCGTTTCAGTTCGGCGATGATGGATTCAATCTCTGTGCTCTCTTTGGTGTTAGCAAGGAGCTGGACAAATTCATCATAGCTCATCATCGGTCTGCCCGGCCTATCGATTTCATAAGCGCCGTCACTGAAGAGAAAGAGCCGAGAACCCTGGGGCAACTGCACGGTTTTCGTCTCATATTTTGCCGAGGGAAAGGCGCCGACAATCATACCCTCGGCACTCAGCGTAGTGTAACTTCTGTCATGGTTTACTAATACGGCGGGGGGGTGTCCCGCACAGGCATAGGAGAGTTGGCGCGTTGAATAAGTATAGACCCCGTACCAGGCCGTGAAATACATATCGTTGTGCCGTTCCATCGGGAACGTCTCATTGAGGCTTTCGAGCACGGCAGAGGGATTCAGGAAGTCGGTCTCCGTCAAAGAGACATTGCGCAACAGATTAACCACGCTTACAGAGAGCAAGGCGGCTCCCACACCGTGACCGCAGACGTCAAGCAGATAGATGGCAAAGTGATCGTTATCGAGGTAGTGGTATCCGAAAGAGTCACCCCCGAGTTCGGAAGAGGAT
>PLEU01000155.1 GCA_003136515.1 Spartobacteria bacterium
CCAGAAGGTCAAGGGCAAGGTTCAGTCCGCGATGATGTATCCGGCCATCGTTATGGTCATCGCGGTAATCATCGTCTCGGGGTTGCTTGTTTTCATCGTTCCAAAATTTCAGCAGATCTTCAACGACATGCTCGGCGGCAAACCCCTGCCCCTCCTGACCCAGATCGTGGTGGGAGCCAGCAATGCGCTCAAGGACAATGCCCTATGGATCCTGATCGGAGGCGGAATCATTTTCGCCGCCTTTAAATATGCTCTCTCCACCGAGAAAGGATCCGAACTTTTTGACAAATTTCTGCTCAAGGCCCCCGTATTCGGAGATCTCACCCGAAAAAACGCCATTTCGCGTTTTTCCCGCACCCNNTGGCACCCTCGTCACCAGCGGTGTTCCTATTCTTCAGGCACTCAATATCACTAAGGAAACCGCCGGTAATGCAGTTGTCTCCACTGCCATTGCTAAGATCCATGACAGTGTCCGGGAGGGCGAGTCGATCGTCCGTCCCATGGAAGCAAGTGGTGTTTTCCCATCAATGGTCGTCAGTATGGTTGATGTCGGAGAGGAAACCGGTCAACTGCCCGACATGCTGCTGAAAGTAGCCGACCTCTATGACGAAGAAGTAGACAACGCCGTTGCAGGCCTGACCTCGCTCATGGAGCCTTTGATGATTGTCTTCCTTGCCTTGGTAGTCGGCTGTATTGTCATAGCACTCTTCATGCCTCTCATATCCATTATTCAAGGATTGCAGGCCCAGTAACAAAACCCGGCCTCATCCATAGCCCCCATGAAAAATTCCCGCTCCAAGGCTTTCACCCTGATTGAACTTTTNNGTCATTGCCATCATTGCCATTCTGGCCGCTTTGGTGCTTCAGGCCGCTGGCTTCATCCAGAAGAAGGGGGCTCGTGCAAAAGCCACCGCCGAAATCGCGGCCATGGGTGCGGCTCTGGAGGCATACAAATCTGATAATGGTGATTACCCGACAAACAACCTTTCTGGTTCGGCCAGTCTCGTGACCAATCTGATGCCCACAAACGGGGGTAAGGTTTACTACACCTTCAAAGCCAAAAATACGAACGCCTATGGATATCTCGATCCCTACGGCTATAACTACAATTACATTTATGCCAATGAAACCTCTCCCAACAACGGCACAAACAATTACGATCTCTGGTCCTCTGCTGGAGGCTCAGCAAATCCAAGCGTCTGGATTAAGAACTGGTAGAGACTGTAGGGAAAATAGGGCGAGCTGACAGACTGAAAATCACGAAGCGGACAAAGGGTGCCTTTACCAATTGCACCCCTGTACCCCTACTCTCCAAGGGTTTTCAGACTCTTCCATCCCTTCACTACTAGTTGAGACCAGGTCTCCAGCTGGTCCGTGCGGGCTACAAGTTCTTCCAGGGTCAGGAATCCGAGCTCGGCGATTGCCTCTTCATTAGCACTGACCTCCGGGGAAGAGAGCTGACACTGATGGACAATCCCAAGATGCACAGCACCAACCGGATTGGTATCATCATTTAGTAGGGCCAGCGGACGTTCAACAAAGGAACCGGATATAACCAATTCCTCCGTAAGTTCTCGCATCAGGGCCCTTTGATAGGCTGCAGTGTCAAAGGCATCCCCCAGGCCATCGCCATCATTGATATGACCTCCGATTCCAATCGACCCTTTCTTCAGTAATCTCGTTTCTCCTGATCCACTCCCCCGGCGGTAATGAAGCAACCTGCCCCCAAATGTCACCACCACATAGGGGATGAGCTGTTTGAGTGAAGGATCTTCCTCGGCCTCGGCACGGGAAACAAAGAAATGATTTCCCGGTTCCAGAAAAACCGGGAGATAACGCTTTGTCTCGGAATTCAATCCGTGAAAGGCGCCGAGTTCATCAAACAGGGAGCGTCGTACAACGAGAACACGTTCAGCAGCAGGCATTGGCAAGTAAGGGAAAGTTGAGTGGTGAAACTTAATAAGCTGATGGCTCGGAACTGCAAAGTCGATCACTCATCGATGCATCTCTGATGCCAGGGGCGATCCCGGCTGCAGGCATACGCTGTTTCCCGTAAAGATCGGCAAGAGGTAAAAAGGCGAGCGGAGAATCCCTGAATTTCCACCTAGAGAAACCCGTTGCAGCCTCTGTGCGGAATCTTTTCTATTCGGCACCAAGATATGGAGTCAGTTTTTCCTTAAGCGTATTGCGGGCACGGAAGAGAAGGCTTTTCACCGCAGGAAGGCTCACCCCTAGCACCACTGAGATCTCCTCATAGGGCATTTCCTGATAGCGCCGGAGTACTAGGGCGAGTCGTTCCTTTTCCGGCAACGAAGCCATAGCCGCTTCGATGGCTCGATGTAATTCTTCAGCCAGCAGTTGCTGATCAGGACTTGGGGAATGATCGGAAAAATCTGTGCTTCCATCTTCCTCCTGAGCCTGAGGGACCAGTCGCGCACGACCACGCCGCCTAGATTCATTGAAAACAAGCCGTTTTGTGATCGTCAGCAACCAAGTGGTAAATTTCGCCTCGGGACGCCATCGGTGTGCCGATTTCCAGACATTCAAAAAAACCTGTTGCGCCACATCCTCCGCATCCGCTGTTCCAATCATGCGCGCTACGGTCCCGATCACCAGTTGCTGATGGCGCTCCACAAGTAGCCGAAACGCGCCAGCATCCCCGCAGCCGATCTGCTGCATGAGCATTTCATCTGAAGATTCTGACTTATCCNNAGGGTGGATACAGTGATCCGGGTATCAAAACTGCACAAGTGGGAGCATTCTTGAAAATTAGAAATCACGCATATTTTTTAACACCGGACCTGGCACTTTGTTGCTGCTGCGCGTCAAAAAAAATGCCGACGCAACCATCAATCCCATCAATTAATAACTTTGAAATCAGCAAAATTGTGATCTGTTAAATCACTCCCCTTTCCCCCTTCCAAAACCACTTGCTCCCTTGATCTTTACTACGAATCGGCCCAACGTAATCGCGATTTTCCTGACTTACTGTGCGTGCTTTACGCCGCTTCCGGAGAAGGTCTGCGCACAATCGACGAGCATCCCCAACACAGCGGCGATGGGGCAGGCGCTCTCCGCGGGCATCTGCGGGACTTACACCTCTCCCCCTAACAATCTCGTCAGCACAACTCAAACCGGCGGCATGGCAACAGGGAACGGCGACTTGGCGATTATGGTTGGAGGCGCCTCCTCAGCCCTTCAGTTTTATGTAGGTAAGGGTGATTTCTTCGGCGTCTTGCGGGGCGCTATTCAGCCGGTTGGCTCACTGACCTTAAAAGCCCCTGCCCTGAGCGGCAGTTCCTATTCCCT
>PLEU01000007.1 GCA_003136515.1 Spartobacteria bacterium
TCGTGCTGATACTGGCCGACGCCGATGCTTTTCGGATCGAGCTTCACGAGTTCCGCGAGCGGGTCCATAAGACGGCGCCCGATCGATACGGCGCCCCGCACGGTGACATCATGATTTGGGAATTCCTCACGTGCCGCTTCGCTCGCCGAGTAGATCGAGGCTCCGCTCTCACTGACGACGACGACCTGAATGGAGGAGGGGAGGGCGAGTTTTTTTATAAAGGCTTCGGTTTCTCGTGAGGCGGTGCCGTTACCGATGGCGATGGCCTCAACCTTGTGGATTCTCACCATATTTCTGATGGCTTCTGCGGCTTCCAGCTCTTCACTGCGTCCCTTCCCAGGATAGATCACCTCGTTGGCAAGGAGCTTTCCTTGACGGTCGAGCAGGACGACCTTACATCCGGTGCGAAAGCCGGGATCGATTCCTAGGGTGATCCTTTGGCCTAGGGGGGAGGAAAGGAGGAGTTCTCGCAGATTCTCAGCAAAGACACGGATCGCCTCTTCATCAGCCAGTTTTTTGTAATGACCACGTGCCTCTACCTCCATGGAAAATCCGATGAGGCGTTTCAGACACTCTTCGCAGGCAAGCTGCACCTGCCGGGAGGCCGGGGAGGTGCCACGGACAAAAAGGCTGAAGAGGGTTCCTAGCGCCAGGCTTTCGGGCGGGGTGAGGCGGAAATAGAGAAAGCCCTCAGTTTCCCCCCGACGCATGGCGAGAATCCGGTGTGAGGGGGCGGTGGATGCCGGTTCGCTCCAGTCGAAGTAATCCTTGAACTTTGCCCCTTCCTCCTCCTTGCCGGAAATGACGCTCGATTTAATGATCCCCTTCTTCAGATAGAGGCTTCGGAGCTGGGCGCGGGCGGTGGCATCATCATTGATTCGCTCGGCCAGGATGTCTCTGGCTCCGGCCAAGACGGCTGGTACATCATCAACGCTCGATTTCTTGGCGTCGACCTCGATGGAGTTACCCACATAGGGAGCTGCCGCCGCCTCGGGATTGGTTGTGGGTTCTTGTGCCCAGAGGAGTTCGGCGAGCGGTTCGAGCCCGAGTTCCTTGGCAATGGTTGCACGGGTGCGCTTGCGGGGTTTGAAGGGGAGATAGATATCCTCGAGAGAGGTGAGCGAGGTGACGGCCTCGACCTTCGCTCGGAGTTCCTCGGTGAGGAGTTTGCGCTCTTCTAAAGATCCGAGGATCGATTCTCGGCGTTTGTCGNNTCCTTGCGGTAGCGGGCGATGAAGGGGACGGTGGCCCCTTCTTCAAGCAGGACGGCAGTGGCGGCAACTTGGCGGGGCTGGAGGCCGAGTTCACGGGTGATTTGGAGGAGATGTTTTTCGATCATTGGAAAGAGAAAGTGTCAGAAAAGTTCAGGAGAGCGATGTGTGGATCAATGGGGCTGGATGGAAAAAACCAGAGAAACTACTAGAGAAACGCTCTTTATTTCCAGCTCATCGATCCTGGCTTGGGAGCAGGATTGAAAAAGCGAAACCAGTTGCCACTGGTCTTCTTCATCGATTCGACAAAGGAGAGATAGCACTCCGTGCGCTCTCCCCCATGGGGTATCGCGGCAAGGAGGGCGGCGAGGGAGAGTTCCGGTAGGTCATAGGAGGTGGAGCAGATGCCGGTCGCCGAGGAATGGTGGGCGTCGCTAGCCGCGGTTGCGGCAAGTCCGCGTTGGGCGGCGTATTCGGCTGCCTTCCGGTTAAATTTACGAAGGCTGACGGCGGCATTGAATGTCTCCACTGCATTTAGCGGTAGTTGGTCGAGCACTTCGACCCGGATGCCTGCCCTGAAGGAGTCGAAGGGATGGGGAGCGATGGCAATCCCTCCCCGCAACTGGATCGCAGCAACAACTTCGGCAGCAGGCCGGCCCTTCATATCGGGCAGGGAGTCTCCGAGACAGAGGAGGTGTCCCTCGGCGGTGGATACCTCGACTCCTGGGATGATCAGGAATCCATCGACAGGCTGTCCGTCGGCCCGGATGAGCCCCCTTTTTTCAAGGTGGTCAACCGCTTCACAGGTATTGTGATCGGTGATGGCTATTCCGCTGAGCCCACGAGCTCTTGCAGCCTCCACCATGGCCTCGGGGGAGGCACAGCCATCCGGCGAGTAGTAGGTGTGAAGATGCAAATCGAAGACATGGCGCATAATGATAGTGTTGCCGCTGAAGTAGACTGATGCCAAGCATCCAGCGTGATCCCCCTATTTTTTCGTGGAGCTTAAAGTCGCCGATGTTTAATCCATAGTAATGGTCATCGCCTTTAAAGAATGGGCACTCGTCTGTGAAGCCCTCGGAAACGGCCACCAGAGCGTAATCTTGCGTAAGGGTGGCATTGCTGAGGGGAGCAATGGGTTTGGTTTTGAGCATCGAGAATTTTACCTTTTCCCCACATGGTTTCATGGTCAGGTGGAAAAGGTAAAACATGAGTATACCGTTCTTCCGGAACAGGTTCCTGATCATATCTCCCTGAATTATACTGCTGTGGTCGAATGGAGTGGACGCATCGCGGATAAGGAGGTGGTCCGTCGCCTTGCCGCATTCCATGTGCTGGATGACTCGGTGATTGATGAGCGGTTTGAGTACGATACCGGGAAGGAATCCGGAAGTATTCACGGCATCCATGTCGCCTTTGTTCGGGTCTATCGGATGGAGCCGCCGGTCAGCTTGCCGATGGAGAAGCGTTTTGGCGGTTGCCGTTCCTGGGTAGAGCTTCCGATGATAGATTCCGGAGCCCTGGTATCAGTCCTCAGTGACGAGGAGCATGAACGTCGAAAAGGGCTTTTTTGGAATCTCCTCGGGCTTTCTCCCCATGAATAGGATTACCTCCGGGGCTGCGTGCGGGCCGCTTTTGGAGGAATCTTCCCCCGCGGAGCGGGCTGGGCTGGATTTTCCAGCAGCCCTCCCTATCATCCCGATCCCATGAAGTATATTTTCGTGACGGGTGGCGTGGTGAGCTCTCTCGGCAAGGGGTTGGCAGGGGCTTCCCTCGGAACTCTTTTGGAGCGCCGTGGACTTCGCGTGACGCTTCAAAAACTTGACCCCTATCTCAATGTCGATCCGGGAACGATGAATCCCTTTCAGCATGGAGAGGTCTATGTCCTTGCCGATGGGGCGGAGACCGATCTCGATCTAGGACACTATGAGCGCTTCACCAAGTGCGTGCTCACCCGTGAGAATAATCTGACGAGTGGTCAGGTTTACGAAACTGTGCTGTCCAATGAAAGGCGCGGGGACTATCTGGGCAAGACAGTGCAGGTGATCCCTCACATCACAGACGAGATCAAGCGCCGCATACGCAGCTTTGAGCAAGTCGGGAACGCCGACATCCTCATCACGGAAATTGGCGGCACGACTGGCGACATCGAGGGTCTTCCCTTTCTGGAGGCAATCCGTCAATTCATTCTTCAGGTCGGTTCTGAGAATGCGATCATCCTTCATGTCACCCTGGTTCCCTTCATCAAGGCGGCCGGGGAGCTGAAGACCAAACCGACCCAACAGAGTGTTGCGAAGCTACGTGAGATCGGACTCCAGCCCCAGGTGCTGATCTGTCGTACCGAGAAGCCCCTAGAGCCCGAGGTTCGGGAGAAGCTTTCCCTCTTCTGCAATGTCCCTGTTGATGCGGTCATCGAGGCGAGGGATGTAGACAACTCGATTTATGAGTTTCCGCTGATGCTGCAGTCGGAGGGGCTGGACGAGAAAGTCTGTAGGCTGCTCCGCCTTGAGACAGGCGCCGCCGACATGGCGGAGTGGGAGAAGATCGTTCATTCCATAATTCATCCTTCGCGGCGCGTGACCGTGGCCGTGGTGGGCAAATATGTGGAACTTCAGGATGCCTACAAAAGCATCTACGAAGCCCTCTGTCATGCGGGTGGCGCTAATGATTGTGGCGTCGATCTTCAGATCGTGGAGGCCGAAGACATCGAGGCCGAGGGTGCGGAAAAGCACCTTGCAGGAGTTGACGGCATACTCGTTCCCGGAGGATTCGGCGATCGCGGCACGGAGGGGAAGATTGCCGCCGCCCGTTATGCCCGTGAGCAGAAGATACCCTACCTGGGCCTCTGTTT
>PLEU01000192.1:0-4485 GCA_003136515.1 Spartobacteria bacterium
CGCGTCGATGAGATCGTCATCTTCGACCGTCTTACCGACAAAGAGATCGAGAAAATCGTCGAAATCCAGCTGGCCCGATTACAAAAGCGTCTTGGCACCCAAAAGCTTGAACTGGAGCTCAGCGCCAAGGCTAGGGCATATCTTGCCAAGGAGGGATACGACCCTGCCTATGGTGCACGTCCCCTCAAGCGCGTGATCCAGCAAAAGATCCTCGATCCGCTGAGCATGGAAATTCTCGACGGTCGCATCCATGAGGGTCAGACCATCAAGGCCGACCTCGCAGCTGGGGAACTGGTTTTCAAGACCAAGTGAGACTCAAGAAGGAATCACCAAATAAACATTGAGGCTACAAATCAATTAATTAGATAATTATTTGATATCTAATGTCAAAGTATCTATGCGGTTATTAAATCAATTTACAGACAGGGAAATTATATATCCTACGGAGCTTTAGCACTGAACTATGAACAATTCACGGATAAGGGACATTTGCAAAAAGTTTTATATTGTGGCTTACAAAGAGGATACTGCTTTGTTAGAAGCCTGTTTAATNNCGATTTGAAGTGGTGGTGCAGCGTCCAAGCTATTCACCAGAGGAGCTTAAGTTCAACGCGCTTATTCGAAGCATGTTAAATCATCGCGTCGTTTTAGAGAAGATTGCCGCCGGGGAAGGGCCGGCGATTATTTGCGAAGGTGACTTTGTACCATGCAAAGGTATTGGCAGTGAGCCTTATCCCATTCCGGATCACCTTGCGGAAAAATCTTGGGTTTGGCTTTATTCAAACAGACCGGTCTTAAAGGGCGAGATTTTCGAGCATGCATTTGAAGGGCATTCCAATGCCCCAGTCTGTTACCTTGCCACTCAGTTATCGGCTATCACGGCCTTGAAGTTCATGGATGAAACGATGTCAAAGCGCGATCCTAAAGAATATTATGACTGGGACAATTTCTTGCCAAAATTTGCATCAAAACATGGGATAACACAACTAATTGCAAACCGCTCTTTGGGCGAACATGGAGGAATTCCTAGTAAAGTACATACACACCGCAACGCGCACCATGTAGCCGAAGTATTAATGGGGCCTTTATATTTTTTGCCGATATATGCTGACGGAAGTGGATGGAAATTTATTCTGTCCAGAGTGAGCTTCAAAATGCTTGCCTTTGCGCGAGTATTCACTTTTAGGACAGCACCCAAGCCTTATCTTGCATCACTTAAAAGTCAGAGCGAACGACTGTCTGCATTTCGCTTCGTTCTTACTCGACTATTGACACCTTATTGAGTGTTTCGTCCCAATGCCTCTGATTCATTGCTGCAGAATACCCTATTCGACAGGGGAAATTGGTGGTGGCGACAGCTACCCGAGCTGACTTGACAGCGGTCATAAATCATGATCACCGCTGTGGCCTGCGTATTCGTGCCAGACATTCTGTTGATCCATTCGATAATGCGCTGCAGCCATTGTGGGTTGAAAGCTTGTCGCAGTTTATCTCGCTGCATGCCACCATGGTGGTTCGGCTTTCAGTTTTCCCAATTTTCACCTAACCTACCAATGTCCACTCTCCGCGTTGTTACAATTAAGGAGGGTTTACCAACGCTGGAGGAGGCCCGCCGGCGACTGCTTCTGGAGGTGCGACGCTGCTATGGGGAGGGGATTTCCGTTCTTAAGATCATCCACGGCTATGGCTCCGGCGGACACGGGGGTATCCTGCGGACAGGACTGAGGAAAGTCTTTGAGGAATATCAACGTGACGGGGATATCCTCGGATATGCCGCTGGGGAAGAATTCTCCATCTTTCATCCCGTTTCGCTTGAGATGATCACCGTCGCTCCCGAGCTGCGCCACGACCCCGATCTGGAAAGGAGCAATCCTGGTGTCAGTTTTTTATGGATTCAGTAGAGGCTATCTGAAAAGTCGCCGTAGGGAGTGATGAGGAAGTTTCAGGAAAAAGTATAGGAAACATCAGGCGGAGATAATCGGGACAACTTTAAAAAACAGGAACCAGCCCAAACCCCTCTTTCAGGCTTCTCTTTGGTACTGCTTCCCCCTAACCATGCCTGCTCTCCCTGCGTGAGTCAGTGGATGTCACAAATCTCAAAATCAAGCATGGTTGGGCGAAATTTCCCAGGCCAAGGGCGGCAGCTTGGAAGAATCCCGTGGATCCTAAGAATTGAGCTTTCGCATCTTTAAAATTCCCTCCTCCGTTGATTCAGGGATATTTTAGCAAAAAATTATTCATCAATATCTTGTCATGAAAGTCATCATACTGTGCGGTGGTAAAGGCACTCGGCTCAGAGAGGAGACGGAATTCCGTCCCAAACCAATGCTTCCGATCGGGAACCGGCCGATCCTTTGGCACATCATGAAGACCTATGCCCACTACGGTCACAAGGAGTTCATTCTCTGCCTTGGCTACAAGGGGGATCTCATCAAGGACTACTTTCGGAATTACCTCTGGCAGACCTGCGACAGCACCCTAACACTGGGGCGTGCTCCCGAAGTCCAGTTTCACAACAACCATGATGAGGAGGACTGGAAGGTCACTCTTGCCGACACGGGCGAGGACTCGATGACGGCTTACCGGATTCGCCAGGTCGAGAAATATCTTGGTGATGACGAAAATTTTCTTCTGACCTACGGTGATGGGGTCGGAAATATCGATATCCCCGCCTCCATCGAGAGGCACCGGCAGAGCGGAAAAACCTGCACCATCACAGCAGTCCATCCTCCGAGTCGGTTCGGAGAGCTTGCGATAGATGCCGATCATTCCATTAGTGCCTTCAACGAGAAGCCGCAGGCCGAGGGCGGCCTNNGAATTCACACTCCTGAACAAGCAGTGGGAGAGTGGGAAAGCTCCCTGGAAAGTATGGTGAGTTTTCGGCAGACCTTTCAGGCTAGGCGTGTCTGGATTTCAGGACATACCGGTTTCAAGGGATCGTGGCTCTCCGAGTGGTTGCTGCAGCTTGGTGCCGAGGTTCATGGTTACGCGCTGGCACCCGAGACAACCCCTGCGCTGTTTGATCAACTCGGACTGGCCGACCGTATGGAGCATGAGGTTTCCGACATCCGTGATGCCGGGGCGGTCCACCGATCCCTTCAGTCTTTCCAGCCCGAATTTGTGATCCACATGGCGGCCCAGCCGCTGGTGAGGCGCTCCTACAGCATCCCGTTTGAAACTTACGAGACCAACGTCATGGGGACCGTTCATGTGTTGCAGGCACTTCGGAGCCTTTCCCGGCCGTGTTCGGCGGTGATCGTTACCACCGACAAATGTTATCTCAATCACGAATCGGGTCGCGCCTACGAGGAGACGGATCCGCTCGGCGGTCACGATCCCTACAGCTCCAGCAAGGCGATGGCGGAGATAGCAACGGCGGCCTACCGCAAATCCTATTTTCAGAATCATCCCGTGCGCGTGGCAACTGCTAGGGCTGGGAATGTGATCGGAGGTGGAGACTGGGCCGAGGACAGGATAGTTCCGGACGCGATGCGTTCGCTTGACCGGGGCGAGGCCATACCCGTACGGAACCCCTCCGCAGTCCGACCCTGGCAGCACGTGCTGGAGCCGCTCGGGGGATACTTGCTGCTAGCAAGCAAGCTGCTCACGGATTGCAGATTTGAGACCGCGTTCAACTTTGGACCGGATCCCGATTCCAACCGGACTGTTTCCGATCTGGTGCAGGAGATACTCAGGCACCGCACCGGATCATGGGTCGACAGGAGTGATCCAAGTGCGCTTCATGAGGCGACGCTACTGAATCTCTCAGTTCAAAAGGCCCGAGACCTGCTGGGCTGGCAACCGCTCTGGAATTTTGAGGTGACCGTCGCACAGACCTCCCTCTGGTATGATAATGTCCACGGAGATGTGTTATCTCCTGCAGAGATGACTAACCGGCAGATCACTTCATATCAGCAGGCAGCGGAAGGGATTTTTGGCTAGGAGTGTGCATTCAGTGAGGAAATCATCATGGAGTCATTCCCTCATCCTTGTGAATTAACTCCTCTGTTCGCGGTCTCCGGAGTCGATAAAAACTACAAAAGTGATGAAGGATAAAATTCCGTATACGAAAGACTTATGACATTACCCGAACTGAAAGCTGAAATTCTGAAGCTGACGCGAGAGTATTCCCTCAGGGCCCATGCGGGGCAGAGACCCGGAGGTGACACTGCGCGTCCGGATTTCGTACCGGGTGAAACCGTGGTTCCCTATGCCGGGCGAGTTTTTACAGAGGACGAGGTCGAGGCTGCTGTCGGGAGCACTCTGGACTTCTGGCTCACGCTTGGTCCGGAAGGGGAGGCTTTTGAAAAGGAACTGGCTGCATTTCTTGGAGTGAAGCATTCCCTGCTTGTGAACTCCGGTTCCTCCGCAAACCTGATTGCTCTCTCCGCACTGACCACCCACAAGCTTCCTCCCCACAGACGGATCCAGCCAGGCGACGAGGTGATCACCGCTGCCGCCGGATTTCCCACCACGGTGACACCG
>PLEU01000192.1:4519-4761 GCA_003136515.1 Spartobacteria bacterium
ATTGAGGACAACTGCGATGCGCTCGGTTGTACCTATTCCATGCCCGTGGAAGAGGCTGCAGCACTCGGAATTACGGAGAATTCCCCCGGTATCCCGTCAGACGGGATTCACATCACGCGCTACACCGGGACATGGGGCGATCTCTCCACCCAGTCATTTTATCCGCCTCATCATCTGACGATGGGTGAGGGAGGGGCTGTGAACATTATTTCAAGGCCGCCGCTGAAAACTTATGCAGAGAG
>PLEU01000091.1 GCA_003136515.1 Spartobacteria bacterium
GGTGCCCGGGAGGTTCCTCATTCAGACCTCGTCGCAGGTTTGTTCAGAGAAATACTTTCCCGGTCCAATCCGGTCTCCACGCTAGGAATTCCCGATTCCGGATTCACTCCACCCACGGCTGGATCAGCCGAAGCCTTGGCGGGACAGGCAGGCTTGGATGTTTCCACACCATCCCTCGTCTCACCGGGTGTCGGGTCGGAAAATCTCCAAAAATCCGCCCCTGATCAGACCAGTGCTCCTTTCGGCCTTTCCCCTCTCCAGTCTGTGGAAATTTCCCCGACATCCCAGACGGAGGAATCACTCGACGTTCTGAGTCTTGCCGACGGCAACCTCGCCGATGCGGCCAAAAGCCCCCTCAATCCACCACCGATTCATTCGGAATCACCAAGCGCCATCTCTCTGGTGGAAGAAGAATCCAAAGAGCCCGAAGAATCAACACGCCAGGATCTCCCCTTTGGTCAACCACCCGGACCTGAACTTGTCGTTGGCAAGCCCATCACAAGTCGGAACTCCTCTGGAATTGAAGTCCTGTCGGAATACTCAACGTCAACCCCCACTCCTGGGGTATTGGAATCTCCTGATTACTACTTTCTCAGCAAAGCCCCAGATCCCGAAGTGGCGGTTCCCGCAGGCGGCCACGAAGTACCGGTTCCACCCCTTGATCTGGAATCAGTACGCAATGATTTTCCTGCGCTAAACCAACAGAGCAACGGACACCCCCTCGTTTACCTTGATAATGCAGCAACCACCCAGAAACCTCAGACAGTCATAGATGCTACCTCGGAGTTCTACGCCAAGGACAATGCCAATATACACCGAGCAGCTTATGAGCTGGCGGAACGGGCCACAGCTGCCTTTGAGGGAGCCCGTGAAAAGGTACGCCGATTTCTGGGTGCTAGGGAAAAGAAGGAGATCGTTTTTGTCCGGGGAACCACCGAAGCAATCAATCTTCTGGCCAATACCTTCGGGCGGAAATACATCGGCAACGGCGACGAAATCCTCCTGACCACGCTGGAACATCACGCCAATATCGTTCCCTGGCAGTTGCTGGCAAAGCAGGTCGGAGCCGTCATCAAAGTGGTCCCTATCAACGAGCGCGGGGAATTGATCCTGGAAGAGTATGTCCGTTTGTTGAGTCCTCGAACAAAGTTGGTGAGCGTTACCCAGGTCTCCAACTCCCTTGGAACAGTTAACCCTGTAGAGCAGATCATCCAGCTTGCCCATGCCCGCGGAGTGCATGTGCTGGTGGACGGCGCGCAGTCCACCCCACATCTTCCGGTAAATGTGCAGGCGCTTGATGCCGATTTCTTTGTCTTCTCAGGCCACAAAGTCTTTGGCCCGACGGGAATCGGGGCACTCTACGGTAAGGCCCACCTGCTAGAAACCCTTCCTCCCTGGCAGGGAGGCGGACACATGATCAGGGATGTGACGTTCGAGCGCACGATCTTCCAGAATGCCCCCGAAAAATTCGAAGCCGGAACTCCAGACATTGCGGGGGCCGTGGGGTTGGGGGCTGCGATTGATTATCTCTTCAAGATCGGCATTCCCCAGATCGCCTCCTATGAGCATGCACTACTCGAGTACGCCACCGAACGTCTCTACGAAGTTCCCGGAATCCGCCTTATTGGAACTGCGGCGAGCAAGGCAAGTGTCCTCTCCTTTGTTATTCCCGGAATACCAAACGAAAGTGTTGCCTCTCATCTTGATAAAAGGGGGATAGCAGTGAGGGCAGGACATCACTGCGCGCTTCCGACCATCCGCCACTTCGGGCTGGAAAGCTCCGTGAGACCATCTCTCGCCTTTTACAACAACCGGGAAGATGTGGATGCGCTGATTCTGGGACTTCATTCACTGATTCAAAAACGTCCATGAGCACAGCGCTCACAAGCGGCCCCCCTCAACGGCTCAATGCTGCGGAACTGGCGGCAGAGCTCTCTGCCAACCTTGGCGCAAAGGTTCTTGATGTCAGCACTCCAGCGGAATTCCGGCAGGAACACCTCCCGTCGGCCATCAACCTTCCCTTTAATGCCGTGAAAACCACGCGACTGCTCCACGATCCGGCTTTCGCGAAGGAGGAGCCACTCTTTCTGACCTGCCGCACGGGAAGACGCTCGGCGTTAGCCCTAGAGAAATTTCAAAAGGCTGGCTTCCTGGCTCTCTTCGTGCTGGATGGCGGCACTCAGTCCTGGAGCAAAGCGGGACTCCCAACTGTCCGAGGAGAACGGCCAACGCTCAGCCTGGAGCGTCAGACCCGCATCGGTATCGGCGTTTTGATCGCAATCGGAAGTTTTCTGGGATTCACGGCGGATATCCGATTTTTCGCCATTCCGTCATTTTTGGGTGCAGGGCTGATTTTTGCCGGGATCACCGACTGGTGCGGCCTTGCACTTCTGCTGGCACGCGCTCCCTGGAACCGCTAGGTTCCTCGGCATGAGTCAGCGTGAGCATTTGCTACAACCGATCCTTGATTCCTACCGCAATATCGGTGGGATCAACCATCTTGACAGGGCCAATCTTCCCTCCAAGCAGGCCATCGAAGTGCTCTGCAATGATCTTCTCCATCTTCTCTTCCCCGGCTTCTTTTCCGATGAGGCCGTTTCGTTGGAAGAGCTTCCTGTGGCAGCACAGGAAATTATCGACCAAATCGCTACTCAACTGGAGGAGGAAATTGCCGTCAGCCTGCGAATCAGGGAAGGAACTAAGAAATCCCAAGAGGGGCTGAAGAGTGAGGCCGTCGCCATCACCGAAAGGCTATTTAAGGGTATTCCCGCAGTTCGAGCGTTACTTAAGACAGACGTCGAAGCAGCTTTCTCCGGGGATCCTGCCGCCCATAATTTTGAGGAGATTATTCTGGCCTATCCTGGCCTAGAAGCAATCGCCATTCAACGGGTCGCCCATCTTCTCTATGTCGAAGAGGTTCCGTTAATTCCTCGCATGATGACCGAGTGGGCTCACGGTCGCACCGGCATTGACATTCATCCCGGAGCTCAGATCGGATCGCATTTCTTCATCGACCATGGCACCGGTGTGGTGATCGGGGAAACTTGCATCATCGGCGATCGTGTTAAGCTCTATCACGGGGTAACTCTTGGAGCCCGGAGTTTCCAAAAGGATGAACGGGGTGAAATCATCAAGGGACTCAAACGGCATCCACAGGTTGAAAATGATGTCGTGATCTATCCAAACGGCATCATTCTTGGGGGTGACACCACTATCGGGGCGCGCAGCACAATCGGGGCCAATGTTTTTCTAATGAAAAGCGTCCCACCAGACACCCTACTAGTACGCGGGGAACAGGTGCAGACCAGGGTGGATAAAAAAATTAAAAAGAAGCCTCTCGTAACCGTTCAGATTCATGAGGACGAAGTCGATTTCATGATTTGATGAAGGCTTCACACCCATCAAGGATTATCTTTTTTGCCCGGATACCATCGCCTCAGCCAGTGAAGCCAACGGCTTAAGGAGATCTTCGGCCAGACGACTGACTCCACTCTCAAGGCCGCATCAGCAGGAAGCACGAGTTTCTTTCGGCTTGGTTCAGTCAGAAAAAACGCCGCTACTAGTCCGATGGCAGAAATAGCCGGGAGTAAGAGTATCGCTTTATGATAAGCCTGCGCCGGATAAGAGTCATGTACTCCCCCGCCGGAAAAGTGATCCAGAAGGACACCAAACATCCACTCTCCGGCACCACCCAGCAACATGATCATCATGTTGGTCGCTGCAATCGCTGTTCCTGAAACCGACTTGGGATTATGCTCCACAGCCGTGGCAAAGCAGACAACCTGTGAAGTCGAAGCAAACCCCATTAGGAGCATTAAAACATAGGCTCCCTTCACTGAGAGAGAGTGAATGCAGACCACCACAAGCGTGGTAATGAATGTCGCTACGCCCGCTCCCAGAAGCAGATTGCGGCGCATTCCCGTACGATCCGAAAACCAGCCTGCAATGGGACCACCTATCAACCAACNNCATGGAGACGGCACCTGCCGCCGCTACCTTGTTTCCGCCCGTCACCGAGCTGATATACTCAACACCCCAAAGGGCACCCAGAATGGAAAGCGGCATATAGAGAGCCGTGCCGGAAATGCCTACCAGCCAGCTTTGTGGATTGGAATAGACAATCCGAAGAGCGCTAAAAATACCCGGGCGTCGCACGCTCTGTACGGTCGTTGCGTGCTCCAGATGATGGCGTCCCTTGTGAGGAACAACAAAATAAATCAGCGCTGTGATTACCAAGCCGAGCACGCCAGCGGCAATGATCGAGGCGTGCCACCCTAACTTCTCCACGATATGGGCAATACCCGAATTGCCAATAATGGCACCAGCCATCCCTAGCGATGTCGTGAGCCCGGAAAGAAGTGCCAGCGTTGATCTCGGAAACCATTCCGCAGCCAGATACATGGTACCGACAAAGGCAAAGGCCGAGCCAAGTCCCTGACAGAATCGGGCGGCACTCAGCAAGAAGGCATCATGCCCCAGAACTTCCAAAAAACAGCCGAGACTGCAAACCAGCGAAGCGGGAACGAGAATGTTCTTTGCCCCGAACCGGTCTAGAAAACTCCCGGCAAGCAACTGGGATGGCGAGTAAATGATATAATAAGTACCGATTGCGGCCCCGAGTCCGGCAGCAGAAAGCTTAAACGTCTCCTGAAGTTCCGGCGCCATCGCAGAGGGAGCCACACGGACAAAAAATTCGTAGAGGTAAAACAGTGCCGCGACACCCCATATAACCCAGCCCCGCAATGTAATCGGAATCTTCTCGTCAGCGCCGTCTCCCAGTGCATCTTCTGCGATAATCATAACCTCATAAAACGTAGGGGGAATCGAGACATCATATTAAGAGTCAAGACTCAAAGGATTGTGGGGGCATGCCTTGTTCCAAAGCAAATCAAATGCCAATGCCTCCGTTCGTATGCGTTCGCCGTGACCATTGCGCAAATTTCAAAATTGGGCGGCTACCTGGAATCCCAGGATCAGAGAGTTGTTAATGCCCGCGTATCCGCCCGGCTGAATCACCCATTGCAGGTCGGGTTGAATCTGAAAATGCTCGGTAAGTTGAAAAATGTGACTCAACTCCACAACACTCTCTTGGGTTGCCCTACCCATGGTGAGATTTTGCAGGGCATAATCACCACTGAGGGAACCTGTGTAGAAATTCAGCATCGTGATATCTTTCTCGCGACTAGGAATGAGTCCCTGATAATAGATACCCCCATAACCCATGACTGGAATAAGCGCGACTTCCGCCTGGGGAGAGTAGGTGAGTCCACCCCACAGACTCAGGTTCTGTTTGGAATGCTCTTTATTGCACCAGATCATCTGCTGCCCCTGCGCATAAAAGCCGTAGGTCTCATTTTGGGTCCCCCCGTTAAACTGATTCTGGGGATAATTCTGCAGGTAGGCTCCCGCCATATAGATGCCTGGATATCCCGCATCCTCCGTTGTTACTTCTTTGCTATCCTGACCACTCTCCTGTCGAAGTGAACTCCCGGAACTTTTAAATGTCGGCGTCCATCCCCACTCGGATAGGAGCAAAGTGCCGTCATTCCGGTTTATGCCCATGTCAAATCCATGGTAGATGACTTCATTGGCTTGGGGATTTACCTCAAGAATCGCCGCCTTGAGATAGGTCTCTGCGGTCGGTTCCACCTTGGCATAAGCCGCCCAGGAAGGTTTGCCATTGGAATGCCATCCACTGAGGTTCGAAAATAGCGAGGTGGGAGTCCCATTGACCGCTCCGCTGACAGGAAGCGCCCCCATTGCAGGCAGGGAAGCAAACACACTGGCACTGGAAAAACGGCCCACTCTCAGTTCAATTTTACCATCAAGTAAAAGCTGCCTCAGATAGAGCGCATTGGAAGCAAATGTAGGAAAACTCAAGGCCTGGGCAGGTGTGAAAATATTCCCGACACTTTGTCCAAGATTATTCCCCGCACCGTCTGAAAAGGAAATGACTAACGTCGCCCCCTCCCATCCGATGGGATCGAGATGGATCTTAGCCCCCACGACAAGAAGCTGCGCCCAAACCGCCGACTGTCTGAGACCTCCCACCGGATTACCTAGAAAATCGCCCCAATAGTAAACAAATGGGGTTATTCCCAGTTCCTGCATCTCATTCTGGCGATCCGTGAAATACTGATCCGTATTTTTTATCAGCGCATCTGGATAAAGATCCTGCACCTGCCTGAGGTGATAATAATCTGCATTGAGCAGTATGGAATCCGGATAAGCATCACTCAACTTCAGAGGATAACTGCCCGCATCAGCATCACTTGCGCGTAGGCAAGTGGAAGTTAAGAAACACAGGGGCAGACCCAAACTAATTAAAAGCGCCTTCAAGTATCTGCATGCATGGATCTCTTGAGAATCTCCCCATAGGGAGGCAATCCAATTTTTTAGTTTCATTTGATAATGGATGAAGAATCATCGCAAAAATCGTACATGAGAAGCATGGCGGTGATGATAGAGCATATGTCATGCCGGAGTTCTGCTAAAGAATGTTCCTTTTAACAGCATGAGTGGCAGTCTTTAGAGGAGAGCCAAATCGGAATGCGTTAAGACTTTCACAACCAGAGTGATCGCGTATATTTAAGCCATGCAGCTTTCCATGCGGACAGATTATGCCTTGCGTGCTCTTTTTACGCTTGTTGAGCATCGCGGCGGCCCTCCCATTCCTATCCTGGAGTTGGCTCGAAGGAATGATGTACCCAAACGCTTTCTGGAGCACATCATGCTTGATCTCAAGGAGAAGGGATGGGTTGTCAGTACAGCCGGGAAGAGGGGTGGTTATCAACTCTCCAAAAGTCCCGAGCGGATCACCATGGGCGAGGTCGTGCGCCATTTTGACGGCTATCTTGCTCTGATTGCCTGTGTCTCGGTCACAGACTACAAGCGATGCACGCAGGAACCGACATGCCGCTTCCGGCGTGTCATGCTTACCGCTAGGAATCTTGTCGCAGGCCTAATGGATAAAACCACCCTTGCTGATGTGATGAAATCCCCTGTGGTAGGCGCCGACGAGTTGAAGAAAATTCAGGGTGTCGACGGCGAAGGGATATAAACCTCCTAGCGCAGAGCGTCCAAATCAAGGATGATTGGCAACTATATAAACGACTTTTTTAATCGTTATTCTATTGACCACTTTATGAAATCTTCCTAGAAAGCAACATTTCAGCACGCCATCATATTTTTCCTAATCGCTTTATGACCTCGCGAACTTTTGCCGCAGGACTTCTTCTCCTGGGGACGCTCTCTCTGAGCCCCATTTCGCTGAAGGCCGACGTACAGCTTCTGAACGTGAGTTACGACCCCACGCGCGAACTCTATTCCGATTTCAATAAAGCCTTCACGGCCTATTGGAAAACCAAGACAGGTGAAAATGTCGCCATTAGCACCTCCAACGATGGGTCCGGGAAGCAGTCACGAGCCATTCAGGATGGAACTCCCGCCGATGTGGCAACTCTCGCCCTTGGGTATGATATCGATGCCATATATGAGAACGGAGGAGTCGATGCAAAAGGGCAGCACCTGATTCCCAAAGACTGGCAAAGCCGGCTCCCCCACAACAGCTCCCCCTACACCTCAACGATGGTGCTTCTGGTCCGAAAGGGAAATCCGAAGAATATCAAAGATTGGGACGATCTTACCCGGGATGATGTCTCCGTGATCACGGCCAACCCGAAAACCAGCGGTGGAGCCCGCTGGAACTACCTCGCCGCACTATCCANNCCTATGCCAAAAAGAAATTCGCCGGGGACGAAGGGAAAATCCGGGAATTTCTAGGGAAGATCTACAAGAATGCACTGAAAAACGGGCTGCCCACAGGGTCTCGTGCCGCCTCAATCAGCTTCACTGAGCGCAAACAGGGGGATGTAGAAATTGCCTTTGAAAACGAAGC
>PLEU01000177.1 GCA_003136515.1 Spartobacteria bacterium
TACCAACTGAGTTACGCCCGCATTAACTGAGAACACATGGATAGTTGATGTGCAGCACCGTGTCAACCGAGGTTTTTATTCCTGAGTTATCGATTCACGAATGCCATCCGCCATATACCATTCTGAGGGAAAGGAGTGGATTGAATCCGCTCCATANNATCGGCCAGATGAGCCCGTTTGATCTCGTACTCCTACTTGTCCTAAGCAATGCCGTCCAAAACTCAATGAACGGAGGTGATAATTCAGTCGCTGCAGGGATGATCCTCTCTGTAACACTTGTGACCGTCAACTGGCTCACGGGCCGGATCACATTCTTCAGCAAGAATGCTGAACGTCTGATTGAGGGAGTTCCGCAGGTATTGATCCACGATGGCAAGGTATATGATAAGGCATTGGAGGCGGCTCAGCTTACCCGACACGAACTCTTGGCGGCGGTACGTGGGGAAGGCTACTCCGATCTTGAGGACATTCGCGAGGTCATCTTGGAAAATGACGGTTCCATTAGTGTAATCCCCAAGCATTCACCCCATTTATGAATACCCAACAAATAGCGCTACAGCGCTTCATGATAATTCTCCGTCACGAGTGGGTTCTTTTGGCAAGCTATGTCACAACCGGCATATTCCTGATCCATGGCAATACTTGGCTTGCAGAATTTCCCGGTCTCTTCTTCGGATTATTCCTCTTCATCTGGCTCTTCGTTGTCATGCTGCTGGCTTCCTTTGCCGTAGTTCGTCATGCCGACCATCTTGCTGAGCAACTCGGCGAGCCTTATGGCACCCTGATCCTTACGCTGGCTGTCACTAGCATCGAGGTCATGATGATCTCTGCCCTGATGTTCAACGGAAACAATCCCACCCTAGCACGGGATACGATGTTCTCCGTGGTCATGATAGTACTGGGAGGATTGCTCGGAGTAGCACTCCTGACTGGAGGACTTAGATTCCGCGAACAGCAGTTCAACCTCAAAGGGGTCAACTCATTCCTCGGGCTCATACTCCCCCTTTCAGTCCTCTCGCTCGTAATGCCCAATTTCACCAAATCGGGAGGCCCGAATACTTTTTCCACATTCCATGCCGCTAGCATGGTGCTGCTCTCGTTGGTTATATATGTCGTATTTCTGGCCGTGCAGACGCGGCGGCATCGTGAATTTTTCAACGAGGCAGATTGGAACCCGGGTGAAGAGGAGGAACATCCGACCAAGAGATCTGTGCCTTTAGGGGCGATGCTAATGATCCTGCACCTGATCCCGGTCGTACTGCTCTCCAAGCAGCTCGCGCACCTGCTGGAATTTGGTGTTCACAGGGGGGGACTTCCGGAAGAACTCGGGGGAATGGTCGTGGCAATCCTCATCCTTTCCCCGGAGGGTCTGAGTGCCATCCAGGCGGCTTCTCGCAATCAGATGCAGCGATCCGTGAATGTATTACTCGGGTCCGTCCTAGCGACCATCTGCCTCACAGTTCCCGCAGCTCTCGCCATTAGTCTCATTTCGGGTAAACCAGTGCAATTGGGACTCGCCGATTCTTCCATGGTTCTGTTGGGGGTAACACTTGGAAGCTGTCTGATCACCTTCGGCCAAGGACAGACGAATATTCTGCAAGGGTTTGTCCACCTGCTGCTCTTTGCCTCATACATCGTCCTGATGTTTGACTAAACGTGCTACTGGTAAGTTGGCATGCTAAGTTTGGACTGCAAATTATTGACGCAAAATTTGTAATAGAAGAATTCTGGGAGGAGAAATGAGAGTTGGTGCGACAAGGTCGCTGGGGCGCAATTTGAGGCGAAGGATCGGGATAGCGTTAGCGGCAATACTATATCTGCTTACACCATTAATGTCACCGGAAGCCCTGAAGGCTCTCTCATCCTTATTCCCGTCTTCTTTCAGGTCTCAGCTTTCAATATTCAGATTTTTCATCCTTCTCACTGTAACCGAAACCCATTCTGTTTGAGGCAGAATAAACTTTCGTATCGTCACTTCCATCCAGCTGAGTGAAAATTCTTTCAGCAGCATGGATGTCAATTCATCTGCCAAGGTTTCGATCAGCCTGCATGGACGCTCCGTCACGATCTCCGTCACACGCCGACTGAGGGCATCGTAATCGACGGTTAGTGCAAGGTCGTCTTGCAGTTCATCAGGTTGATTTCTAGCAGCAAAACGAAGATCGATGAGTAGACGTTGGGCCACTCTCATTTCCCCTTCGGAAACGCCAACATGCGCCATAACTTCTAGTCCCCGGATTCCAATGATGCGTTCCAGCGTCACCGTGAAATCAGAGGATGAACTTGATATCTCGGATCGTCCGTTCACCAAAACGTTCCCGGAGTTTTCTAATAATTTCTGGTTTCCAGACACGATCCAATTCGTAACGCACGCTCGGTTGGATCACACGGATATGAAGCGTGCCTGCAACGAGCCGTTCAGGTTGGGAATGCTGAGCGATAAATACCCCGACGATTCCCGACCAAGCAGCCAGTATGTCGGCTTCCCTGATACGGGTGTCTATGCCGAGCTTTGGAAGAAGCTTTCCAAGCACCTCCCCAATCAGAGTGGCACGATCGGGTCGTATCTCTCCCGGAAGTCCCCGCCACTCCTCCAGAACTCGCTTTGCGCGAGTCCATTTTTCGGGGTAGCGACTTTGCGCTGCAGGTATTCTTTCTTCCGTCAGAAGATTTGTACGCCGATTCTAGGCGTCGTTGCCAATTGCCTCGACAGGGCAGCCTTCCATGGCTTCCTTGCAAAGCGCCTCTTCCTCTGGAGTCTCAGGCTGCTTGTAGACGTAGGAGTGCCCCCCGTCGTCATTGCGGGTGAAATTTGCAGGTGCAGTCTCGCGACACAGATCGCAATCGATACACTGATCGTCGCAGTAATATGCACCTGTAACATTCTCTGGATACTTGTTGGATACGTCAGCCATGATTGAGAAAAGGTTAAAACTAGCCCAATTGATTGCAACGGTTTTTTTGCGATGTATTGTCAAATTTTGTAATTTAACCAAAATACCTCGCCAATGACTGAAATCCCTCATGCATTTCCAGCCATCCTGCCGTTCGAGGGACGGCATGTGCTCCATCTTTTCTACCGTTTGGAGCAGGAGGTCTGGCATGATCTTGATCCGAAGGAGCGGCAGCAGCACCTGATTTCGCTTGCTGGGCTTGTTCACGAAATCAGGGGGCTTCCGGACACGCAGATCCTTCCGCTGAGCATCGTGACTCCCAAAGCCGACCTAGGTTTTATGCTCATCACCTCGGATCTACAGGTCGCTGATCACTGTTCAAAGCGCCTAGGGGACATACTGGGTGCGGGAGTCCTTACCCCGGTCTTTTCCTGGCTCTCGATGACGGAGCGGAGCGAATATACTACCACTGAAGATGAGTATGCCCTGAGCCTTGTCGATGGGGAGAGACTGGAACGTGGCAGCTTCCCCTTTAGGGAGAAAATGAATGCTTTTCGCGATCGCATGGAAAAATATCTCAAGGATCGACTGGAGCCGAATCTTCCTTCTCATGCGGAGTGGCCAGTCTTTTGCTTCTACCCGATGTCAAAGCGCCGCAATCCCGAACAGAACTGGTATGCGCAGGACTTTGAAACCCGCAAGGAGCTTATGGCTGGCCATGCCAGGATAGGGCGCACGTTCACCGGACGCGTCAGGCAACTGATCACCGGCTCAACCGGGCTTGACGACATGGAATGGGGCGTCTCCCTCTTTGCAAAAACTTCCAGCGAAATTAAATCCATCGTTTATGAGATGCGCTTTGATGAGGTGAGTTCCCGTTATGCGGAGTTCGGGGAATTCTTCATCGGGATTCAGATGGAAGTTTCTGATCTCTGCAAGAGACTCGGTCTCTAGCAAAGTCATAGAAACTCTGTAATCCATCTTTAGCGGTTGCACAGTGTGTTTGATGTTGTCACTTCGCTTGCACAATATAACCCGAATTCGAGCAGCTCGCTTGCTCCTAGCTAACCACCCTCTGGCGTTCCCAAACAAAGGGCCACATCCTAAACGGCTCTAAACGCTGTCTCAGTCACCCAGAACGTGGGACCGAATTCCACCGCTATTTGACGTCTCAGAACCGTAATGTCCTGATCGGAAACAGAAGGAGCAAGGATGGCCACCATGGTGGAACCTGATCCGGTCATGAATGCCGATTCCACTCCTGGGCGACTGCGAAACCATGATTTCATCACGTGAAGAATCAGGTGCTTATGGAAGACAGGAAATTCCAAATCGTTAGTCAGTTTGATGTCACCTAGATATTGTGGAACTTCCGCTTTAGGAGTTGAGGCATTATTCTTTAACTCTGCGAAGTGCATGTACGCCCAGCTTGTAGCAACAGGGTAGGGTGGCTTGATAAGTAGGATTCGACGTTCCGGCAGAGGAGTCGAAGGCTCCAAAATCTCCCCCCTACCCCGACACCAAATTGGTCCATTTTCCAAGAAGAAGGGGACATCCGAGCCGAGAGTGGCGCCGATCTGGTGCAGTTCTTCCTGCACAAGCGGATGGTCAAAAAGCTCGTTAAGGCCCTTCAGCACGCTGGCGGCATCACTGCTTCCACCTCCAAGTCCTGCACCATGGGGAATCCTCTTCATGAGGGATATGGCTATTCCGTGTTCAATCCCACTGGCTTGAAAGAAAGCACACGCTGCCTTCACACAGAGATTTTCTGACCCAGCAGGAAGTTCGGGAACGTTGCAGGCAAACTGAATTCCCGATTCGACGCCGCGACTCACTTCGATCTCATCTGCGAGAGTGATCTGTGCCATCAATGTCTCAATCTCGTGATATCCGTCGGGACGTTGCGAGAGAATGAGGAGAGAAAGGTTGATCTTGGCCGATGCGGCGATTGTGATGGACTGCATTCATGGACCATCGTGTGAAACTCCCGTCCCGTCCCCAAGACAAAATCATCATAGCCCTCGACGTTTGCGATACGGACGCGGCAAAGCGTCTTCTCGACAACCTTGATTCAATTCCAGCTCTTTGCAAAATCGGTCTTGAGCTTTTCGTCGCCGAGGGGCCGTCCGTCGTGAAAGCCGTTCAGTCGCGGGGATGCGCGGTTTTCCTTGATCTCAAGTTTCATGACATTCCCAATACCGTCGCCTCCGCCGTTCGTTCCGCGGCGGGACTTGGAGTCGCCATGACGACTCTCCATGCGGGAGGAGGCCCGATCATGCTTGAAGCTGCTGCCAAGGCCTCCGAAGGGGGTGATCTTCTTCTCCTTGCCGTCACCGTGCTTACCAGCATGGATGGCCAACAGCTTTCCTCAACTGGAGTAGACATTACGCCCGAGGCTCAGGTGCTACGACTGGCCGGTCTGGCAGCCCAAGCAGACATCGGGGGTATTGTTTGCAGCCCCATGGAAATTCATGCCGTGCGGGAGGCTTTTGGTGAATCACTTCGGATCGTCACGCCGGGAGTCCGCCCCAGATGGTCAGAAACCGGCGATCAAAAAAGAGTCATGACTCCGTCTGAGGCAGTGCAGGCCGGTGCTGACTGGCTGGTCATCGGAAGACCGATCACAGCGGCCCCCGATCCTAAGAGCGCCTATTCCCGCATAGTTGAAGAAATAAGGTTCTGAGGCTCCGGCTCGTTCAGCGAGATCTCCCATTATGGCGGCCGAAATCCTAAGTTCGGCTGCGGCGATACTCTCAACGGCAAACTCCTGAGGATATGCATCAAACCATAAAGAAAGTTTTCGGTCGGGGTCTTCAGTCCGATTCCAGAACTGAAGCGGAGCGAAGAGAATTACCGCGGTTAACTCACCCCCGAATTGGAATCAGTGGACTAGGGGGAAGACCTGCTTGGAAAATGTTGAATTTTGAAGGCTGAAAACAACCTGCGTACAATTGCCGCTACTAAACGGCACTTTGATCAATTGAATGAAAAGGGACTGTACGAGGACTCGGTATAGGCTGAGTCATACCAGTCATCGACTACGGGGGCATTGTAGAAAAAGGGCTGTTTGTCCTGATTGAGCTTCGAATTGTTCTGGATATATTTTGGGGTTTTCTGACCTCCCGTGTTAGCTGCCCTATTGTTCCCATAAAAGCCCTGTGTTTCGGTCAGATAATTCAGCAGATGCGGCCTGGCTCCCGCAGCCTTAAGATCCGAGAGTTGCGCGTAGCTGAAGTCGTACACCCGCTGCGTGCTACGAAGATAATCGACCGTGATATGTGAAGGAACGTGGGCTCTGGCGAGTGCTAGGATGTCGTCGTAGTCTAGGGACTGGCCGTTTAAGATCTTGTTATAGGTCCCCTGATCAACATGACTGGCAGCCACGGCAGCGGTGATCTGAGGATCAACTTTGGGCCCGCCTGCGCATCCCAAACCAAGGAGTGAAAGAAGGAATACGGCACCTGCCGCAGAGGGGAAACGAAGCATCTTCATGTTGTGGTTCCTAGCCGTTCATTCCTGGCTCTACAATCACATTCCCATCGTACAATTTGTGGAACAAAGCATTTTTCTTGTCGTAGGCAGCCCGCCGGTTCATTTCCATCGCATGATCTTTCGTTCCCTCAGTAGATACCGCGACACAGGTCTCCTCCTGCTGCGTATCCTGATTGGCCTCTCTTTTTTGGCACATGGCCTCCCCTATTTAAAGGAGGGCCCCGAGACTTGGACCAAAATGGGCAGGGCAATGGAGTTCATGGGGCTCGGCTCCTTTCCTCTCATCTGGGGACTGATGGCCTGCCTTTCTGAGTCTCTTGGTGGATTTCTCCTGCTCATAGGTTTCTGCTTCCGGCCCGCTTGTTTTTTCCTCTGGATCACCATGGTCGTAGCCACCGTGATGCATTTCAATACAACGCCAGGTGACCTCTATGACAAATGGGTCGTGGCTTCCCACGCCATCGAACTCGGTTCCGTTTTCTTCTCGCTCCTGCTGATCGGCCCAGGAAAATTCAGCATCGATCGAGAATAGACTCCTAGACCGACCCCAGCCTCAGTTTGCGTCGGATAATTCCTAGAAATTGCGAAAAACCCTCAACCTGCAAATACCAGCAAGTGAGGAGAAAGAGAAAGATATCGACGAGTATGATGGAAAACAGAGTTCCCGCCCTCAAGATAATAGAGGAGTGTTCTAGTGCGGAGAACCAGTCATGGGTAAGCCAGTCCACTTCGATAATCGGGAGCGAGGCCATCATCACCTTGGCCAGTGTGAGAAAGAGAGCCCCGGTCTCCAGTGATCCTTTTGCCTGCGTCATGAGAATATAGAGGAGTGTGAAGTTAACGGTGGCCGAGAGCGCTGTCGAAAGAGCCAGACCTCGGTGGCCCATCCCCATATGAAAGATAAAAAGCCAGTTCAGGAAAAGATTCAGGGCAATGGAGAGGAAACTCACCAGCATCGGAGTCCATTTCCGATTAATTGCGTAGAAGGCTGGTGCAAGAACCTTGATGCAGGAGTATCCTACCAGGCCGATAGCGTAGAACTGGAGGGCTTCAGCAGTATGGAGGGAATCCGTCTCACTGAATTTTCCCCGCTGATATATGAGCGCAATGATCGGCTGTGCCAGCACGAAAAGTCCCACCGCGGAAGGAAGGGTCAAAAAGATCGCCAGCCTCATCGCGCGCGCGAGGGTTGAGCGAAAGCGGTTCATGTCCCCGAGCGCGGAAGCCCGAGAAATGACCGGCAAAGTCACGGTGGCAACCGCCACTCCAAAGACCCCAAGAGGCATCTGCATGAGACGGAAGGCAAAAGTGAGCCAACTTATCGGGCCATCGCCAAGCAAGGAGGCAAAGATGGTATTGACCATCACATTGATCTGCACGGCGCTCGCGGCGATTACGGCGGGGAGCATCAACACGAGGATTTGCTTCACACCCGAATCCCCCCAGTGAAAATCGGGAACAAAGCGAAATCCGGCTCGGTGCAATGATGGCAATTGCACCCCTAACTGCAATATCCCACCCAAGAGTGTCCCAAGAGCAAGTCCGGTCAATGCTCGCTCTCCAAAGTGAGGGTCNNACCAAATGCGACTCCTCCGGCGATTGAACCAATATTGAAGAAACTAGAGGCCATCGCCGCGGCGGTGAAACGATTGGTCGAATTGAGCATCCCCATCACCAGTGCCGCCAAGGAAACTAGCAGGATGAAGGGATACATGATCTGCGTGAGATGGATAGTCAGGGCCGCCTTTTCACCATCAAAGCCCCTACCCAGAATATGAATAAAAGGCCCTGCGAAGATAATGCCCAGGATCGATACTAAGCTCATGAATACCGTAGTCAGCGTTGCAACCTTGGAAGCGAGTTTCCATGCCGACCCCTCCCCCTCCTTTGCTATACGTTGTGAAAATACAGTGACAAATGCTGTTGAAAGAGCGCCTTCTGCAAAGAGATCACGCAGCAAGTTAGGAACTCGAAAAGCGGTGATAAAAGCATCCATGCCACCTCCGGCTCCGAAGAGTCCAGCAAAGATTACCTCCCTCATCAGGCCAAGCACCCGACTAAGCATAATTGCTCCCGAAACAATCCCAGCCGCTTTGGTATTCAGTCGGTCTTGGCTCATCGAGATAGAATGCTACAAACGGAAACAATTGAGATGTCCATATTTATTCTTTGTTTCCAGGGCTTATGCAATAGTCGCCTGTGGTGCGTTATTGAGTGATCCATGTTCGGCTCGACGCAGACGATCCATAATGGCGACTCCGATTCCTTGCTCGGGAAACGATTCAGCATAAATGATGTCCACTTTACTGTTATCAAGGCTTCTAAGGGCATGATAGAAGTTGCTTGCCGCCTCACGCAAATCTCCCGTAATGGACAATACTTCGACTGATCCAAACCCCTCAGCAACCTTTTGATCAGGGGGTGTGAAGGCAAGAAGGCCTATTGTTTGTTTTGGATGAACGGAATTGATGTCCGTTTTTATTATTCGAAGTTCCTTTTTAGGAGCATAATGACCAGGCAATCCCCCCGGCGTGTTCACTTTTTCGGTCGCGACAGAAACTTGTCCATATTTACTCAGTTGATCCCCTGTAATCGGACCTGGTCGGAGAATCCGGATCTTTTGGTCACTCAAGTTTACAATCGTCGATTCCAAGCCATGCAGACATGAACCACCATCAAGTATCATAGCTATCTTATCGCCCAGTTCAAACAGGACATCTTGTGCGCTAGTTGGACTTATGCATCCGAATCGGTTGGCACTTGGAGCGGCAATCGGTGAGTCTAAGTGTCTGAGCACTTTCTGAAAGAAGGGGTGCGAGGTGACACGAACGGCCACGAATTCTGAGCCAGCTGTCACAAGATCAGGCAGATCCGCAACTTTTTTTAAAAGTAGAGTCAATGGGCCGGGCCAGAAAGCGGCCGCTAGTTCCTCTGCGAGATCTTTTTGATCTGGGGAGTCAAAGCAAGCCACACGTCCAAGCCATTGCACTTCAGGTAAATGGACAATTAATGGGTCCGTGAGTGGCCTCCCCTTGGCTTCAAAAATCCTTGCCACAGCCATTGGCTGAAAGGCATCCCCGGCGAGTCCATAAACCGTCTCTGTCGGCAGTGCCACAATATCCCCCTTTCGCAGCAGCTCGACTGCAAGGCTCAATCCCACTTCTCCAACCAAAACCCGGGCACTCACAGTTAACGAGGACGAAGTTTACCAGGCGGCTCAAGTTTGCTTTCCGAAGCAATATTAGTTTGAAGGGAACGAAATTTTTTCAATTTTGTGGCTAAGTTTTTGTCACTCCCGGCCAGCAGCGCAATAGCGAAAAGGGCGGCATTCTTTGCTCCTGCCTCCCCGATGGCAAAAGTGGCCACCGGAATTCCAGCGGGCATCTGTACAATCGAAAGAAGTGAGTCAAACCCCTCCATGGTGCGACTCTTGACGGGAACCCCCAGCACCGGCACGGTTGTCTGCGCGGCAAGCATGCCCGGTAGGTGGGCAGCCCCGCCCGCACCGGCTATGATGATCCGGAGTCCGCGGTCTTCAGCTCCCTTGGCGTAGATCGCCATGTCGTCGGGCATGCGATGGGCCGAAACGACCCGGTATTCACAGGGAACTCCAAATTCCTGCAGGAGCTTCACCGCAGAAGCCATGGTCTCCCAGTCGCTTTTGCTTCCCATCACTACCCCGACCAACGGGGCGGAAGCTTGTGCAAGAGTTTTTTTGCTTCTTGGTATCTTGGCAGGCATCCGGGAATCGTATTCAGATCGTCACCCGCAATACAATCCGCTTCCATTCTTCGTGTCGTTTCTAAGAAGGAATGTATAGATATCCTCATGACATCCAACATCATCCTGATCGGTTTCATGGGATGCGGCAAAAGCAGTATAGGCCGTCGTCTGGCCATGCGACTCGGCCATCAGTTTCTCGACAGTGATGACCTGATCGCGGCGCGTGCCGAACGGAGCATCCCAGAAATTTTTGCAGCAGAGGGAGAACACGGTTTTCGAAACCGGGAAACCACCGAACTCCAAGCACTTGTGGGTTCCTTCAAGATCGTTCTAGCCACCGGTGGAGGAGCCATTGTCTCTTCCGAAAACAGGGAACTGCTTCATCAACTGGGTCCCGTGATTTGGCTCCACGCAGATCCTGAAACCCTCTTTGAGCGCGCTACTCGAACCCGTAAGCGACCGCTATTAGAAGTCGAAAATCCACGCACCACTTTTTTCAACCTTTTGGAATCAAGGATGCCTCTGTATGCCGGCACTGCGGATTTGAAAATAGATGCCTCAGGACTCACCCACGAACAAACGGTGCGCAAAATTATTGATCATCTTTCCCTGATGGAGGGAGCAGACGAGCTAAATCATCACGTTTGATGCAATCAGTGGGCGATTAGCATTGACGAGAGTGCCCCTGCACACCTACGCATTTTTCATACCGCGCAGCCCCCGACGCGGGCAACCAACCATATTATCATGCCAAACATTGCCATCAACGGGTTCGGTCGCATCGGTCGCCTTGTCTTCCGTGCCATCGTCGAACAGGGGCTCCTCGAAAAAGGGTACAAGGTCGTCGCAGTCAACGATCTCGTCCCTGCCGACAACCTCGCATACCTCGTCAAGTACGACTCCACCCAAGGAGTCTTCAAAGGTGAAGTTCATAGTGAGAAATCATCACCTGAAGCCGCTGAGGATGACACACTCGTCGTCAACGGTCACAAAATCAAATGCCTCGCTGTCAAGGAAGGCCCCGCGGCTCTTCCCTGGAAAGAGCTTGCTGTTGATGTCGTGATTGAATCAACAGGTCTCTTCACCGATGCGGAGAAGTCAAAGGGCCATCTCTCCGCAGGTGCCCGGAAAGTCATCATCTCCGCACCCGGAAAGAATGAGGACATCACCGTGGTCGTCGGAGTCAATGATGACCAACTCGACATCTCCAAACATCACATCATCTCCAACGCAAGTTGCACGACCAACTGTCTGGCACCTGTCGTACATGTGCTCCTCAAGGAGGGATTCGGCATCGAAGAGGGTCTCATGACGACCGTGCACAGCTATACGGCCACACAGAAAACAGTCGATGGCCCTTCCAAAAAGGATTGGAAAGGTGGCCGTTCGGCAGCCATCAACATCATCCCGTCCACCACGGGTGCAGCAAAAGCCGTGGCACTCGTTTGTCCTGCGGTAAAAGGCAAACTCACCGGCATGTCCTTCCGTGTTCCAACACCGACCGTTTCAGTTGTCGATCTCACCGTGAAGACCACCAAGGCTACGAGCTACAAAGAAATTTGCTCAGCCATGAAGAAGGCAAGCGAGACCTATCTCAAGGGCATACTTGGCTATACAGATGATGAAGTGGTTTCCACCGATTTCATTCACGACACCCGCTCGAGTATTTTTGATGCCGGTTCGGGAATCGAGCTCAATGAGCATTTCTTCAAGCTTATCTCTTGGTACGACAACGAGTGGGGCTATTCCAACCGTTGCGTCGACCTCCTGCAAAAGATCTCCTCCTGATATTGCTGAAGTTCGGAAAGCAGGTACACAGGACACCTATAACTCCTGTCCATCACGCCTTCCTTTCTGGAGCACGACAGAACCCATAAGATAACATGGCCAAGAAAACCATCAGAGACCTAGATCTCGCAGGCAAGCGGCTTTTCATCCGAGTCGATTTCAATGTCCCTCAGGACAAGCAGACCGGCGTCATCACCAATACCCAGCGCATCACGGCGGCGGTGCCAACGATACAGTATGCTCTCGACAAAGGCGCATCCGTAGTGCTTGCCAGCCATCTAGGACGCCCCAATGGGGAAAAAGCCCTGAAATACACACTCAAGCCGGTAGCCGAGAAACTCCAGGAAATCCTTGGAAAGCCAGTCACCTTTCTTGAGGATTGCGTCGGTGCCGAGGTGGAGGCTGCCTGCGCTGTCCTCAAACCGGGCCAAGTTATTCTGCTTGAGAATGTCCGCTTCCACATTGAAGAGGAAGGGAAGGCCAAGGATGCCGAGGGCAAGAGCGTCAAGGCTGACCCGGAGTCCGTGGCTGCGTTCCGAGCGAGCCTCTCGAAATTGGGCGACATCTATGTCAATGACGCCTTCGGAACCTCACATCGTGCCCACTCCAGTGTCACCGGAGTCGATCTCCCCGACAAAGTAGCTGGGTTCCTCGTGGAGAAAGAACTTTCCGCCTTTGCAGCAGTCATTGAGCATCCGCAGCGCCCCCTGCTCGCCATTCTAGGCGGAGCCAAGATCGCAGACAAAATTCCCCTGATTCGCAATCTCCTAGACAAGGCCGACGATATCATCATCGGAGGTGGCATGGCCTATACCTTCCGCAAGGTCATTGATGGCATGGAAATTGGCGATAGTCTCTATGATCCGGCGGGAGCGGAGATCATCCCGGAGTTGATGGAAAAAGCCAAAGTCCGGGGCGTGCAAATCCATCTTCCAGTCGATTTCATTATAGCGGACAGCTTTTCTCCTGAAGCCAATACCGGCACCGTCACCCTTGAGGAAGGAATTCCCGCAGGCTGGCAGGGTCTGGACGTCGGTCCTAAAACTTGTGAGGATTTTGAAGAAGTGATTGCACGCTCAAAAACAATAATCTGGAACGGGCCGGCCGGAGTCTTCGAATTTGACAAGTTCGCCGAAGGAACAAAATCCATGGCTAGGGCCATTGCCGCCGCCACGGCTTCTGGGTCAACAACGGTTGTGGGTGGAGGAGACACGGCCACAGCGGCCAAAAAATTCGGAGTCATCGATAAAGTCACCCACGCTTCCACTGGCGGAGGTGCATCCCTTGAACTGCTTGAAGGAAAGACTCTGCCAGGAGTTGCTTCGCTCCATGAAAAAATCTAGTGCTTTATACCTGCCATGCCTGTAATCCGTAAAAAATTTGTCGCCGGTAACTGGAAGATGAACACGACCTCCTCGGAGGTCGGCCCATATCTTGATTCTTTTCGCCGCGAGATCGACCTCATTAATGAAGTCGATATTGCACTGATCCCACCCTTCACTTCTCTGGCTAAGGCTTCGGAACTCCTTGGGGGAACTCAGAAAATTCGTCTCGGCGCACAAAATCTATCTCCAGAAGCCAAAGGGGCCTTCACCGGGGAAATCTCGGCAGCCATGCTTCGCGATCTCTTTGTCCGTTACGTTCTCGTCGGACACAGTGAACGTCGTCGAATTTTTGGCGAGACTGACGAAATCGTCCGAAGAAAACTTGTAGCAGCGCTAACCTCGGAACTTCGTCCCATCCTCTGCGTGGGTGAAACTCTCGAGGAGCGACAAGCGAGTCAGGAGAAAACGGTTTTGGAAACCCAACTGCACGCAGCACTCTCTGGGCTATCCAAAGATGATCTGGCCGAGGTAATCGTGGCCTATGAACCGGTCTGGGCGATCGGCACCGGTCTGACCGCCACTCCCAAACAGGCTCAGGAAGCACACCATTTCATCCGTGAATATCTCGAAAAGCTTGCTGGCAGCGAGATCTGGTCGAAAACCCGAATTCTCTACGGAGGAAGCGTTACTGCTGACAACGCATCCGAACTTCTCTCTGAGCCTGACATCGACGGAGCACTTGTCGGAGGGGCCAGCCTTGATCCGCGAGGCTTCGCCAAGATCGTTGCGGCCGCCGTTCCTCAGGAAGAATAAAAATCTGGGGCTGCTGACGGCCCAAATTCAATACCGGTTCAAGGCGATTGCTTTTTACCTTTTCCAATTTTCCTGTTTTTAAGGTTAGCATTCGGACGTGTCTTCTCCGTTGATCAGTCGCCTCGCCTCCTTGCCGTTGGTGTTGTTCTGCGTCGTCAGTATTACCTTTTTTCTAATTCGATTATCACCCGGCGGCCCCTTTGATGCGGAACGGAAGATTCCTGCCGCCATCGAAAAAAAGCTTCTGGCAAAGTATCAACTCGATGGCCCCATCCTCACCCAATACACGGGTTATCTGGGCGATCTGATCCACGGTGACCTCCGTCTTTCCACAAAATACAGGAATCGCTCCGTCAACGAAATCCTCGCGCAGACTCTCCCTGTTACTTTCACCCTTGGTGCCGTGGCATTGCTACTGGCTGTCGCCGGAGGGCTGTGGCTGGGAGCCTTTGCCGCAGCACGGCCGGGAACACATACGGAGGCCCTTGCGCTTACCCTTACCCTCGTCTCTATATCCCTTCCCTCATTTGTTCTGGGGCCTCTTCTCATCCTCCTCTTTTCAATCAAGCTTTCTTGGCTTCCGGTCGGGGGATGGGGAACCCCGCAGCAACTTGTTCTCCCCGCAATCACCCTTGCAATTCCGTTCGCGGCGGTCATCGCAAGACTTTTGCACGACAGCCTTCGGGAAACCCTTTCCGAGGATTTCATCCGCACCGCACGTGCCAAGGGTCTCATGGAATCTAAAGTTATCTACCGTCATGCACTGAGAGTGGCCATTCTTCCTGTGGTCTCCTATCTCGGTCCGCTGGCCGCAAATCTTCTAACCGGATCCATCGTGGTGGAGACGCTGTTTCACATACCTGGGGCCGGCGGTTTCTTCGTTAACTCCATACTGAACCGCGATGGCTTCCTCTTGGGTGGCGTTGTCATCGTCTATTGCGTGCTTCTAATGATCTTCAATCTGCTGGTGGATCTTTCTTATCGTTTACTTGACCGGAGGATTCAGGGGTGATGATCGGGGTACTGCCACGCAAGGCACGGATTCCGGCCATGGCACTTTTCATGATGGCGACGCTTGTGATAGCCGGGCCATTCTTTTTCCCGGCCTCCTACCACCTGCCAAGCAATATTACTTTTGCTGCTCCGAGTACTGTCCACCTCTGCGGCACCGACCTCGACGGCCGCGACCTTCTCTTGAGAATTCTGGAAGGAGGGCGCATCTCCCTGCTGGTCGGCATCAGTGGTGCGGCGATCAGTCTCCTGATCGGCACAACTTATGGACTTATCGCAGGCTCTGCCCAGAGCCACGTTGACAACGCCATGATGCGTTTGGTCGACATACTCTACTCGGTCCCACGGCTGATATTCATCCTGATTTTCATCAATGCATTCAATGAACGCCTTCAAACCGTTGCAAACAACCATGGCTGGGACTGGCTCGTGGGCTCTTCACGTCTCGTCATACTGATTCTCTGCCTCGGTTTCATCGAGTGGCTCACCATGGCGCGCATCGTGCGGGGTCAGACTCTTGCCTTGAGGGAACGCTCTTATGTCGCGGCGGCCCAGGTGCTGGGTGAAAACTATTGGCCGATTCTCTGGCGGCATCTCCTGCCCAACCTGATGGGCATCGTACTGGTCTATCTCACCCTTGCCATTCCCTCAGTCATCATCGATGAGGCCTTCCTGAGCTTTCTGGGTCTAGGCGTCCAGGCACCCCAGTCAAGCTGGGGATCACTCCTCTCAGAAGGGGCCGCGGCAATCAACCCCCTTCATTCCGACTGGTGGCTGCTGCTTTTCCCCTCCGTTGTGCTTCTTACGACCTTGTTGGCACTTTACAGCCTCGGCGATGCCTTGAGGCGCAGTATCCAAGCGAAGTGATCCACACTGATCAAAGAGATGAGCAGATCGGAAAAGCAGTATCTGGAACCATTATGGATGCCCCAATCCCTTCATTGCTTTGAGTTCTTCCCGTCTTGCATGTTCAGAAGGGCAATGGGCACGATAAGATAATGAATGAATCTGCCGAAAGAGCCGCACGGTCTGTTGTGGAGCGACTTCGCGCAGGCGGATTTGAGGCCTTCTATGCCGGTGGATGCGTTCGGGACATGTTGCTGGGGCTGACGCCTCACGACTACGACGTGGCGACTGAAGCGCGGCCTGAACAAGTTGAAGCACTCTTTCCAAGAACAGTCCCGGTGGGAGCGCAGTTTGGCGTGATTCTTGTTCTGGAGCAAGGGAGTGAGGTTCAGGTGGCCACCTTTCGAGGAGATGGTGTCTACTCTGACGGACGTCATCCAGAGAGTGTTCATTTTTCGGATGCTGAGGGGGATGCCCGGAGGCGCGATTTCACGGTAAATGGCCTCTTTTACGATCCTGTTAAGGAAAAGTTCCATGATTTCGTCGGAGGGCGTGATGATCTGCGGTCAGGTATCCTGCGCGCCATCGGTAATCCCTCAGAACGTTTTGGGGAGGATAAGCTGCGTCTGCTAAGGGCGGTGCGATTCGCATCCACACTCGGATTTTCTATTGCTCCAGAAACGTGGAGTGCCCTTGTGGAGTCTGCGCCCGAGATTCATGCGGTGAGCGCCGAGCGGATCCGTGATGAACTGGTCAAAATCCTGCTCTCTCCCAACCGGCTTCGCGGATTTGACCTGCTTGACCAAAGCGGGCTTCTGCGTGAGATCCTGCCCGAAATTGAAGCTCTCAAGGGCTGCGACCAACCGCCGGAATTCCATCCGGAGGGGGATGTATTTGTCCATACCCGGCTGATGCTTTCACTCCTCGCTCCTGAAGTCTCCCTTCCACTAATTCTTTCCGTCCTGCTCCATGACATCGGCAAACCAGCAACCCGCCTCGTGGATGAGAATGGACGCATCCGTTTCAATGGTCACGAGACCACTGGTGCAGAGATGAGCCACACCGTGCTCCAGAGGCTCCGTTTCCCGAATGAAGTGATCGACTCTGTTATCCCCGCCGTCCGACTCCATATGAGTTTCAAGGATGTTCCGAAGATGCGTGTCTCTACCCTTAAGAGAATGATGGCCCGATCGACCTTTGACGAAGAACTCGAACTCCACCGCATCGATTGCCTGGGAAGTCACGGTATGCTCGACAACCACTCCATGCTAATTGAGAAGCGGGAGGAGTTCAGTCACGAGCCACTGATTCCACCTCCCTTAATTACAGGCCATGACCTGATCGCGCTGGGCTGGAAGCCGGGGAAACGCTTCGCCGAGATCCTCAAGACCGTTCAAAATCTTCAGTTGGAAGGCGCCATCAACTCACGAGAAGAGGCCTTGGAACGAATTTCCAAGATACCCCCTGAATCCTCCACAATAGATTGGTGAGCTTCTGTCACTTGACTCCGGCACATTTCAACTGTTTCTTCCAAGAGTGAATTTATTCTTTTTCCCCCCGAGTGTTACCAGCTTTTCCCGATTTGTATCGGTTTTTGCATTTTCCGCCACCGTTGCGATTGGCCTGATGGTTGAGAATGCAATGGCTCAAACCGGCCCCACTCCGACGCCCACCCCTGTACTCCTCAAACAGGTTCCTGCAACCCTTGTTCCTCCCGGTAACAAAGGAGTAACAATCAATATAGAGCAGTACCTCGCTGCTCCGCCGGCACCCAGTAATACCGTGCTTGTTAGCAGTTCTCTGGGCCCATTCTGCATCCAGCTCTTTCCTACCAATGCGCCTATCACGGTCGCCAATTTTCTCAGATATATCACTTCCGGATCCTATGAGAATCTGATGGTTCACCGTTCCGTGCCCGGATTTATTATCCAAACAGGGGGTTACACATTAACTGGCGAGACGCTCAATTATAATGATGTCGCCACATTCCCGGCTATTACCAACGAATTTGGACTCTCCAACACGCGTGGGACTGTGGCAATGGCCTTGGTGGGAACGAACCCAAACAGTGGCACCAGCCAATGGTTTGTCAATTTGACCAATAACAGCTCCACTCTGGATGCAACTAACATAGCCGGAAATCCGCCCTTTACCGTCTTCGGTCAGGTTATCGGAAACGGGATGTCTGTGGTCGATAGCATTGCGGCTCTTCCCTTGGGTGACTACGGATCCCCCTTTGATTCGCTACCCCTGAACTTTTGGAACACTAACTCATCCCTTGAATATACAAACCTTGTCGTGATCACAAATGTAGTCACCCTTCCCTACTGTATCGAAAATTCCAACTCCAACACTTTTTCAACAGAGATTGAGGGCACCAATCTCGTACTTAAGTATCTGGGAACACACAATACCGCGCCGCTGACCTCGCCCGTCACCATCACGGCCTGCGCCGCGGACACCAACGGAAATATCGTTCAAAGCAGTTTTCAGGTTTCCGAGAGAAAACTTTTTCAAAACATACAATTTCCAAGCAATTATGTGGTTTATAATGGATCCACATCATCAAACTATGTTCTGACTAACTTACCTACTGCCTCATCGGGTCTTCCAGTAACCATTACGATTGGATCTGGCCCAGCAAAGGATTTTAGAGTTCTCACGAACCAAGTGGTTACGATGACAACCAATCAGGTGGTCACAAGCAACACCTACTATGTGACAAACAACCTTACCAATGGTGAAACGTTTACGAATAGTGTCACTATTGACACTACAAATTCTGTAACGAACAGCATCACGAATAGTTTTACCAACAACACAATTACCCTTACTGGTGCTGGAAATGTTTCCCTTGTCGCCCACCAAGCTGGCAATGCCATCTATTATCCTGCACAAAACGAGGTTGGATATCTTACTGTCTACAAGGCGATCCAGACAGTAGGCTGGCCGGTTCAGATCGCGAATCAGATCGACGTCCACGTTCCTTCCCCAATCCTCCCTTGGAATCCTCCAACTAACAACTCCGGCCTCCCAATTTCGATCACGGTAAAATCCGGCCCCGCAAAACTTAATCCGGGAAATACTGCCACACCTGTCATTCTTACCGGTTCCGGCACTGTCACTCTTGTCGCCACACAGAATGGTAACTCTGGTTACTATCCGGCTCGCCCTGCGACAAATACCTTCACGGTGAGTGCAATTAACAGCGGAACCTCTACGAACAATCCGTGAGCTAATAAATCCGATCCACCTTCTGGAAAACATTCTTCATATCCCTCCCATGCGCTCCTCTCTACGCGTTCCACAAATTATCATAACATTATCGCTGGCCACCGGAATGCTTTCCACGGGGTTAAAGGCAGCAATACCAGTCCCTAATGGCTTTATACCTTCGGATTCCCAGTTGGTCATCGATTTGAGCAAGCACTTCAGTTTTCCATTGGCAACCCCGACAAACACCTTGGTTGTCAACTCCTCGATGGGAAATTTTTGCATCCAACTTTTTCCCACGAACGCCCCTATCACAGTGGCGAATTTTCTTAATTATGTGACGAACGGCTATTACTCAGACCTGCTTGTTAATCAAACTTTGTCAAACTCGTTTGTCCAGACCGGCGTTTATAATATCAAGGTGAATTCCTTGAATATTTCGGACGTCTCCTCATTTGGCGCCATCACCAATGAATTCAGTACGGCCAACCTCTCGAACATTCGCGGCACCGTGGCAATGGCGAACTCAGGGACAAATTCCAATAGTGCCACCAGTCAGTGGTTCATCAATGTAACAAATAACGGTTCGAAGTTTGATGCCACAAACACTAATAATGCCCCCCCGTCAGCTGTCTTTGGGGAGGTTATTGGAAACGGGATGTCCATTGTTGATAAAATTGCTGCTCTTCCAACAGGTAATTACGGCGCGAGCTTTCCAGCCCTGCCACTTGATCATTGGAGCAAAACATCCTACCTCCAATATGGGAATCTTGTGGTCATCACCAATATAGCCCCTGCAGGAAGCGTGATTTGCTCTGACACGAATTCGTTCAGTGCGGAGATTCAGGGGAAAAACCTTGTTGTCACCCCCCTTGCACCGAATTTCACCCCCGTGACCATCAGTGTTTACGCTGCGGGAACCAATGGCAACGGGGATGCTCTTTCCTTTCAGGTCTCCCAGGAAAAACTTTCCCAGAATATCACCTTCAACACCATCTACGCAGGTTACACGAATGGTGGATTCTCCTTCCCAAGCTATCCAACTGCATCTTCCGGATTAGGGGTCTCCCTAACGATCAAGTCGGGGCCCGCCTATGTTTCCAATGGTCAGTTGCGTTTCAGTGGCACGGGAGTGGTTACTCTTGTCGCCACACAATCAGGAAATTTTTTCTATTATCCGGCCCCTCCAGAGACGGGTTATATCGTTGTGGATAAAGGAAGCCAAACCATCAATTTTCCAACTATTCCTAATCAAACCAACAAAACAACGCCCTTTAACCTGACCTTGACGAACTTCCCGTCGGCAACTTCGGGACTGCCAGTTTCCGTCGCAGTACAGTCCGGACCTGCCACGCTGAAAGGGAAAACATTGTCCGTCACTGGTTATGGAACGATTACTTTGAGCGGTTCCCAGTCAGGTAACAGTTATTACTACCCGGCACCCGTTACCACAACCAGCCTTGTGGTTACAAATAATGTTTCCACAAATACCAATGGAGTGACTAACTCGATTGTTTTTGGAAAATAATCCTCGGTCGACGTCTCGTAATTTTACGAATGTACCAATGAACACACTGCGACTATTTCTATCTGCCATTACTGCCTTGGGAATAGTCGCCTCGCAGGCGGAAGCTTATTCAGAAACTTCCGTTAATTCGAATCTTAAAGTTCAAGCAGTTGGCAACCCCACGCCGATGCCGAAGCCAAAATTTCTAGCAGAGATCCCAAATGCACTTATTTCTACAAATGACACCAATGGCCTGACAATTGACCTCACTAAGCATTTCAAGGCGGCTCCGGCTCCGAGCGACACGCTTTTTGTCACTACTTCACTTGGGAATTTCTACATGCAGCTACTCCCAAGCAATGCACCTGCCACGGTTGCCAATTTTCTCCGCTATGTAAGTGATGGCGCATACGAGAATACCCTTGTTCATAGGCGGGTGGATACTCCAGATGTGATCGAAACCGGGCAATACACCCTGAATGATTTGCTCTCCCCTATTGCCACATGGGATCCTATCACCAACGAGTACAATATTCCCAATACTCTTGGAACGGTCGCAATGTACAAACCGGGAGGTGATCCAAACGGAGCTACGAGCGGATGGTTCATCAATCTCGCTGACAACACCTCGCTCCTAGATACCAATAATAATGGCGGTTACACTGTCTTTGCCCAGATACTGGGAAATGGCATGGAGAGTGTGTTGGATAATATTGCTGCATTGCCTGCTGAAAATTTGTCCAACCTTCCTAATTATGGAAGCAACACGCCATTTACTTCCATACCACTTCAGAAGCTTAGCATCTTCCAAACAAATGTTTATCTCAATAACTTCGTAGCAATCACTCACGTGATCACTCTTCCCTACTTCGCGGTGAGTTCCGATCCTGCTGCCTACTCTACCGAGATCCAGGGCACCAATCTAATCGTGCAGTTTTTATCGTATAGTTCTAATGACGTTACCATTACTGCCTACGCCACCGATACCAATGGCAACAGCATTCACACCAGTTTTGCAGTTGCACCTACCCCCAAGGGATCGCAGACCATTACATTCCCCGCTGCTCTTCAGCAGCAGTATAGCAGGCAGCCGTATACCTTTAATAATTATTCAAACTATCCAACTGCTTCCTCTGGTCTAGAACCCTACGTCACTCTCAAATCGGGGCCAGCCAAAATTGCGGGGGATCAGTTTTACTTCACCGGCGTCGGCACGATCACGCTCATTGCCCACCAGCTGGGAAATACGAGCTACAACGCCGCCGCCAATGTGACCAATTCGATTGTGGTCACCAAAGCCGATCAGACGATCACTCCCTTTCCCTCAATTGCGAGCACCAATGTCACCAAGTTTCCCTATTCCTTTACCCTGCCAAATCTCCCAACCGCCTCCTCCGGCCTTCCAGTCAAAATTCTGATAACTGGTACAGGGCCCGGGCCTGGGCCTGTTAAAATCAGCGGTAAAAAAATTACTCTCACAACTGCCCAACAGGTCACCCTGACAGCGGAACAAGTCGGCAATTCCCTCTACTATCCCGCCCCCAAACAGACCACGAATTTCACCATCTCGCCGCAGACGGTACCCCCTACAGGGGGAAGTAATACATACACGGGCACTACAACGCTCAACGGAGGATCTTTAAGTGATGGATCCGGAACCACTAGCCTGGGTGGATCAAACAACCTTATCAATGGAGCCGGAGCCAACAGCATCAGTACATCAAACAGCGTTGCCCAGGGTAGCTCGGGCTTCACTCAATCGAATACTGTATCAGATTCAACATATGGAGGGAGCGAGAATGGAGCAGGTGCTCTACCCCAGAGTGGTAGTGGCACCCTGGTTCTTGCTGGTGATAACAACTATACGGGTGACACCACCATTGCCGGAAGGGTTCATACCCTTTCAGGAAGCAATGGACTCCACGCTCCCACACCTTGATCGGATCCAACGCGTATTAATACTTGGCGCAGGGCTTGCCAGCCAATAAGTCGCCTTTGCCGACAACGGCTTGATCTCGCTCTCCACTGAGAGGCTTTCTTTGGTCGGATTTTCAACCGATGCCGCTTATCAAATCATGCGACTGATTACTTGGCGTGATCTTTTCCTTCTCTCCCCTACTTCGGAATTTTCTGCTTTCAAGTTTCAGCTTTTTCTCCTCATCCGTTTCCCCCTTCCCCACCGAACCATCTTTTGTTCTGACGGCTTCCGGCTAGCATGACTCCGTCATGTGCTGCTTATTATTCTTCCACCCTTTTCTCTTTGTCTTTGCCCTTATTTTCAGCGGGCTGATCGTCGCCGGCATTCTCACCCGGATTGCCTATGCAATCTCCGAGAAAATCGCGCAGGCTCCGCTCCTTGATTTCTTCATTAGTCTCTTCACCTGGCTACCCTGGGTTGCAGGGGCCTTGCTGTACGGCTGGCGGGGAATCGTGGCCTCGGTGATTGCCCAGATTCTCTTCCTTCATCTCTTCTGCCTCGTGCATCGCGCACTCCGGGGAAAGAAGGGCCGCACGCTGACCGATGCCCAGGGAGCCATTCTTGGCCCTATTCGTAATCAGCTCTGCCTGATGGTGCAGACGCCAGCCATCCTGGTCTTTGTCCAGATACGGATGGCCGAGATTCTGATCTATCCACCGATTGCCTGGCTGGGGAAACTCCCGACTTACAAGGCCTCCGAGTGGGTCAATCTCTCCCGTCACAAATATGACGGACTCATCGGCTATGATCTCCTCTGGTGCTGGTATTGCGACTGGATGACCGGCCTCTGGTCACTCGGCAGTGAGATGCTCCGCAATATCGAGTCCTTCTGGTGTCCGATTCAATTCCTCAGCCCGCAGAAGAACAGGAACGCCTCCATCGATTTTCCCGATCTCGCCAAGTGGGCACCGAGCAACGGCACCATGGAGGATGCCGTGCAGGCTTTTGAAAAGCATTACGATGGGAAGAGACGCAATAGCTGGTGGAGCCATCCGGATCGGAAGAAGGAAACCCCTCCTAAGGCTGAATAATTTCACGCAAAGGCCGCAACGGGCAGCAAAGAGTCTCAAAGTAACCCCATGCTCCACGCCTTATCCTCCGACACCCTTTTCAGTCTTTGCGATCTTTGCGTGAAGTCATGATCTTCCGACGAGCGGAGCCAAGCAGTGATTACAGAGCGCTCCGCTTGCTGAGCGAGGAAGGCCGCTGGGAGCTGGGTCTCAGCCCCTATCACAGCGGTACCCGCCTCCGCATGGGACTTGCAGGGAGACCTCCCTCCGTGCTGGATTTCTGCCTGGGACATGACGCACGGATTTATTCACCTGTTTTGCTCGCCGTCATGGCTCATCTGGAGACGGTGACGGAATCAGCTTCGACTACGACAATCGATGTGATCTTCCCTTGGGCGGGGACCCGTCCCGATCTTGCACTTCATCTGAAACCCCTGCTATCTCATCGCAGCCATCTGACCCTTCAAAAGCATGGGCAGTGAGGGAATCGAACCCCCGACCAACTCGGTGTAAGCGAGCCGCTCTACCGCTGAGCTAACTGCCCTGTAAGTGTAAAATAATGAGGGATGAATCAGGAATGATGAAGAAGAAAAATCTGGCACTTTTGTCGCCATGCGTGGCGACTTCGTGAAAAAGTTTCCTCTTAAACATCAACGCTTCTTGCGTGCGCCGTAGCTGTAACCCTTGAGGGTGCGGGCACCGCGAATATTCTTGAGCACACGCGAGGCCTCCTCTTCTTGAAAAAGCATGGTGAACAGGTAAGGGAAATTGTCCAGTTTCTGCCGCGGCACTTTCTGGGCAATAAATGTTTCAATGGCTTTCACATGGGGCAACTCCTCCGCCGTCATAATCGTAAAGGCATCCCCCTCTGTCTGGGCACGTCCCGTACGCCCGATGCGATGGACGTAATCCTCCGGATGTTGGGGCACATCGTAGTTGACGACATGACTCACTCCAGCAATGTCGATGCCGCGGGCAGCAATGTCGGTTGCCACCATAACCTCGTAGCGTCCGGACTTGAATCCCTCGAGCGCATCCATGCGTTCCTGCTGGGAACGATTGGAATGGATCACGGCCACCGAATGTTTCTCTGTCTCAAGCTGTCGGGCAATCCGGTCGGCTCCGTCCTTGGTGCGACAAAAGATGAGAACACTATGGTAATCAGTGCGATCGAGAAGAGCCTTGAGAAGATCAAATTTCTGAGCAGCAGCCACAGGGTAGAACGCATGGGTTACGGTCTCGGCAGCGGAACGTCGTGCACCGATGGAAATCTTCTCGGGATTTCGGAGACACCAACCGGAGAGTCGTTCAATCTCCTCAGGCACCGTGGCGGAGAAGAGCAACGTCTGGCGTTCTTTCGGGCAACGTTCCACGATACGTCGCACATCGGGCAGGAATCCCATGTCGAGCATTCGGTCCACTTCGTCGAGAACAAGAATGGTGAGGTCGTCAAAACTGATTTCCCCCTGCTGGAGGAAATCGAGAAGGCGTCCGGGCGTGGCAACAATCACATCAGCACCCCTCTGCAATGCCTCACGCTGGGTGCCATAACCGACACCGCCATAAATGACAACAGTGCTGAGATCGGTGAAAGCTGAGAACTCCTTGAATGCTTCCTCCACCTGAAGTGCCAGTTCTCGAGTCGGCTCCAGAATGAGGCAGCGAATTTTACCGCTCGATTCCTTCAGACGGCTAAGAATGGGGAGACCGAAGGCCGCAGTTTTTCCAGTGCCCGTCTGTGCGGAGGCAATAAGATCACCTCCCCGCAACACCACTGGTATAGCCTGTTCCTGAATGGGTGAGGGATCAATATATCCCATGCGCTGAGCACCGTGTACCACGGGTTCAAAAAGTCCAAGATCCTGAAATGACATGTCGGGTAGGGGTAACAGTTATCTGAGATCACACCAGCGAATTACGCTCGGAACATGTTGAAATGCAACGGCACCATGCATTGCACCTCTCAATTTCCAAGGAATGGCACGCCAGACCGCATCTTCAATTACAACTAGGATGTCACCTTCTCCTGTGGAGTCGGAAAATTCTGCCGGTGTAGAACCAAGAAGAGCCGCTAGTCCGCGACCATCCCCCTTGATCGCCGCTTCACGGCAACACCAGAGTCTAAAAAAATCACCGACAGAATTTGACGAAGCCAGGAAATCAGCCTCAACCTGAGAAAAAAATCTGCGAGACAAAGCGGGAATATCCAGCTCTCTCTCCCGCTCCACATCAATGCCAACAGGTTTGGATGCAAAAACCACTGCGATCACATCATCCGTATGAGAAAGACTGAAGCAGGGCATATTCGTCTGTAAAAAATAGGGCTTCCCCGCTGAATTTAGTGCTAGTTGGATATTCTCAGGATTTAGGCCGCTCCATTGTGATAGAATACTCCTCAAAATATATCGACCAGCAAGGTAACGATTCCTTGATTCAAAATGAGTGATTTTTTCGGCCCGCCAAAGCTCGTCAGGCGGAAGTTTAAGTGCTTTAATATCATCCTTATTTGCAATAACAATAACTGCTTCATCCTCACCTGGAGGGGCATAGGGAATTGCTGATGCTGAAAAATATTCTGGAATTTTTTCTAAAATAGTACTTTTCATCAGAAACAACTTATCAAATAGTAGCCTACGTTATGAAACTAACCAACCTCAATAGCAGTTCATTGCGTAGCCTGATTAAACTCACAGATCGCAAAGAAGCTCTAGTGCTTGAAATCAAAAAGATTGATGAGCAACTCGCCACATCCGTCCTTGGCAATTCTGTACAGAAAATAAAGCGCCAGCGTCGAGCAGCCGTAGCACCAACAAAAAAATCCAAAACCGGCTCCGGCAAACGTGTCCGTCGCGGGGCACTGAAAACCAAAATCTTCTCTGCTCTTCGCGCCGCTGGTGAAGCCGGCCTTAAGGTTCCCGTTCTTTCGAAGAAAATTGGGGTGAAGAGTCAGAATGTCCATGTCTGGTTCAGTAGTACGGGCAAAAAAATTCCCGAAATAAAGCGTATTGGCAAAGGCCAATTTAAACTTCAAGAAAAGGAAAAATAACGTTTCTGGTGTCAAACGCTCATTGGTGAAAATTTCGCCCCTGAGAATTCTATAGATAGACTCAGTAGAGTTCAATCGACCGAGGAGCGGGATTTAACATGATCGCACCGCGATTATTTTAATTCTTACCATTACTCGACGGGTACTTGCATATTGTGAAGAAAATGGCGAATGGCGTCGGCGGTGCCTTCCCCCGCTTCGAGTGAAGAAACATACCCCCCGGCCCTGAGCACAGTCTGCTTAACACTCGCGTGGGCATTTGCAGGGCAGGCAACCATCCCGGCCACTCTTCCGTAGAGCATGGCGATGTCATTCTGATGATCTCCCACGGCGAGAATACCTGCTGTTGGCATGTCCAGCAGACGGCTTAACTCGGCCAGAGTGCTTCCCTTGTCATAGTTCCGATGGCAGAAGCGCAGATAGATATTGCTCCTTTGATAGTGAAAGTCATCTGGTTGCCCAGGCAGGGCCTTCAGCTCCTGCGTGAGGATATCAAGCAATTCTTCACTGGAGGCCATCAACCCTTCGGGAACACCCTCGCTATTTTCCAGCAGCGTCACTCCTTGGGTCTTCATAGTCAGCTCCCTGATCTTATCAAAATAATCCCCCGCCCGAGCAAACAATAGGTCGTGGTGTTCCCGGCAGAGGCGATTCCAGTCCCCGTAATCATGCCATCCGCCCTGCTGATCAGGCTTAAAAAGATGCCTCTCGCTGGTAAGGATATAATGAGGCCTCACGGGTGCCATAAGGGCTTCCAGACCATCCAGAGCACTCTCCAGAGAACGTCCAGTATTCACCGCCCAGAGAGCTCCGCCGCGTATCACGGTTGTAAGTTCCACTCCCAAAGACGGAGCACATTTCTCTCCCCACCGCCCTCCGGCGAGTGTTCCGTCGAAGTCTGTACTGAGGATGCGGATCATCGGGAGACTCTCCCCATCACGGAGGGGATTCGCAATCTGGAAATCCAAAGATGAAAAACCATGCTCAATTTCCTTCGGAAGGTTCTCATACGCTTCCACCGCAAAATCTGTTATCCTGCATTTCATGAAATCAGCCTACGAACTTGCAATGGAACGCTTGGGAAAAACTCATCCGGGTTCCAGCCTTACTGCTGAACAAAAAAAAGCGCTGGCCGAGATAGATTCAGAATTCGAGGCAAAGATTGCGGAACGCCGTATTTTTCTTGAGGGGGAGATGGCCCAAGCGGTCGGCGACGAGCATACCATGGGAGAACTCCGCCGCCAGCTGAGTGGGGAGGTTGCCGCGCTTGAGGAAAAACGGGAACAAAAAAAGGATAGAATCCGCAACTCGGACCGCCGGGACTGATAAACACGCCCCGACACATCAAGGCAACCCGCCGGCTTCCTGCCAGAGCTTGTGCAGATCGCGATCGATCAGTGAATCCTTCGTCGGCTTCAGTTTCGTATTGGCCTCTTTCAGGACCCGGAGCGAAAGATCTGGCCGACCAAGTGTGATTAACTGTGAGGCAAAGGGAGCCACAACACCGTAGAAAAAATTCCCGCCTCCCTGATCTCCCAGCAACTGAAGCTGACGTTCATATTCCTGCATGGCACCATCGCCATCCTTGGCCTGAATCCGCCCCGCTATCAATGACCACGCAGCAGCGGCACTGAGATCCGTGCGTGCGGCGTGATTCCATCCACCCTGATTCTCATGCACGATCCGTTCGGAAAGTTCCGCCGCATCCGCTTTCTCCCCTGACTGTAACTCTAGGCGGATGAGTGCCTGCTCGTGCTGGGTCTTCAAGTCACTGAACCTGGTGAACTGCGCCAGCGCCGCTTCATGATGGGCCTTAAGAGAAGACACAGAGGCCCCTGAACGCTCGAGCCACTCTTCTCTGGCATCCCAAAGGGAGGGATTTTCCGGACACACCTGCAAGGCACTCTCCAGTGCTTGACCCTCCCTTTTGGAATCCCCCTTTCTACGAAAATCCGAAGCAATCACCAAATCCCCTCGCGCAGCATCCTGAGGATCACGATTGCCGAGATGGCGCGAGAGAAGATCCAAATCATGATCGGTAATTGGTGCCCAGCTTTGCGGATCGAGAGCCTCTCCGGTCGCAAAGTTCTCTTCGGCGTAACGCGCCACATCAAGATCCCAGCGACCAGGGGCCTTAAGATAGCCGACCCAGGCATGTCCCCCGTCCTTTCCCTGACCAGAAAAAAAGATTGTCGGAATCCCGACCGCCTTGCCGGAGATCGATGCATAGTAGGCCTGATCAACACAGATACCTCCATGTTCCTTGATCTGGGCGAGCAGGTACTTTCCCCACGGCCATACATAGACATCCTTGATCACACGCCCCTGATCGTAATTAATTGATTCAAACGCTCTTTCGGGATCCTGATGGGAAAGTGAGGGATTGTTTCTCACCCAGTCAATCTCCGTGGGATCGAGTGGCGCATCGACGACAAACTTTAGTTCCCCCTCCCCGAGTTGCCTCGGATCCATCCTAAGCTTGCCCATACGGAATGCCTGCACCCATTGGGAGAAGAGGGTAGCGGGAGGAAGATCAAGGCGCGGAACATCCGCTTGAGCGACCTGACTGTGGGGCCAAAATCCAGGAGGTTGCTGATCCTTCACCAGAGCCAGTGCAAGTGCCAGTGAGAGAAATTCATTCCAGTCAGCATGGCTGCTCTTCCAGATGGATTGGAGATTGAGGAGCGCCTTGGGGGCAAAATCGTCGGGCGTAAACGACCCTGACCAACTCTTTAAAAATTCTGGACTGGAAAGTGTTGCGGCGACGAATTTTGGATCAAGCCGGTCGCCCAAGAAACCTGTCCCGGGAGTGAAAGGCTGGGTGACGAGTTCGTCAGTTACGCTTCTGATGAAGTAACCGTCGGCAATGAGCTTTGTCAGAAGTGAGTTGGGCAGCGGATCATGACTGAGGGAATTTCCGCTCTGGATGATCCCGATACGAAAGGGAGGGCTTATCCCCTTGTTCTCCTCCAACAGCAGATGCCTTGGGAGCCATTGCCGCATATACTCAGATTCGGTGGACTCCAGAAGATCGAGCCATTGATACAGATCGACCCAGGCGGAAAAGTTCTGCTGCCCCGTGGAGCCCGGACGCCCTGACACTGATGGTTGCCAGCTTTGCAACAACTTATCCCCCAAAGTGTCCCTCAGTCTGATCAGATCTTCTGGATCGGTGACTGTTGTAAGCCGCTGATAGTCGGGGGGCCTGGAGAGATCTATAGAAACAACTAATTCGCTACTCAGGGCGGAGTTGCAAATGCCGCAGCACATGAGGGCGGTAACAGCAACGCATGCAAAGTTCTTATTCAATGGCACATCGCCAAGATGCCATCATGATGGCTCGTCGCCATCTGAAAAATAGTTCAAACACGTCTGCGCCGCCTCACAGC
>PLEU01000027.1 GCA_003136515.1 Spartobacteria bacterium
CTGTCCCGTCCCGGGTCGCATCCCCGGCGTTTAGTGCTAACAAGCTCGCTGCCCAACGAAGGCAAGACAACCATCGCCTTCAACCTCGCCAAGTCGTTTGCTCAAAGCAGCAGACGCGTCTTAGTCATGGATACAGATCTTCGCCGTCCATCGCTCCATAAGGTGGCGAAGTTAAACAATCGGGTCGGACTAAGCAATCTATTGACATCTGGGGCCAAGGTGGAGGATCTGATATTGCCCGTACCAGACTGTCCGAATCTGTTTCTCTTACCTGCCGGTCCGGTGCCTCCCAATCCGGCCGAGCTCCTTGCATCTCCAGAGTTTGCGAATGTGCTTAGTCAACTGGACCCGATGTTCGATCTGATTATCTTAGATACGCCACCGCTGATGATGTTCTCTGACGCAATCATCCTGTCACCTTTGGTCGACGGAATGATCCTGGTCGTTCGTTGGGGCAAGACTNNGGCCTCGCGGATTCGTTATGAACGCGGTGGATACGAAATCAACGGAGCATTACTACAACTATGGATACTATGGCAATAAATATGGACGGGAGTACTATGACGCTCAGCGTTCGTAACGGCCGGGGCTCCTCACCCTTCATGTTGCGCACCATCGCGTGCTTGGTCGCGACGGCTGCCCCATTGTGCGGGCAAGCTTACTCCAATCTGAGTGAGCCCCTGCAGCAGGTAGATCATCCCACACGATCTTCGGCAACCCAGGGACGACCGCCGGCGCTGACGCTTACTCCAGAGGNNCTGGCGCCGCAGTGGACGTGCAAGTCTATGAGGAAGACGACCTTGATGGGGCATTCCGCTTAGATGAAAATGGCGACATTTCGATGCCGCCCGTAGGTATGATCCACTTGAAAGGTCTATCGCTGCGCCAGGCCGAGGAGGCGATTAGCGTCATATTGGTGCAACGAGACATTTTGAAGACGGCACATGTTGTTGTGAATCTGAATGAATATAGCACTCAGAGTGTGACGGTTGTAGGAGAAGTGACGTCCCCTGGGAGATATCCGATTCTTGCACCGCAGCCGCTATTGGATGTGCTTGCAATTGCCGGAGGTGAGACGGCTGTTGCAGGCGATGAAATTGACATCCATCGCGCAGGAACCAAATCGAATGATATCGAAAAAATTACATACGGAAAGAGCCTGAACGCGACTGTTGCTCTGACGGTACTAGTCAATCCAGGAGATACGGTCGAGGTTAGGCGTGCGGGTATCGTCTATGTCCTTGGCTCGGTGAATCGCCCAGGTGGCTATGTGATGCAGGAATCTGGCAATCTCACCACCCTTCAGGTCATTTCACTGGCGCTTGGCACCGCCCCCGGAGCCGCAACGGGCAGCATTCGCATCATACGACCTAAACCAGACGGAACAATAGAAGAGATTCCAATTAACTACAAAGAGGAAAACCATGGCAAGATCCCTGCTACCCAGTTGCATGCTCTCGATGTTCTATTTATTCCGTCGAGCAGATTGAAGTCGATATTCATCGAAGGCAACTCTGTCTTGTCTGCTGCAACTTCGGCAACAATCTATACGCTCCGCTAGAACGCCGTTTTCCGACGATGATTTGGTCTTTGCGCTATTGCAATAATAAGTGGCCGCGCACGAGATATCCATTGCCGTCTTCCTTCGGATGTTGCAAGTTCAGGATGCCCTAGTCACTCTACTAAACGAAGCTAAAGAATCAAGCACACGATTATGGTTTGCAACACACCATTGAGGGAGCGATAGGTATGCCAACAATCCCTGCGATCACTCCAGAGGTGCAGCCCAATTGCATAATCGCGACGATCATGCGTGAAAAGGGACATGTTGGACTTCAGACACACATGGCTATGGCCGCAAAGGTGCTTATNNCGAAAAGGGACTTGTGGGCCTTCAGACGCACATGGCTATGGCTGCAAAGGTGCTTGAGGGTGACGGTTTTGTTGTCACGACGATAACTCCATTCACCGGGCGTCGAATAGCGAGGTTGCCACTGTTTGCTCTAAGACGTATCGTCCAGTTGTTTGGTGGCCAATTGAATATTGCGTGGTTTATGTTTTGGCACTATATCTACCTGAGGGCTGCTCTGAGGGACGAGCTCAAGCGACAGCCGGTTGCAGATATCATTTATGCACAATGTCCAATCTCGGCAAGAGCAGCATTGAAGACACGACTATCGCCCACCACCAGGGTTGTAATGGTCACTCACTTCAACGAATCTCAAGCAATCGAGTGGGTCCAAAAGGGGATGATCAAGCAAACAGGCTGGCTATTTCGTAAAATTACTCTCTTCGAGGAGTCAGTGCTGCCTGAGCTAGATGGAATTACCTATGTATCTAAGTTCATGCATGATGTGATACATAGGCGCATTCCGGAGATAAAACTCATCGCACAGGAGGTCGTGCCCAACTTTGTCTCAGATGTGCCCCAGCCGAATGCGAGCCCGTCGGGTGACCTAATAACAATCGGTAGCCTGGAACCTCGAAAAAATCAACAATTCATCCTTAGGGTACTGGGCGAGATGAGAAGACGCCACGTGTCCCTAACACTCACTGTGATCGGAGATGGAGTCGATCGCAAATCACTCGAATCCCTTGCAGCGGCCCTCGGAATTCAAGAACAGGTGAGGTTCATGGGATCCCGTAGTGATGCTCGATCTCTGATAGCTGGCCACCGACTATATGTGCATGCTGCGACCATGGAGAATATGCCAATTGTCCTGATCGAATCGTTGGCTGCATCAGTTCCCATCGTTGCAGCAAGGGTAGGCGGCATACCCGAGGTGCTTCGGGATGGTGAGAATGGGCGGTTCTGGGACCTTGATGACATAGCGAGCAGCGCGACCACCGTACAAGATCTTCTTGATGACGAAATATGTAGACGCAAAATGGCAATCCGATGCAGAGAATATTACGAATCGAAATACTCACTTACATCGGCCGGCAAAACCTTCTGTAGATTTATGAGAACAATAATCGGCGGTCGATACACTGTGGAATCTTACTGACACAGTCATAGGGGTTATGAGATACGGTTTTCAGCCAGCTTAAGATTTAGAGGAACGGGCATACCAATGATTTCGCGAGTATTGGTTCTCCACAATCGGTATCAGGTCCCAGGCGGTGAGGATGTCGTCGTGGCGAATGAATCAGAGATGCTGCGGAATGCAGGTGTCGATGTGGAGATCTTCGAAGTTAGCAATGATCAGATTCAATCTAGCGGTGACCACCTCCGCACTGCAACGGAGGCCTTCTATTCGGCAGGTATGCGAAACGCAGTAGCAGATGTGGTGAGGCGTTTTCAGCCCGATGTACTGCATGTACACAACTTCTTCCCTCGGCTCTCACCTTCCGTATATGACGCTGCTGGGGGTGCAGCCGTGGTGCAAACGCTGCACAATTACCGGCTGACTTGCGCGAATGCGCTTCTTTTTCGCGATGGGCGCATATGTGAGGAATGCTTAGGGAAAGTATTCGGATGGCCGGGCATTTTGCATCGATGCTACCGAGATAGCGCCGCGGGCAGTGCCGTTGTATCCGGCATGAACGCTTTACATCGCATCCGGGGCACGTGGCGAAAGAAAGTGGATCGCTATATTGCGTTGACTGACTTCGCGCGCAGAAAATTTATCGAGGCTGGCATAGCCGGACCTGAAAGCATTATGGTGAAACCAAATACTGTCCGCGACTATGGGCAAGGTCATGGGGGTGGTGGTTTCTTTTTATATGTTGGTCGTCTTGAGCCAGAAAAGGGGGTCAGGACACTACTGGCCGCGGCAACAACGGGTTCAGGCCTGGGACTTCCGCTCAAGATCGCGGGTATTGGTAGGCTCCAAGATGAAGTTCTGGCTACTATGATGAATCGTCAAATCGAAGTGTTGGGCGTTCAGACTTCCGAACAGGTGCGTGCGTTGATGCACCAAGCTACGGCGCTGATTCTTCCGTCACAGTGGTATGAGGGTGGCATTCCGATGGTAATGATAGAGGCATTCTCAGCGGGTCTGCCGGTGATTGCGAGTAGGATCGGGGCGGCTACCGACATAATTGAGGATGGTATTTCGGGACTGTTGGTGTCGCCTGGCAACCCCGAGCAGCTTGCGTGTGCTGCACGGAATCTCGCAGAGAATCCAGCCACCGTTGCAAAGCTGCAACTGGGATCCCACGCAAACTATCGGGATTACTTTCGTGCCCCCCGCAATTTGGAGATTCTAATGCATATTTACGACCAGGCTATCAGCGTCTCCCGACATAGAGCGGTGCAGACATGACAACCCGGGCCTATGAGGTAGCGTTCATATGACACAGGCGCGGATGGAGAGTCTATGGTTAGGTTTCTTGGTTGCCGTCCTCTATTCTTATGACCTTCTGGATAAGAATGCGGCTTACTGTTTCGTGGGCGAGATGGCACTCATCCTCGGAATACTCCTATATCTAAGGTCCAACAAACTGCTTGAACCCTTCAACTCACCCACCATATCGGCCTATGGGCTATTTGCAGCATGGGGTGTCATTCGTACGGCTCCCTATCTTCNNGCAATCATAGTATTCTTTCGATATCCTGATCCACTATCCCGATTCTTCATATCTTACCGACGCTTTCTTTATTGGTCGGTCCAGGTTGTACTGCTTCTCTCTCTAACGGCTCTGGCATTCGGTGGGAAGGGGGGACTCCCGACTCTGCCTTGGGCATCGTCAGTCGAGATTCCGACGGTCAAGATGGGTGACGTAGGAGTAAACTTAACTGCCGCTATCACATTCCTATTCCTATTTCCACGTCGGAGTACACTCGGTATTCCAATAACATCGCCCATCAAAAAAGTGCTGTTTTTTATTAGTATCGTACTTCTCTTGTTATTGTGTTTTGCTAAAAATCGTGGCGGCCTTCTGGCCGTACTCGTGCCATTGATATTTTGCTTCACGCAACGTTCGAAGGAGATTGGGATAAAAGCAATCGCAATGTGCGTGGTGTCGTTTAGTCTTGCCTTCGTTTTGTTCTCATCGGGCTTGCTGGACTTCAATCAGACGCAGGAGCGCTCGTTCAGTTCTCAACAGATTAGGCAGAACTTCACGAGTATCGTCTCGAGCGACTCACAAAGTACGGATTCCGCTTTGCAGGATACAAAAGAATGGCGTCTAGGCTGGTGGCAGAGCATCTTGGATTCAACCGTATTTGGCCCTTACTTCTGGACTGGTCGTGGATTTGGTGTGAATCTCACTTTGCTTCCAGGAGCACCTGCAGAGGCGGACATCAATGCGTTATTGCGTAGCCCCCACAACGGGACGATGACAGTGTTGGCGCGAATGGGTGTGCCTGGGCTAATTCTTTGGGTGACCATCAATGTTTTGTTTTCTGTTCGGATGATGAGAATGCAGATATTAGCGCGAGAACTCCGAGACAGGTTCTGGAGCAATGTCCTTCTATGGTTGCTTTGTATATGGCTGGCGGCAGCGATTAACTCCTGCTTTGACGTTTATCTGGAGAGCCCCCAAGGGGGAATTCTGTTTTGGAGCACGATCGGTTTTGGCGAGGCTGTGATGCGCATGTACCGTAATCAAGTGCGTAGTGAAATGACAAGGATGAAGGCACTGCGGAGGAGGTTTTTTGAAGGTGCCTTTTCACAATGCCCGACTGATAGTCGGGCACAGATCGGAACCATGCTCCGTTGACCGACTCTGCAATGGACTCGTTACTGCTTAATGATGACGACTAGAGGCTGCCTAACCATGAGTACATATGAGACAGTCGCGGCCCTTGTGACAATGGTTAAGAACCAAGTCCATCTACCCAAGGATTTGATGATGAGGTATCTTCGCAGTCGCGGCTCGCGTGCGTTATTCGACCAGATCATCGTTAGCGGNNGTACAAACTTCGTCTCCAGCATTGTTTTGGTTCGCGGACTTGGCCTCAAGGAGTTTGGCAAGTATGCCCTGGCTTACGTTATCTTCTTATATGTAAATGACATGCAGCGGGATCCACTCGTAGTTCCTATGATGTCCATAGGATCGCTGCTATCTGGGAGCAAACGTAAGCGGTTTGCCGATGGGATGCTTACCTTGCAGATCTGCGCGAGCGGGATCGTTTTTGCGCTCAGCATGGGAGCCGGGCAAGTCCTGCAAATATTTTCGGACTTCTATAGTCTTCGCGTAATCTGCGCGTTCTCCTGTTGCCTTGCCGTGTATCAATTGCAAGACTGGGTCCGCCGCTATTACTTTTTCTCCGGTAATCAGAATCTCGCGATTGTAAATGATGTCATCAGTTATGGTGGACAGTTGGCCGCTTTCGTCGTGTTATGGCGGATAGGAAGACTCACCTTATTTTCAACATATGTGGCGATGTGCTTAACGTCGCTCGCAGCTATCATCATGATTCTATTCACGGATCGGCTGCGACCAGCAGTGGCACTCATCTCAGAAACATGGGACATCTGTCGGCGACAGAGTTGGAACATGTTGGCTAACACGCAGGTCCGGTGGCTTGGCACTNNAACACCCAGGTCCGGTGGCTTGGCACTCAAGGGATGATGTTCATCGGCAACTCTGTCGTCGGTCCGTCGGTGACGGGCGGCCTATGGGCGACACTCAATCTGTCTGGTCCGGTAAATCTGATCATGACATCGCTGGATAACTTCGTTCCGCTACAGATTGGAGATCGGCTTCGGAATGGAGGTCCGCAGGCTGCATTTGTCTTGATTCGGCGTTCGTGCCTGACCGCTGTACCCCTGTTTGCCATCGCCATGGTGCCCGTCGCGGTCTTTGGCCATCAGATTCTGCGGTTCCTATACGGCCCGGCGATGGTCGCCTTTTTTATCCCTATGCTCCTGCAATTGACCAACATGATGCTCAGCGTGGTGACTAGGCTGGTCTCCCATTTATATCGCGGGCTGCATGAGACACGGGTCATGCTTCAAGCCAGCATTCTGAGCGCATGTGCGATCTTCGCGAGCATATACCCATTCAGTAGGCATTTTGGCGCTGCGGGAATTGTCACCTCGGGCCTTGTCGGCCAGGTTTTGATTGTGGTTTACTACGCTCTATACTGGCAGACACACAAGAGCACTTTGCTCGCGAAGAATATTCTGGGAGGCCCGGGAGAAGGCCATCTGGAACTTTACACAGAAAGCAGTAATACAACGCCGGTTGGTTCATGAGTTCTCTGAAGGGGTGGAGAAGTCTGCTAATCATTTAGAGAAGTACTCTGGAACGAGTATTTATAGGACAAATAACCTCCCATTGGCCTTCAATCTGTTTACGATCGTCACAAAACGCATTTCGAACTATGGTGACTAATCATGTCAGAAACGCAATCGCGACCCGTTCTAATCGTAAATTGCTGGGATGACTCTAACAAGGGCGACGCCGCCATTACAATCGGTGTGATCAGTGCATTGAAGGCAGGCCTCGCGTCGAGCTGCATTCAAGTCTCATCGTATATTGTCCATGATAGTAAGCGGTCATTAATGCATGCATTCCGCCACGTGCGGGCCGCACACGAAGATGTCGAACTCATCCCATGTCATTTCCCGGCTTTGTCGCGTAGTCTCCCAAAGCACCAGGTGCTATGGCGCTTGCTACGTTCCGTGCTCAAATTAGCGATGCCCATGGTCATACCGGACACACCTCTGGATAGGTCAGTGCGTAATGCTTCGCTAGTCATATCCAATGGGGGGCTTTACTTTGGTTTCCCAAAAACCAACATTATCAATATGCTCTATCATCTCATCGCATTCTCATATCCGATGCTTCTTGCCCTGCGCCTTGACATACCTTATGTTCTCTTCAGTCAATCCTTCGGTCCGTTTCCTTCACGGCTATCGCAGCGGTGGCTCAAGCTCCTCGTAAATCGATCCACAGGCACATGGTGCCGCGAAACGCTCTCATGTCAAACTCTTCGTGCCTTAGAGGTTGATGAATCTGTGCTGAAGACCGTTCCCGATGCAGCATTCGGATTGCCCTTTAGTCACGCTGCGCCAGAATATCCTTCGCCAATTCCAGGTTTGCATCGGAATGAATACGTTGCCATATCGTTGCGAAGCCTTATACCCTCTGGACATACCCAGGCGCTGCGCGCTTATACAAGGACTCATTTGCTGAGCTAACCGAATGGCTAACTCTAGAGCGTGGAATGAGGGTAGCGCTAGTAGCACACACACAAGGCCCTATTGAGGACGAAGATGACCGCATCATAACGAATGATATTTATCTAACTCTTAGCCCGAGAGCTGCGGACATGACGATCATTTACGATCAGGATTTCAGCCCAAATCAGTTATGCACACTCTACGGTGACGCTGCCTTGGTGATTGCCACCCGCTTTCACGCTGTCGTTCTCGCCATTCGTGGTGGGGCGCCCGTACTTACGATTCCGTACTTTGGTACTAAGGCGCAGGGAACTCTTCGGGACCTAGGTCTAGAGAATTTGATAATTGAGGTGGAAGATCTCGACGCCGCGACACTGAGGAACAAAGTGTCACAGTGTCTAGCCGACACCGATCTCCAAAGGGATCGTATTCGAACAATATCCGCCNNACAACTCATAAACAAGTCTCAATCAGATCGTGCTAACGTAACGATGCCCCGAGTATTTACGCTAAGGCAGCGCCATTGTTTAGAATCCTCATATCTAGTGAGACCAAGGATTCACATTGCATATGCCGTCGTGGGTTACCGGAGTCTAGTCAGATCCATACATAGGGAGATAACTCGATGCGTATCTCGGTTATTATGGCGACCTATAACGGNNGCATGAGGATGACATTAATCTATGCATATCTCAGTGATTATGGCGACCTATAACGGCGAGAGATTCCTTGCCGAAACGATTGAGAGTGTTCTCGCGCAGACATTCGGGGACTTTGAGTTCGTTATCATTGAGGATGGCTCTACGGATCGGACGGCAGCGATATTAGCTGACTACGAAAAGAGGGACGAGAGGATTCGAGTATTTCGTCAAGATAACCAAGGCATTGCGAGTGCTCTCAATAGGGCGGTTTCTCTCTCAAGGGCTCCTTGGTTAGCCCATATCGATCAGGACGATCGAGCTCTACCAGGCTGGCTGCAAGCCCAATTGGATTTTCTTGGTCAACATCCGGAATGTAGTGTCGTCTCAAGCTATGCTTTTTTTATCGACTCTGAGGGGCGTCGTCTAGGTAGGGCCGGGAATCCTGTCGATGTGGCGAAAGGAAGAGCGAGAATGAATCCCAGTGACTTCCTGGAGATCGTTCATTCCACTGTTCTGATGAAAAGAAGCGATATTCTCGACGTGGGTGGCTATCGCACACCAGACGCTGTCGCAGATCGTGATCTCTGGGGAAGGGTGGTAACCTCCGGCCGAATGATTCGCTGCAATTCCCAGAGTCTGGTTGAATATCGTTTGCATGGAGGTGCGACAACCATCAGAAAGAGGACAAAGTCTGAAGTAATCAGGTCATGGGGTATTGATGTCAATATCATGCGGCGCATGCGTGGGCAAAGTGAACTATCGCCTACAGAACTTGAGAGTTGGTATGTATCCAGAAATATCTTTGTACGTCTGAATCAGCAGCGAATAGGCAAAGCGAAAGGCCTGACAGCGATGGCATCGAGAAAATATGCCGAGCGCAGATGGCTCGCTTTCTATTTGATTATGGCCCAAGCAATCACCCTCAGACCTCTTGTCTTGATTACTCGCATTGTGCGTAAGCTCTACTACTGAATGAGGCTAGAGGAATATACGATTTTCTGCGAAAGCTAGCATCACCTTCGCGATCGTTGTGCAATCGGACTACCTGATGTATACAGGAGGACGCCGTGGAATATACCGAAGGTCCGAAACGAGCAAACATACTCGGAGTCGGTGTAAGCGCAACCGATATGAATCAAGCCGTGAGGCTGTCAGAGAAGCGCATTGAGTCGGAGGTGAAGGGGTACATTTGCGTTACGGGTGTCCATGGAATCATGGAAGCACAATCTCAGCCCAAGCTCCGTGACATTCTGAATGAATCGTTTTTAACGATACCGGACGGTATGCCTACTGTGTGGGTTGGACGTCTACAGGGACTTCAGTTAGATCGTGTCTACGGTCCTGATTTTATGTCGGAGATCTGTAGACTTTCCGTCCAAAAGCGGTGGCGCCATTTTCTCTATGGGGGAAATGAGGACGTTGCGCCGGCATTGAAGGTAGCGCTCGAAACGAGATATCCGGGCTTGGATATCGTTGGGACGTATACACCTCCATTTCGTCGGCTTAATGAACAAGAACTGGCCGACCTTCAAAGCCAGATATCTGAATCAGGCCCTGATGTGATGTGGATCGGCCTCAGCACGCCGAAACAAGAACTATTTATGGCAGAGCACCTCTCGCAATTAGACGTAAAACTGATGGTAGGCGTGGGAGCTGCATTCGACATTCATATAGGCCGCATAAAAGATGCCCCTGACATAGTCAAACGCATGGGCCTGCAATGGGCACATCGGTTGACCCAGGACTTTGGTCGGCTCTGGTACCGTTACTTGAGAAATAATCCCGTCTTTATTGTGAAAATCGTTCTACAGTTGATGGGTATCAATAAATATCCCATCAGTTGATCTGATGTTTATCTCAATAGCGCTTAATACTGGTCATCTAGACGGGCACGGTCGATGATTAGCACGGAATATATTGATAACATTCTAGGCACGCTCGTGTTTTCTCGATGGTATTCGCGCGGCGAGGCAGTTTCTAGAACCTCAATCTGGCCTACTTATCGTTTCTGTATCACAATTGTAGCGAGGGCATAATGAGAACGAGACCCATATCCAGTCGCAGCGTCTATATTGATGGTGTATTCAACAACACATATTGTGTCTTATATGCCGCCATATTGGGGCTTGTTGTTCGACTGGTCCTTGCTCTTGCTGCTCGGCATAATACAGTGTTTCTTGATGAACGTGATTATGAAAACTTGGGCACTGCGCTGTGGAAGACACATCAGTTCGCATTGTCGGGATCGTATACAGCCTTTCGTGCACCAGCAGAGCCTTTTTTCATCTGCTTGATCTATGAGATAGTGGGTCGCCATCCAGCAATCGTGAAGCTCGTCACATCTTTATTACTGACAACTCTTCCATTTCTCTGTGCTCGCCTCGCGACTCTCGCGGGTATGAACATCCGCGTGGCTGCTTTGGCTGCATTGCTGGTCAGCCTGGATCCAGGACTCAACTATGCCTCTACGACGTTGTATCCAACTGCACTTACAGCAATTGCAATCACGGCTGGCATACTCTATTGTGCACGTGCCTACCTACATGAAGACATAGGTGCAGCTGCAATCGGCGGATTGAGTCTCGCCTTTGCCGCAAGCGCGCAAACAACCTTCGCGCCACTTCCCATCATCATTGCGGTCATATCCACATTGAGAGGTAAGACGCGCATAGGGTTGATCATTGCGTCTATAGGTATGCTATCGACACTTGCTTGGGTTGGGCGGAATAGACTGGTAATGGACACATGGTCGCTTGCGACCAATGGAGGAATAAACCTGCGGCTCGGAGCTAATGATGCAGCGACACCAAGATCCGGAAACCTAATCACTGTCCCGGACGTTTCGGCGAAAGGCGAGGTCGCGATCGACATTGCGCAGCGACAGGAGGCTATACGATGGATAGTGAAGCACCCCGCTCGTTACAGTGAGTTATTTCTAAGTAGGGGCCTATTCGTTGTGGATTCAGTCGGTCGTCCAGTGACTCGTGGAATGCACGATGGAAAAGCGGCAAAGATGGTGGGGTGGGCAATGTTGCCCGTAGTTTTACTGGGCGTGGCGGGAATTGTTTTCTACTGGAGATGGCCCGGAACTTGGTTTACGGCGGCTGCATTGTCGTTGGTCATCGTCACATCTGCGTTGATGATGGTAAAGCCTCGCTTCCGCTTTCCGGTTGATCCGCTTCTCGGGGTGTTCGCGGCAGCCATGATCGTTCGGTTAGCACGAGGGTCAGATTCTGATACTGCATGCGAGATACTATTGCCGACTAGCCAAATTGGCGTGAGTCTAGATGCCTAGGTCTGGAATACATGTATTAGTTGCAACAGTTTCCATTGGCTTCCTGCCCTTCCGCCTGGAACCCGGCCCACGTCGTCCACAAAGGCCAGTCCCAATGGAGGCTTCCGCCATTCTTAAGGATGTATCGGTCAGAGTCGAATAGGTTCCCAATAGCAGTGCTTCCACCAGTGTCGTCCACCCAGCCAGACCCTCCCTGACTACCCAAGTATTTGACGGTGTTTCCATGTATGTAATTGTTCGCTGCGACCCATGGGCCGAGCGTCCCGCTGCCTCTGGTTTGATTGATTATCCCTATGCCATTCCCACCATCAGCCGGTACCTCGACAGTATTTCCAAACACCTCAACGTTGGAGGAGTTTTGAACTTCGATTTGGGAATTCCACAACCAAACGGTGGGTGCGTTCCCGTTTCCCTTCACGGTATTGTTACTAATGATCGCGTTATAGCTGATCTCATGTTTGATTCCTTCATTCAGATTATTGATGACAGTGTTGCTATCATAAAGTGTGCCAACATTGTCGTTATCGGTCCAGAGCCCGGGTCCCTTGTTGTCGTGGACGTAGTTGGATTGAACTACGAGATTTGTAGTTTCCCAGAACTTACTTCCTCCTGCCTCCCAGCCTGCGCTAAACCCAGCATAATTATTCCAGGAAATCTCGTTATTAATTGCCCNNCCAAGCTGCCCATTATGATGGACGAAGCAATTTAGAATCTGAGAGTTTGACCCACCGAGAGAGATGCCCCTGCCATGATTCCACCGCGACTCCACATTAGTGACCACCCATCGATCGGCGGACAGTATAACTATGCCGCCAACGGCCCCATTTTGCGCAGGTGTGGCATACTTTTCGACTGTCAGGTTGCTTATTTGTACATCGGTGGCACTTCCATAGAAGGCAAATTCTTGCATGCCTACTTCCACAACATGTCCCGCAGGATTGCTGGAAACATAGATCAAATTGTCGGGGCGGTCGAAGTACCACAAGCCCGGCTTCATTCCTTGTGGACTACTCACAGGTACCTGCCAGACGCCATCGATGAAAAGGTCTTGAGTGTATCCGCACAAAGGATAGGCAGTCTGACAACTCCCGGAGTTGATGGTGCTGGCAGTTGCAGCCGCAAGCCAGAGGCCGCTGCCTGCAGGATCTAATTGAAACGAGAGAATCTGAGAGCCATTCAGGATGACCTTTCCTTGGCCAATAAAAACATCTCCGTTAAGCGGTTGAACGCTTTGCATTCGATAGACGCCCGGGAGAAGAACAAAGGTAGTTCCCGGCGGTGCAGCTGTCACTGCCGCTTGAATATTGACACCAGGTGACAAAGTTACAGTGGACGTTGGTAAAGTCTGTGCTCTTAACAGGAGACCCACCCCCAGTGAGAAGAGAAGGCCTGTACAGAGAAGCGTGCGGAGTCCGAAAATAAAAGGAGTCATTGAGCCACTCCACAGAACGTTGTGGACATTCGTATTGCGATATGTGTGAGGACGTGGCATCTCATCTAGTTCCCTGTCACTTCAACACCATTCCAGATCCTCATTTGACTGATATCCGAGATATATAGAATATCTTTGCCGTTGATCGTACCACCCCATGCGAGGGAGTACCGGATCATTGTTGGATCAGTGGAGACTGGCCAGAGAACCAAACAGCTTCCTTCGCTTCCCGTCCAGGCGAATCGATCAATCACTGCAGAAAGAGTCTCGTTCTCCTGCTGTTCGACCGCAATGTTGGTGCATCCGTCGACCGCAGCTGCGTATGCTACACCAGCGAGCCATCGACTATGCGCAGCTACAACTGCGGGATTGAAGATGGCAAGAGTAGCCGTTGCAGAACCCAAACTGTCAACCGCATCGGTTGCAGTAACGGTAATAGTCGAGGTGGGTACTGTTGCTGGCGCAGTGTAGAGTCCACTGCCGGAAATCGTGCCGTATTCTGTATTTCCACCTGGAACGCCTCCCACCGACCAGACAATCTGAGGATTTGCACTTCCATTTATAAAGGCCGCAAACTGAAGCATACCGCCAATTGCTACTGACGCAGACGTAGGACTAATCGTAGTAACTACGTCATCAATCGTGATTGTCGCACTTGCGCTTTTACTGCTGCTCTCATTTACAACGATTGCGGTTATTGTCACGCTTCCACCAGGGGGTAAGATGGATGGTGCAATATAAAACCCAGACGAAGAAACCGTTCCTGTCGAAGGGTTCCCTCCGAGGACGCCGTTTACTGACCAGGAAGACGCGCTGCCTATCTCTCCTGTAGTTATGGCTATAAACTGCAAACTCTGGCCGATTGCGACTTGTGCCGTTCCAGGGGAGATCGTAATGGAGAGCGCTTGCGCCCCCGATAGTTCGCGAACAATACCATTACCGCAACCAATGACCAGTAGGCAAAAGGCACTGATACATAAGCAACGTGCGGCCCTAAGAATCACCTTCTGAAGTCTCGGAACAGAATTCTGCCATCGGACTCGGCGATGCGATCCTGAAATTGTGGTGACCGAGCTGCCCCCTCTAATCGGTGAACAAATGAACACACACGTGGCACGTCGATCCCCAACTATCTTTCCGTGCTTGTGAATGACGGGACGTGGTGAGCGCGATTCTACTCTGGGAACAGTGCGCTTATCCCAACTCGATTGTCCCTCTCTGGGAGACTCACTAGCTAACCTATGACTGTTCACTTCGGGCCCATTCCTTGTTGCTCTTCCTTGAATCAATACCTGCACTTCTATATCGGCTGTTCCTCTGAGAGGTTTAGAACTGCCCCACGAGGGCAGTCTCAACACATGGCGACAGCTATCTCTGCGTGCAGACGCAGAAGCCTGCCCGGCAAGGGGCAGTCAATGAAACGTAGGGGGTAGTCGATTGTCGGAGGTAATTAGAAGAATCACAGACATTGCTAGTGATTCGATTGTTGAGAGTCTATCCGACCGATCGCAGAACACGATCGATTTTCCCGTCGCGGCTTTCCTGCTCTCACGTCAAACTTCTGAGGCTGCAGCGATTGGCTGGTAGCGACAGGAGACGTGGGGACAGCCTTCGACGACGCATCATGCTCTGCGCATCGGGTGAGGCGGTTAGTATGGAACTCCCAGTCTGACAAAGTTTGCCAGACATCCTAAGGCTAGACCTATCTCCATTTGCTGTCTGAGCCCTAAAGCTCATAGCTCGGGGCGACTTCGTTTGATTGAGGTTTGCCCATCCCATTTCAACCTTTAGGTATTTCAACCGTAAAGTTGCGTAGATCATGCTTCATTTACATCTGCGCAGTTGATCCAGAGGCAACGGAGATAGGAAAAGCTCAAGAGGTGACGAGGCAGGAACGTGCAGCATTGCATCGTCTGGCAAAGGGGCCGGCGATGTCGTTCAACCTAAGTTCATTCCAATAGTTTCTCTCCACTTCGCGCGCGATGATTCATGGCCCTCAAGTCCTTCGAGCGGGCAGAGACAAGCGGTCCTCGCGAATAGCGAGCACCACGCGCAGAGTGGGTGGA